>JBGQLS010000585.1:0-2006 GCA_041500205.1 Anaeromyxobacteraceae bacterium | reverse complement strand
GTCGCCGCGACGGCCGATCTGCGGCGCCGGGCATCGTTGCAAGCCCTCGCAGTAGCACGAACTACAGCTTCGGGCTTGCGCCTCGCGCGGCTTGCAGCTAGGCCGTCTGGCTCGGTCCGGAGATAAACTCACAGGCTCTGATCTGAGGCGACGGCGTCACACGCCTCGAGGGGCCAAGGTTCAAGCAGCGCTCAGGGGGGTGCTCCTCTTTTCGATCGAACCGTAGCGCGGGCCCTTGCGGCCCGCTTGGGTGCGTCCAGGCGGGGGACGAGCCCCCGCGCTACGGAATCGCCGCTCAACACGGGTGAACACGGCCATGAGTTCAGACCAGGCCGAGATACGTCCTTCGTCCGCTCGTCGGGACCACCTCGCGCCCGAATCGCCCGGCGAGCCGGGTGCCGCAGCCGCCGCACCGGTCGCCGTCGAGACGGTAGCTGCGGATGGCGTGCCAGTCGCGCTCGATGAGCGCCTCGCCGCAGCTCGGGCAGTAGGTCGTCTGTCCCTCGCGGTCATGGACGTTCCCCGTGTAGACGTGCCGCAACCCGACCTCGCGCGCGACGGCGCGGGCGCGAGCGAGCGTGGCGGGCGGGGTGGGCGGCCGGTCCAGCATCTTGAAGTCGGGGTGGAAGGCGGTGAAGTGGAGCGGGACGTCGGGCCCCATGTGGTCGAGCAGCCACTCCGCGAGCGCGCGCGTCTCGGCCGGCTCGTCGTTGAGACCGGGGATCATGAGATTCGTGACCTCGGTCCAGACCTTCGTCCTGGATAGCCAGGCCAAGGTCTCGAGGACCGGCGCGAGGTGCGAGAGCGTCACGCGCTGGTAGAAACCCTCCGTGAAGGCCTTCAGGTCCACGTTGGTGGCGTCCATGTGCGCGAAGATGTCCTCGCGCGCCTTCTCCCCCACGTAGCCGGCGGTGACGAAGACCGTCTTCAACCCGCGCGCGCGCGCCTCCTTGGCCACGTCGATCGCGTACTCCGCCCAGATCACCGGGTCGTTGTAGGTGAAGGCGATGGACGGGCAGCCGGCCTGGATCGCGAGGTCCACCACCTCGCGAGGCACGTACTCTTGCGACCGGCGGTCGGCGAGGCGCGCCTTGGAGATGTCCCAGTTCTGGCAGAAGCGGCAGCCCAGGTTGCAGCCGGCCGTCCCGAAGGAGAGCACCTGCGTGCCCGGATAGAAGTGCGCCAGCGGCTTCTTTTCGATCGGATCGGAGGCGAACCCCGTCGAGCGCCCGTAGGCGAGCGAGACGAGCTTCCCTCCCACGTTCTGCCGGACGAAGCAGAAGCCCGCCTGACCCTCGCGGAGGAGGCAGTCGCGCGGACAGAGCGTGCAACGGATCCGCCCATCGGGCTCGGCGCTCCAGTATCGGGCCTCGTTCACCACGAGGAGGGATCTAGCCGCGCGGGGCGTCTCCCGCATAGCGCGAGAACGGAGTGAGCGACAGCTGGCGCAGAGGCTCTCCTCGGTACGTGATGGTCCGCTCGGCGGTCGCTCGCTCCCCTTCGGCGCGGAGCAGGCGGAACTCGCCGCCTCCGGGCCGCTCCGGGCCGATGAAGAGGATCGGCTCGCGGGCAGCCGGGCGCTCCCCCCACAGGTCGAGCTGCGAGGGCCGCTCGACCGCGGGACCAAACCGGCGGAAGCCAGCGTAGAAGGCGAGCTCGGACGCATACTGGTAGTTCGCGCTGACGAGGAAGGGCTGCCCGGGATCGCAGCCGACCTCGGCGCAGGCGCCGCGCGCGAGGGAGCGCGCCTCCTTCGCCATGAGCCGCCAGCCGTGAAAGCGCTCGACGGCGACGGTGCCGACGAGGAGTCGGGGATGGCGCTGCTCGACCCCGAAGAGGGCCAGAGCTCCGACGGCGAGCGTGACGGACGCTCCCACCAAGGCTCGTGCCGTGCCCGGTCGCGCGCGTCCCAGCGCGACCGCCGCCGCCGCGCACAGCGCCGGGTAGGCCATGGCCGGCCAGTTCGCCTCCACCTTGCCTCGCAGGGCCGACCAGGTGGTGACGAG
>JBGQLS010000584.1:0-2140 GCA_041500205.1 Anaeromyxobacteraceae bacterium | reverse complement strand
CGCCGCCGATGGCGATGAGTGCATCTGCGTGAGCTACGAGCACGTTGCGGGCGTGGTCAAGGCCGGTTGGGAGCACCACATCGCAGTAGACGTTCGCTGCACTCGCCAGATGCCCCGGAACGAGCGCGACGGTGTCGCCTTCGCGATAGGCGCGCGCGCGCCGCGCGCCGGAGCAGGCCGCCACCATCACTCCCCCGCGCCCGCCGGTGAGGACGCGATACCCTGCGTCGACAAGCGCCGCGCCCACCTCCTCCGCCGCCGACCAGTGGATCGAGCCCGGCTCCACGGTGCCATCACCAGCCACGGCTATGAGAGGCCGACGCGCCATGGAACGTCAGAATAGCCGCAGTCCGATGGCGACGCTTCCTCCGACGGGTGTTCTCGGAAGACCGGGCTCCATCGGCCGAGAGCGCCGTGCGACGCGCAGGCGTCGCGCTGCCGTGGCTCCCGACCGTGGGGCCTTGAGGGCACTACATCGTCGTGTACGGCGAACGACGCTGGAGGGCTGCCCAGGTTGCAGGGCTTGCGATCGTCCCCGCCTTTCTCAATCGCGACCCGGGGCGAGTGTCGGCGAGCAGCTCCAGTGGCCGCTGCGCAAGGTGCAGCGGCTTGTCGAGATCCACGAGGCGCCCCAAGCGGTGAAGCATGCGATCGTCAGTGGCATCGACATCGAGGGTACTCGGCGTACGCTGTCGGTGAGCCACGCGCTCGACGTCGTGCGCGCTTTCACGCACTACGCCCGCGCAAATGATTCCGCCACCGAGCAGGAGGCGACGGCGCGCCTCGACCGGCTCATTGCGAGGGTCCTGAAGGAGGAGTGGTCCGCAGGTAAGCTGCAGCAGTACGTCGGAGCACTTGGTCGGTCGCCCAAGCGGGATCCGCTCGATCGCGCGGAAAGGGACGCGGAAGATGACGTCCCCCGAAGGTCGCGCCTGCTAGGCCACCGCGGCAGGTTGCGCGACCCTGCGGCGGACAACCCTGGCGCGAGGCTCCTCCCACAGTTCGAGGCGAAGGCGGACGCTTCACAGTGTTCGTGAAGCGCGCACGCGAGACCGAGGATCCGGAGGCCGCAGTGCCCTCGCCGAAGCCCTCCGCGCCATCGCGCGCGAGTTCACGTCGTAGCAGCAGACAGCGACGTTGGGCGTCCGGGCCGGCGGCCTTCGCCGGCCTTTTCTTTCGGTGAAACGTCAGCGTTGACGTCGAGCAGCGGGCGCTCCAGGCGAGGCGCTACGTCGTGGGGGCGCGGCTTGCATTTCGTGTTGTCTAGCGTGTTCGCTTCACGCCGAGACAGGTTCTCAGACAGGACGCGAGACAGCGCGGTAGACAGGATGAACGTCGCAATTACGTGATTGTGCAGCGGCGGACACTTCTACCTTCAGGCGCAGGAGCAGGCCCTGTTGAAGATCATGGCGGAGGAACTGGAGGAGACTGCGGCAGCCTGTGCCAGCTATCCGGCCTACCCGCCGGCCATGGTCACAGAGCGAGGGAACGTGGGAGATCCTGTGCCTCATGACGTTTCTGTGACGATTTAGTGACAGCACGAGGTCGTCTTGATTCTCACCCGCCCCTTCGCCAGGGCAATCATCCAGGCACGGCAGCCACGCTCCGAGCCAGAATGTCCGGGCACCAGCCTAGGGGACCTGCCATGGGGATCAAGAAGACCGTCAAGAAGCTCGTGAAGATCGGGAGGAAGACCGGCAAGAGTCTCGGGAAGGGCGGCAGCGAGTTCGTGGAGGCCGTCTTGCGAACTGCGATCGAGACTCTCGAGACCGAGCTCGAGAAGAAGGGCGCGACCGGGAAGAAGCCGGGCGTGCAGGCGGCAAAGGAGCCGCAGGGAGCCGCGCCGGCTGGGCTCAGCTCCCCAAGGCGCCGTCCCACGCGGCGAGGCGTGAAGCCTGGTGCGCCGGCGGCAAAGCGCCCGCATCCCCTCGCGGAGACGACGAACCGAGCAGCCGGAGACCAGCCGCACAGGACGCGACCAGCGGCAGCACCCGTACAGGTGTCACGCCCTTCTGTTTGAGAGCCGCGCTCACCGCGCGCTGCGTCGCCGGACGGCGCTGCCGCGCCTGCCGGCGGACCCGGGCTTCACCAGAAGGATGGCCACGATGGTTGCCGCGAACGTGGACCACACGATGACGTT
>JBGQLS010000583.1:0-2177 GCA_041500205.1 Anaeromyxobacteraceae bacterium | reverse complement strand
TCGACCGTCCGGGTCGCGATGGGGCTCGACGTCGCGGACGGGTACATCGCCAAGTCGGCGGAGGCCGGCGACCTCGCCATCACGGCCGACATCCCGCTGGCGGCTGCGCTCGTCGCCCGTGGCGCGGTGGCGCTCGACCCGCGCGGAACAGTCTACACGGCGGAGAACGTCGGCGAGGCGCTCGCGCTGCGCAACTTCCATCACGAGCTGCGCGAAGGCGGCGTCGAGATGGGCGGCCCGAGCGGTTTCGGGCCCAGGCAGGCGCGGCTGTTCGCGGCGGCCTTCGACCGCGAGCTCTCCAAGGCGCTGCGGCATGGTTGAATGTCTTCGTGACGATGCAGAGCGCGCGCACCGCCAAGCCGCCGATGCCACCAATCGCTTCCGCGATATGGAAAGGCAGTTCGAGCTGGCGCGGCAACTCGCCGACCAGGCGCGCCGCCTCGTCATCGAGCTGGAGGGTAGTTCCAGAATGCAGCACGGCGCCTGACGCACCAAAGCCTCCGCCCGCATATTCCTGGCGCTCACCACAATCGTGGGCGACAATTGACAGTACCAAGCTATCAGGAGACGACCCCATGCCTCGACCGGCTCAGACCTCCATCGCAGACATCATCAGCAGCACCATCGCGGACGCTGTTCGGAGCATCACGCCTACCATTCAGAGGCGGATCGCGGCGCTCGCCGCGGAGGAGCGCGGGAAGGGGCTCGCACGCGACGGGCGGTCTCGCAGGCGGGTTGCGCGTGCCCGTCCCCGTGCCAAGGAGATGACGAAATGGGTCGCCGACAGGCGTGCGCGCCGGGTACCCACGTTCGTCATCGAGATGACCGGGGGCATCGACACGAAGAAGAAGATCGTCGCGAGGTACGGAGACAACGCGGCGTTCGAGAAGGGAAAGCCGCCGCCCAAGGCGAGCAAGTAGCGCTGCGCGCCGCCTCCCTCAGGAGGGCGGCTCCTGCACGGACCCGCCCAGCTCGCGTTCCACTGCCTCCTGGCCCGATTGCTCGAGTTCGCGCTCGGCCCATCGGTAGAGCAGCCGGTCCTCGCGGTGGGCATGAGCGCGGAGGGCTTCGACGAACTCCTGGGCGACGTCCAGCTTCACCGCGTGCAGGTCCACCCCCACGCCCAGGTCGTTCAGCTTCCTCCGAAAGCCGCCGTGCTCGGCGAGCAGGGCCGCCGCCTCTCCGGGCTCGACGCGCGCGAAGAGGGGCATCAGATAGCGTTCCTCGGCGGCGAGGTGTGCCGAGAGACCCGTCTCGAAGCGGCTCCACATGGCGCGCAGGTCGGCCGGATCTCCCTCTCTGAAAGCATCGAGCAGCTTCACGAACAGGCGTTCAAGGCGTTCGTGATCGCGGACCAGAAGGATCCGCAAGCCTGGCCGCCGCGCCGGATCTCGTGGCATCAGTCACCTCCACGCCACGAGCATCGCCGTTCACTGCTCTTCCCGTCCAGTCCGAGTCGCCGTGCGGGGAAGCACGAGCGCCCCGATCGAGTCGGTGCTGATGAGCCGAATGCGCCTCGCGCAACGAGGGACACCGCAGCCAGCGGAGCCCGCGTCAGGGCGTCCGAAGAAGGCAACCCCATGTTCACCCGTCACAACTCGTGAGGTACGCCTCTCACCAGCACTTCACTCGGGCAGCTGTCTACCTCTCAGCGCCTGGCCTGCTCTTGTGGTTGGCTTGCCCCGGACGGAGGGTCCGGCAATGAAACCTGCAGCGCCTCAACAGAGGCGTAAACGCGCAGATTATCAATGCTGTAGCGATCAGCGCCGGCCCTTCTCTTGCAGGAGACGGATGGTATGCCGAAACGTTCGCCCCGAGAAGTCACCCCTTGTGAACTACGCGACTGGCCATCTGATCTGCTATGAGCACGACCACAGACTCCGAGTCGGTGTACCGCAGCGTCGCAGGCAAGGTTCACCCATGGCCGGTCCGCATTTCCTGAGATCCTCGCCGCAGCTCCTCGGGACTGCGGGGACATCGACATGAAGATTGCCGTATTGACCCCCGTGCGGCTGCTTGCCGATGGGCTGGCCACCTGTCTTCGCAGCCGGCCCGACACGTGCGTCGTCGCCGTGGTCCGCGACCTCGCCGGCCTCCGCGAAACCCTGACGACGGCGGCCGTGGAGGTGGTCTTGGTCGATGTGACTCAAGGCATCGATCTGTTCGATGTGCGTGCG
>JBGQLS010000582.1:0-2180 GCA_041500205.1 Anaeromyxobacteraceae bacterium | reverse complement strand
GGGCGAGACGGTCGGGTCGATGCTGTCGAGGTAGACCGCCTGCCTGCCGAAGGCGGGCGCGTTCCTCACCCAGTACAGCACGTCGGGTAGGTTGAACGACTGGGCAAAGACGTCGCGGGGATCGACCCTCGCGGACTCGAGCACGTCGATGAACGCCTGAGCGTACCGCTCCTGGCCGCCAAAGATGGCGTCGACCCGGTCCTGGTGCGTCGCGCCCTTGAGCTCGGGCGTGTGCTTCACGCCCAGTTCCTTGTTGAGCGCGATGCTCTCGCGGAACGTGACCACGTGGGCGCGGCCGGTGTAGAGGTCCGTCCGCCAGCTGGGGGTGCCGCCCTGGTACTCCTGGGGCGTCGTGGCAGCGGGGTTGCTGGCGTCCATCTTGGCCGACAGGGTCTTGAACTCGTTCACCGTCAGGTCACTGGTGCAGCAGAGCGCCGAAGCGGGCTTCGTCAGCTTGCCGGTGGCGTCGAATTGCGCCGGGGTAAACGGCTCGGTGCACTTCTTGGCGAGGTCCGTGACCAGGATGTTCGTCGTGGTGTGGAGATCGCACTCGCTGTGGCGGCAGACCAGCTGGCCATCCTTGGTGAACGTCACGTCGCACTCGACGATGCCCGCGCCCATGCGCGCCCCGCCGCGGTAAGCGACGTCGGAGTGCTCGGGGAACAAGAGGGCCGACCCTCGATGGCCGATCGAGAAGTCCGTCTTGTGGAAGGGACCGTTCCGGCACTGCATGAGCTTGTCCTTCAGCTGGCCTTCGTCCATGCCCTCGACCAGATAGAACGGGCGAGGCCCGAGCTGCACGATCGGGTCGTCATCGCCGCGATGGTGCCGCCGCTCCGGATCTGGGCTGCCCGCCTCGGATGCCATGCCGAGTGCGGGTACGGCGACACATAGGCACGCAATGGCAAACGAGTACGCTCTCTGCTCCATGGAGACCTCCTCGGGTTTCGGTGCGATTTCACCGGCAGATGATCTCGGGAGAAGCCTGGATCGCCGGCACCGCATACTGGTATTCAGCGGGCGAAGGAACGTCCGTGACTGTTGCGTTGCATTACCGCAACGGGCAGCGCGGGCTGCCCGCTCTGCTGAGATACCACGGGCCCGGTCCGACGAATGCGACCCTACCGGCAGGTCCTCGACGCTGGAATCACGATTCGTTCAGACCCAGCGGCGGACCTGGCACCGGTAGGCAGCGTAGGCATCACCGAAGGTCAGAGCTAGCTTCTCCTCCTCGGGGCGCACGAAGTAGTTAGATTAGAGGACGCCTCGCGACCGCAGCACGTCGAGCTCGGCCTGGACCGCGGCCAGGCCGCCGCGCTGGTAGACGAACGCGATGCGCTCGGCGGAGAGCTGCGAGAGGGCGACGTTGCGGAACGACCAGTTGTAGCGGGTGACGTCGGCCGGGTCGAATCCGTACCGAGGGGCGAGCGTCCGCAGGATCGTCTCCGACTCGGTGACCACCGGGCCCGTGAGGATGAAGTCTGCGTCCGAGAGGTTGTGGATGACGTATTCGGGCAGGAAATTGAGCTGCGGCGGGGAGCTGGACTCGAGGTCCAGGTCGCCGAGCCGGCGCAGCGGCGGGAGCCGAAGGTTCCCGGCCGTGTCGCGGTGGAGGTAGCCAGCCGCCACCGGGTCTACGCGCGCGATGATGGCCGCGGCGCGGAGCCAGTTGACGACCTTGAACTCGTTCCCGCCGGTCGGCGCGGAGTGCGCGCTCGCCTGCGTGATCACCATGTCCGGCGCGAGGGCGCGCGCCATGGCCTCCGCGACGCTCATGATGTGGTGGCCGCCCGTGCGCGAATCGCCAGCGGCGCCGAACGCATCGGTCGTGCCGTTGCCCCCGAAGTTGAACTCCTTGAACTCGCTTCCGTCGGCGTTCCACTGAAAGACGATCGACTTCGCCCAGTCGTGCCAAATGGGCGCAGCGAGGACGACGTCGTCGTTCAGTCCCGGGAAGGCGGTGTCGTGGTGGTCGTCGTGCGGGAGTCCCGGCACGCGGTAGTTCCGCGCGTAGTTCTCTGCGAGCGAGACGTCGCTCTTCTCGTTGAACGCCTCGTGGATGGGGAGACCGCCGGGCATCGAGTGGTGGCCGCCGAAGGAGCTTCCGGGAGCCGAGCGGAAGGGCTGCGGCAGCTTCGGGCACGGCGAGCCCTCCTCCAGAACCGGCGGGAAGATGCCAG
>JBGQLS010000581.1:0-2233 GCA_041500205.1 Anaeromyxobacteraceae bacterium | reverse complement strand
GCAGTCGTTGGCGTTCTCGAGGCCCGGGTGCCAGGCTTGCAGCTCCACGGTGCGCCGCTCGATGCTCTCGGGGGAGCTGAGAGGCCGCTGGCTGATGTGGGCGCTCATCCAGGTGCGGTGCTGGGCGCTGGAATCGGCGCCAGGAATCTTGGCACATTCCTGCACGACGGTGGGGGTGACCCAGAACGCTTCCGGCGCGTAGAGGAAGCATCGCGCCAGCGCGACCTTCTGCTCGGCCAGCCCGTCGGTGGGCTCGGAACCGTCCTTCAACGCCTCGACGAAGTAGGTAAGGCAGTTCGCGTCGAGGCCGATCGCATCCTTCGTCGGCATCCAGGAACCTCCGGCCGACTTCTACCAGCACCACGCCACACCGGCCAGGCGCCCCGCCGGCGCGCGCCACCCCGCGCCCTGCGGGACCTCGTGCCCTGGACGGTGAGGGGACGGGCGCCATCAGCGCCGTGAAGGCCCCGACGGCCCCAGAAACGGTCCCCAGGCTGCGACAGTTGCGGAAAACGCAACCAACGACTAGACTGGGCTCCAGGTCCTACGCAAGCAGTAGCTCGCCCATGAAGTACCCTCCCGCGGCCAAGCGACCCGCACTCAGAGACGGGACCTGGGAGAACGGGGAGCGATATGGATTCGAGTGCGAAGGCCCTCGCGGACGTTCGTGGTTACGCCAGCGCTGGGCGGATCGTCGTCACATTCCATGCCGAGCGGCGGATGGGGGAACGAGGCGCGACTCACCCGGACGTGCGGCACGCCCTCGTGAAAGCGACGGGATGCACCAGGGCCCAGCGGCAAGGCTGCTGGGAGGTTCACGGCCCCGACTTGGACGGCGATGATCTGAAACTCATCGTAGCCATCGAGGACGGCGTGATCGTAGTGACGCTGTACTGAAAAGCGACCTAGGCCGCGCAGGAGCGCGAACATGAAGCGGTGCCCGATCTGCAAGAGCACGGACCTCCGCCAGGTGGAGGAGAAGCACACGGTGACGCTGCAGCTCCGCGGCGGCCCGCTCGCCCTCGTGGTGGCGGGGGTCCCAGCGGTGAAGTGCGGCGCGTGCGGTGAGGGGTTCTTCAAGGGAGAGGACCTCGAGCGCGCCGAGCTCGCGGCCGCGGCCGAGGTGGCGGACCGCGGTCTCCGCGAGGGAGCCGCGTTCCGCTTCATGAGGAAGGTGCTCGGGCTCCGGGCCGAGGACCTCGCCGGCCTCCTCGACGTGACCGAGGGCACCGTCTCTCGCTGGGAAAACGACCACGCACCGGTGGACCGCGCGGCGTGGGCGACGCTCGCGGCGATGGTCTCGGAGAAGCTCACGGGGCAGACGACGACGTTCGACCGGCTTCGGGCATCCAGCGCGCCGCGCGAGGCGAGCGGGCCGGTCCGGCTCCGTCTCGCGCACACCTGAACGCCCGACCTTTCGCCCCCTGGACGTGGTGGAGGGGACGGGCCCCACCACTTCGGCCAGCACCGTGAAGGCCTCTCACGCGGGGCTGCAGCGTGGGCGCCAGGCGGGCTCTCGCGCACGCCGGCCCTCTCCCCGGCCCCACTGCGCCGCGGAACTCGCCAGCGACAGCCAGAGCAACAGCCAGTATTTGAGCTCGATCACGAAGAGAGCGCTCAAGACCTGTCGAAAAATGTGATCGCTCTGCGGCGTGGCCGGGGTGGGCCCCGATGGGCTTTGCCCGGTGGGGCGGGGGCGGCCTGCGCCCCCGGCGACTCAGGACCGCAAGGAAGGCGCGATCCAGTACAGCATCACGTACACGGCGACGCCCGTGATCGAGACGTACATCCAGATCGGGAAGGTGTAACGGGCCAGTCGCCGGTGCTCGGCGAAGCGCGCACCGAGCGAGAGCTGGAGCGTCCGGAGCGCCAGCGGCAGGGTCAGGGTGGCGAGGACGGTATGGCTCGCCAGGAGGACGAGGTAGGACACGCGGAGCGGCCCTCCTCCCGGGAAGCGGTGCGTGCCCGTCAACGCTATCCGGGTGAAGTATCCGGCGAGGAACAACACGGAGCTGGCGCAGGCGCCCAGCATGAGCGTGCGGTGCAACTCCCGGCGGCGGGCGCGGATCGCCCGCCAGCCCGCGAAGAGCAGGGTGGCGCTCGCGGCGTTGAGCGCGGCGTTCACGGAAGGCAAGAGGCCGGCCAGCGTCACGCGCGTCTCCGCGAGGCGACGATGGCGAGCGCCAGGGCCGCCACCGCGAAGAGGGCGACCATCGCGAGGTCCCGTGCCGCG
>JBGQLS010000580.1:0-2240 GCA_041500205.1 Anaeromyxobacteraceae bacterium | reverse complement strand
CACGTCTGGCATGTCGATCTCAGCACGGTCCGTACCTCGCTCGACTTCTGGCTTCAATGGGTCCCTTCCGCCCTTCCGCAGATCTGGCCGTTCTGCTGGTGGGTCGCCGTGACGATCGATCACTTCGCGAGGCGCGCGATGGGTGCGGCTACATTCCGCCAACAACCTTCGTCCGCCGCGGTTCAGGCCTTCCTCGATCGCGTGATGAAGGCGGCCGGGGTGAAACCGAAATACCTCATCGCCGACCGCGGCCCGCAGTTCGACGCGGGCACCTTCCGTCGATGGGCGACAAGGCGCGGCATCAAGATCCGATTCGGTGCTGTGAGACGGCATGGGAGCATCGCTATCGCCGAGCGGTTCATCAAGACCCTGAAGGCCGAGGGTATGCGACGGATCCTCTTCCCGTTCCGGCGTGCCGCCTTCCAGCGCGAGATGTCCGAATTCGTTTCCTGGTACAACGCAGCGCGATCCCATTCCGCGCTCAGCACGAGGACTCCGGACGAGGTCTATTTCGGTCGAAGGCCCGGTTGCCGCGCACCGCGGTTCGAAACCAGATCCCTTTGGCCGCGGCGTTCTCCCTGCGCTGCGCCGCTCGCTGATTCGCGGACAACCTGGCGCGGGATCACTCTGCACGTCCGCTTCCAATCCGGTCGGTTGCATCTCCCGATTGTTGACTTGAAGCGCGTCGCGTAGGCGCCTATCTCTGCAGATCGCTTGTTCCGGATCGCGCGTGGCCGTGTGTGCGGAAGAGACTCTCGCCGCGTTCGCAGAAAGGAACTCGCCACCTTCAAGGCTCCACAATGGGCCACCTCTGGCTTCCACACCGTCACACCCGCGGACTGGGCTCCCAAGAATGTCCTGAATTGCGGGCGGTGCTTTCGATGGTCAAGTTCAGCCTAGCCCACATTATGCATGAACGCGTACCCTCTTCGTCGTAGAGCCTCCGAGCCTGGCGGAAAGCGTCGCCGACGCGCACGTAGACCCGTGCGAGAGGCATTGATGCACTCCGTGGGCTCTTCAGAGGCTGGAGACGCGCTCGCGAGCTCGGCCGGGGACCCTACTCAGACACACGCCTCCCCGAGGTTGGTTCTGTTCAGGTTTGAGTTGGAGGAGAGGACCGCGACGTCAGGTGCTGGCCGCGCCGAGCGCTCGAGCTACACGGGTCCAATCAGCTGCGAAGGGGCACGATGCAGGAAGATGCAAGACAATCCGGCGCACCGACTCCTCCACACGGGCACCCAGTTTGATCAACCGCTCTCGCAGCGTGCTCACCTGCGCGCGGGAACAGGAGGTCCGCTGCGCTCTTGCCCTCAGCTCTTGCATGAGCACGTACGCCGCTGCGGTCATCATCACCCGCAGCTGGTTCGCCCAGAACCTCGTGCAGCTGGTCCGATCGATCTCCATGCCGTGGTGGAGTTCCTTGATGCGATTCTCGATATCGCCCCGCTGGCAGTAGATGTCCTCGTACACCCTGCGCGGCGCATCAGGCAGATTCGTGATGACGAAGCGGGGGTTGTCCTTGGGAGCACGCCCCTCGAGGTAGACGACCTCGGCCTTGATGACGATCCGCCGCCTCCGGCTCCAACTCTTTGCTGCGTAACGGCACTGCCCGTAGACGTGCTCGGTCTGAGCGGAGCGCCGCGACATTCGCCGTGCCTTCTTCATCAGTTTCTCGGCGTGCCGCGCCAGCACTGCGTTGCCAGCCATGGCGATGACGTAGTCCACTGCGGCCGCCTCAAGGTAGTCGAGGATCTCGGGGCAGGCGAAACCTCCGTCCAGACGGACAAGAAGGCGAGCCTTTGGGAAGGCCTCGATCAACCGCTCGAGCAGACGCGTGATGATCTCGAGGGCGCCTTGCTTTGCAGCAGCATTGCCTGGTCGCAGCACGCAGGTGAACAGATGCTGGTCGGGTTCGTCGTTGAACTTCATGAAGCCCGCCATGGGCAGGTAGCACCAGGTGTCGTAGTGGCCGTTGAAGAACGACAGCTGCTGTCCTCCGTGCGTTGGATCGTCGGTGGGATCGAGCTCGATGGTGATGAGTTTCGCCTTGCCTCGAAGCCGACGACGGTGGTGCTCGATGACCGTCTCGGCGAGGACCCGTCCCATGCGGAGCAGTTCCTTGGGGCCGACGGAGTTCTCGAAGCGAGACAGGGTGGACTGCGACGCAAGAGCCTCGCCCTCGATCGGGTCACGATCGACGAGCATCTTGTGGATGGGGTCGTTGGCGAGACGAGCTGCAT
>JBGQLS010000579.1:0-2297 GCA_041500205.1 Anaeromyxobacteraceae bacterium | reverse complement strand
TCCTCGCCGCGATTCCGCTCGTCAACCTCATCATTCCGATCGTGTTCGCCTTCGTGGAGTGGCCCGTTCTCCGAGAGCTTAGGTCGCTTAGCGCGCAGCACGGGCCTACGGGCGGCGAGCGCAGCGGTTCACTAATGGTCAGGTAGAGCTGTTCCGGCCATGCGGGTTCGGACGCGGTACCCCCGCCCGCCGAGCCAGGAGAGAACCCGGAGGGCCCGAGCGACCACGGGGAGATCCTCAAAGGGCCGCGGCGAGCGCCCGCAGCCGCACGACCGCAGCACGCAGCTCGGCGTGGTGACACGCTGGACAGCCCCCGCTGCCGTAGGTCTCCAGTTGCCGCAAGCGCTCCTCCAAGAGCCGCATCACCTCGCGCAGCGTGGCCGGGTCGAGGGGGACGGGCGCAGGGGGATCGGGGCGGCGCCAGAGCGGCATGACCGGAACATATGTGCAGTAGTAGTGGAAAGCAAGCAGCGCATATTCCGGGGATCATAGTCACTTCGGGTGAATGCCTCTCCTCGAGATGTGTAGATTTCCAGCGTGGGGCCCCCTCCCCGCGCGCGACGGGAAAGAACCCGGGGTGCCACCCCCACCCCCACCCGTGGTGGCTACCATGCTCATCCGCCGGGAACCCTCGGGATCATGCAGCCCTCCGGTAGTCGGCGTGGAGTCCGCCAAGCACAGGTGTCACCACGATCGGTTTCGACGCGTCGATCCCAAGAGTGCGGTTGGCGGGCACCAGCTGTTCTATTCCTTGATGAGGCCGCGCCTCGTTGAAGTAGACCTTGTACCGTCGGGCCAAGGTGTCGAGGTGCCGATCGCCGAGCAGCAGGACGTGATCGAGAATCTCGCGTCTGACGCTGCAGACGAAGCGCTCGGCCACGGCGTTCATGTTGGGGGCCCGGACGGCGATCTTGATAACCCGGATTCCGGTTCCCTCCGCGACGCGGTCGAAGGTGGACCCGAACTTGTCGTCACGGTCGCGTAGGAGCACCTTCGGCGCTTCCCCGTCCATGGTGGCATTCCGAAGTTGCTGCGCCGTCCACTCCTGGGTGGGGCTCCTGGTTGCGGCCACATGGACGACTCGTCTCGACGCGAGGTGGACGATGAGGAAGGCATAGACCTGCCGGAAGAAGATGTCGTAGGTCTGGACGAAGTCGCAGGCCCACGTACTTTCGGCATGGTTCCTCAGGAAGGTTGCCCATGTCTGTTCGCCTCCCCTGGTGCGAACCCCTCTCATGTACTTTTGGATGGTGCGCTTGCTGACCTTGATGCCCAGTTTGAGGAGTTCCCCGCGCTGGCTGGACAACCACCATGGCTCTACGCCAGCACGGCAGGAGGATGGAGCCGATGACCAGCTTCAACCTGTCGATCGGGGCCGGCCTGGGTCTCTTGACCTGTCGCCTGAGGACGTTGAGCTGGTGGCGAAGCAGGGCGTTCTCGACGACCAACTCGTGCCGGGGGCGACACGCGTCAGCCGCGATCCCCACCAGCTCGCTGCCGGAGCTGCGAAGGTCGAGTCTTGCCCAGAATCGGCGCACAGCGCGCCGAGCCCATGCCGTCATCCGAGAGATCGAGAGCAACGTCATCTCGACATTCGACCACACGAGACGGAGTAGCCATTGGAGCTGCCGCCGAACTCGAATTCAGACCGTGACTTCGCGCGGATGCGCGAGGTAGCCACCACGGGTTCAGCGCGTACCATCGCAGCTACATCGAGCGCGATGTGCCAGCACTGGTGCATGTGGTGGAGCTGCCGGCGCTGGTGCGGTTCGTCACTGCCTGTGCGGCGACGTAGGACGGTGAGTCCATCGGACGCCGCTGGGATGGAGGCGCTGAAGGAGCAGTCTCCCAAGGAGGTCCGGTTCGGGGTCGTACTCTACCTCGGGGACACGGTGCTCCCACTGACGGCGAACACGGTTGCAGTGCCTGCCGGTGCGTTCTTCGGAGTCGGGTAGCGGCGCTTCTCCTCCCCTGCTTTCACTATACGTTCAGGACATATGATGTTCAGCGCCGCCCCGCGCTCAGGCGACGACGTCGACGACCACCTTGCCCACGGCCTGCCCGGCTTCGACCCGTTCATGGGCCTGCAGTGCAGTGCCCAGCGTGAACCGATGCTCGTCCACCAGCGGCACGAGCCGGCCTGCCTCGACCAGCACCGCCGCGGCACGCAGGATCTCGCCGTGGTGCGCGCGGCCACGGCCGGTGATCATCGGCAGCAGCGTGAACACGCCCGAGTAGGTGGCAGCGCGAAACGACAACGGCGCCAGGCTGTGCGTGCCCCAGCCGAGGATGCTCAG
>JBGQLS010000578.1:0-2314 GCA_041500205.1 Anaeromyxobacteraceae bacterium | reverse complement strand
GCTCATGATGCGCGAGATCCAGACGTACGTGTGCTGAACGGTATCGATCCGAATGAAATCGTGTCCCTCGGCGACTCCCGCAAGCCACAGCCTGGGCGGAGAGTCCAGGTCAACGTGAAGCTCAAATGAGTTGACCTTCTCCGCGGCGGTGGACTCCCTCGGCGTCGCGTCGCAGGAAGTCTTGTCGCCGCGTCGCTGGCAAGAGGTCAACCATTTCAGGCCCTCCGCTACGGCGAGGGGCCTTCCGTCCGCAAGCGTTCCGACCACGATCTTGCACTCGCGGTCGTCTAGGACAAAGTCCTGATTATCGGCCGCGGCCCCCAGGGCCAGCAGGGGGAGCAAGAGCGGGATTCCACCAATGAGGAGACGTCGTGTCATGGCACCCCAGACGCGCGCGGGCGCGTTACTGGTCTGGCAATCTATTCGGGGTTCCGAGAGCAGAAGTGAGAAACCCAACGAACTTCATCGGCCACCCTGGCGGAGTGGGGGCGTCGATGGTGTTGCAGATGCTCTCCGCCTTCACCTCCACTGGTCGCGCAACGGAGTCCCGTCCCGTCGCCCGGTTCGCCCGCGAGAGAACGCGGTGGCGTCGTGGCCAGCCATCCCCGGTCAGCCGATGCTACCCTCATCTCTTCTACCCGAGCTCGGAGCCTCCATGCCTCGAACCAGGCGGAGCCGCACACCCACACGCACCAAGCAGCGCCGCCCGGTCGTGAAGGGAGAGTGCATCATCCCGCCCCCGGTGCCGGTGGAGGTGCTGCCGCAGTTCACCCTGAACACGCCTGCCCGCAAATAGCGCGGCATCAGGGAGTACGTCGAGTGGCAGGCCAAGGGCGAGAAGGTGAAGCACGCCGAGAGGGTCGCAACGGAGACCATCTTCGGGCGCAGGCACGAGGTCTGGGATGTCCACACCGACAAGACGAGGTGGTGGGTCATCACGCAGCCGACGAACCTCTACTCGCAGAAGCTGTTCCCGAGCATGGACTACACGCTCTCCTTCCACGTCGGCCTGATGGCCCGGGTCGAGGCGGCCGAGCGCGGTCCTGGCCTGGGTACGAACCGAAAGAAGCTGGCGGCGGCGCTGAGGCCATGGGCGCAGGCTGCGGACGCCCTCGACACCGCGAACGAGGCAGAGGATTTCCAGGCGGTCGGGATGCGCTGCCGGGAGAGCCTGCTCCAGGTCGTGCGCGCGCTGGCCGACGACAAGATGGTCCCGGCAGGCAGGGACGCGCCGAAGCTGGGCGATTTCGTACACTGGACGGAACTCGTTGCGGACCATCTCGCGGCTGGGTCCAGCGCGGCCGAAGTCCGCGGGTACTTGAAGGCACTCGCGCGCTCGGCGTGGCAACTCGTGAACTGGGTGACGCACGCCTCGAACGCGACGCCATCCGACGCCTCCCTTGCACTGACGGCGACCGAGGCCGTCATCGTCGCGTTCGGGACTGCGTCACGGCGGAACGAGACCGGCCGGCCCGACCGGTGCCCAAGGTGCCGCTCCTACGCGGTCGTCCCCGATGACGACGAGGACGGCCGGCCCGCGGTCCTCTGTGAGTCCTGCGGGCTCCGGGGGGAACTGGAGACGGAGGACGCCGTCCCGAAATCCTCCTCGTCCGTGGAGCGGTTCCCGTAGCATCGGGCCGCACGAGGCTCCGCCAACGGGCGGGGCGGGGCAGCCAGATGCATGAAGCTCAGCGGTATCCGTCCGGCCGACCGCACGTGGCTTGGCCGGCGGCCAGCGTGAGAGGGTTCGGCGACGACGAGAGCGCCTGCCGCCGATGAGAGTCGACCGCGAATGATGGACTTGCCGTAGAGTACGCGCCGTGCGGGCTCTCGAGACGGCAGGGCTGACCTTCGCGGTGCGGACCGACGCGGCCACCCTACGTAGGTCTGCCAAGGGATCGATCACCGGCACTCTGTTCGTCGAGGTCGGTGGCCAGGCGTTTCCCGAGAGCGGCTGGAGCGACTTCCCCGTGGTCGTGCTGGGATGGTGGCTGCGCGCCGTACTCGCTCTTCAGAAGACGAACGCGCCCGCGTCCTGCATGTTCATGGATGGCCCGTTCGAGTGTGAGCTGATGGCAGCGGGGCCTGGATCCTGGGCGCTCCGGCTGCTCGAGAGCCGCGCCGATGCAGTACGGGTAGTACGCGATGGACGCGTAGGTTCAGAGACCGTCCTGGTCGCCCTTCGTGTCGCAGCTGACGCAGTGATCCGCAGCTGCAAGGAGCGAGGCTGGTCGTCGGCTGATGTCGATGAGCTTCACTCGGCGCGCGGCGCCCTGTGCGATTAGGGCGCCACGGCCGGCAGCTCGGCGAGGAG
>JBGQLS010000577.1:0-2427 GCA_041500205.1 Anaeromyxobacteraceae bacterium | reverse complement strand
TACCTCACGTGAGCGCCCTCCTCGCTGCCACAATGAGTTCCTTCGACGGGGCGTAGGCGATTACGGCGCGCCGAGCGCGTCGGCGAGTTCCATGAGAAGCTTCGCGCCGCCGCCGGTCCACGCCCTGCCGTGCATGTAGGCAAGCGTCCGTCCTTCGGCAGCCTGAACGCGATCTGCGACTCGGTCGTGAGCGGCCAGTCCGCCTGAGCGACCGCGCCAGGGCTCGTGCTTCGCCATCACCCCCGGTGTCGCGAAGCACGCTGCCGTGCCGAAGGGCTCGTCCACCTCGAGCCGCTCACCACCGGGCAGGCCGACCAAAACGAGCGAGATGGCCCAGCATCTCTGGGTGCCGTAGCCCGCCAACCTCGGGTAGCTCGACGACCCTGCCCAGTGCAGGTCCCTGCACCGGCCTGGGCTCCGGCGCATCGCCCGCCAGTGAAAGGTGGCAGCGCGCTCGGTTGTAGTAGGCGAAGTACTCCGCCAAGATCCGAAGAAGATGGAGCTCACCGAGGATGACCACCTGATCCAGGCACTCTCGGCGAAGTGAACCGATCAGCCGCTCCGCGTATGGATTCTGCCACGGCGACCTCGCCGCAGTGACCACCTCCTCCCAGCACCTCCACCATCCGTCGGAACCGGTCGCCGTAGATCTGGTCCCGGTCGCGCACGAGGAACCGCGGGGCCGTCTCCCCGGGGAACGCCTGTACCTACTGCCGCGCCGTCCACTCCGCGGTAGGGTTCGCAGTCACGTTGAACTGCAGTACCCGGCGGCGATCGTGGGCCAAGACCAGGAACCCGAACAACACGCTGAAGGTAGCCGTCGGGTCGACGAAGAAGTCGACCGCGACCAGGTCCTTTACGTGCTTGTCCAGGAACGCCCGCCACGTCGGTGACCGTGGCTTGCGCTCCCTCACCATGTACTTGGCGACGCTCGAGAGCGCGACCTCGATGCCGAGCTTGGCGAGCTCGTTTCGAATGCGCGGGGCGCCCCAGGTCACGTTCGACCGCGACATCTTCTGGATCAGGTCGACGATCTCGCGATCCAGGCCAGACCGACCGCCGCGCCGCCCTGTAATGCTCTTGCGGGCCCAGAAGCGCTTGAACCCCTCCCTATGCCACCGGATCACGGTGGCCGGACGGACGATCGCCAGCGCGCACCGCCACCCAGCCCAGTACCGGGCCAGGACCACCCACAGCGACCTGTCCCAGTTCCCGAAGCGAGCCGGTCGGGCACCCAGCGCGCGACGGAGGGCGCCGATCTGGTGACGCAGTGCGAGGTTCTCCAGGGCGAGGTCGCCCGTGGTCCGAAAGCGTGATCTGCCAACCCCAGAGATGATGAAAATCAAGCTGAACACCGACCGCACGCTACCTTCGCACCCCCTCTGCGGCTCAAGCATTTCCTCGCGGATGCGGTTTCCGGCAGGCACAGGCCGTCCATGACCCGCGATGATCTCGTGCAGCTCGTGCAGAACGCGCTTTCGAATATCACCGGCCAAAGCTCGGCGGTGAGCGCTTCAACCTGAGCCCGCTGGCTGGAACACGGCCGCCGCGGGTCCCGCGGCGACCGTGTCTGCGATGCGCGCGCAGCAGGCCCCCGGACGTGGAGCCGTGCCCTGGCGGGTCGCGCCGACCTGATCAACGCTCAGGCGGATGCGACGGACGGCAGAACAGCCGCCCGTCGCTCCCAGTGGAGCACGTACCCTCGACAACCCCGAACGGCAGCGTGACGGAGCAGGCGTCGCTGGCCGTCTTCCCGCTGCAAGCCGTGAACGCTTCTGGGGGTACCGGGGGCGACCCGGCCGCCGCCGCCGAGGGTTGACAGAACAACCGGTTGTCATCGGCCGGCGCACAGGTGCCCTCGACGGCGCGACCGCCGAGCGCGACGGAACAGGTTTCGGTGGTGCTTTTGCCCTGGCAGGCCACGAAGGCCTCCGGCGGCGGCTGGTGACGCGCGGGCCCGTCCTCGGCGGCCTGCGCGTGGTGCCCGAGAGCGACAGCCGCCGCGAGGGAGGCGAGGGTCAGCGTGGTACGGCGTGGCGTGAGCTGCATGGTCTGTCCCCTTTCACGAGCAGCTTGGCATCGCACCGTGCGCGCTCTTTGCGCAGTCCATGACGAAATGTGCGGCGCGTGCCGCCCCGCTCACGCCACGGGGGCGGCCGAGGGCGTGCCGGGGAGCGTGATGGTCATCGTGGTTCCCACCCCGGGCGTGCTCTCGGCCTCTATCGAGCCCCCTTGCGCCTCGACGATCCGCCGCGTGAGCGTGAGGCCGAGCCCCACCTCGTCGTCCCGGTGAGGGTCTCGGCCAGCTGACGGGTGTCCATCACGCGGAAGTCGTCCTCCTCGTTCTCGCCGATCTTCCGCCGCTCGCGCAGGAGCGAGGTGAGCTGCAGCTTCACCGCGTCCATGGACGCGCCCCGCGCCGCCGAG
>JBGQLS010000576.1:0-2535 GCA_041500205.1 Anaeromyxobacteraceae bacterium | reverse complement strand
CGATGGGCTTTGCCCGGCGGGGCGGGGGCGGCCTGCGCCCCCGGCGACTCAGGTAGGGTCGAGGGGCAGCGTGACCGTGGCGGTCCTGCCGCCCCCGGGCAAGCGATCGAGGGTGAGCGTCCCCCCCAGCGCGGTCACGATTCCCTGACTGACCGAGAGGGATGGTCCAGCGACCTGGACGGGACGCCGCGCGTGGGGAGGCCCGAGCTGCGCGTCCTTTCCGTGCGTTCCCGGGCCCTCCGCGGACACGACGACGCGCGCCTCGTCGTGCCCCGCGAGCAGCTTCACGTGGATGACGTTGGCGTCCGGGTCGCCCGGCTCGATCGCGCGGGCGTAATTGACGATGAGTGCCAGGAAGAGCTCGACCAGGAGCGACTCGCTTGCCCGCGCCTTGACCTCCGGGATCTCCGCGACCAGCCGTGCCCGCCCACGCAGGTCCGGCTCCGCGAGCCGCATCGCCGTGCGCAGGACCTGCGAGAGATCGACCTCCTGGAGAAGTGGAGTGGTGGGGCGCCCCAGGCTCTGCAGGGAGTGCACGATCCGTCCCACGCGCAGGGCGGCCTCGCGCGCCTCCTCCAGAGCCATCTTCGCCTCGACGAGCTCCGCTGGAGCCAGCGCCGACGCGATCCGGGCGTGCTCCGCCTCCAGGAAGGAGAGGCCCGACACGACGCAAGCGAGCGGACTGTTCACCTCGTGAGCGAGGTCGGCGGCGAGACTCCCGAGCGTGGCGATGCGCTCGGCCGAGCGCTGCCGCGCCTCGAACGCGCGCTTCTCGGTAACGTCCTCGAGCACCGCGAGCACGCCACACGGCGCGCCGCCGCGCTCGCGTACGCGCCGCAGCCGCGCCGCGACGCAGCGCGCGCCCTCCGACGTGGGGACCGTCGCTTCGAGAGCGGCTTCCTCTTCCCCCGCGAGCACCCGGGCCACGGTGGGGCCGAGCCACGGCAGCGCGCGCGATACCGTGGCGCACTGGCCGGCCGAACCCGAGACCTCCGCCCCGAGGAGCGCCTCGCCCGCGGCGTTCACGAGCAAGACACGGCCTTCCTCGTCCACGAGCAAGGTGGGTTCCGGGAGGCTCGCGAAGGCCCGGTCGTAACGGTTAGCTTCGAGCTGCTCCATGGCCCTCCTGAGTACCCGGGGGCGCAGGCCGCCCCCGCCCCGCCGGCAAAGCCGTCGGGGCCCCACCCTGGCCCCTGCGACCGCAACCGATTCTTCGACAGGTCTTGAATTCCCTGGCCCTTCGTCAATCATGCACACGGCATGCCCGGTCTCGACATCCAGGAGACAGTAGATGATCTACAATGGCTCAATGATCACGTGTAGTTAGGTATACTATTTCGGCCTACCCAATCGGCGGTTCGCTGGGTCGCGGAAACCCATTGGGTCGGCTAGCGGGTCTAAGAAACACCAGAGCTCCGGGAAAGGAACCTCTCGCAGGGTGCTCTGGGCAAGGCGCGAAGGACCACCCACGCGCGATGGAGATCCCCACGCCGGAAGACATTCACTCAGGGGAGAAGCCCGCTACGGATTCAGGGACCGCCGCGCCGCCTTCTCCTGCGGCAGCAGCGCCGCCAGGAGGAACGCGTGCGCAGGCACCGGAACGCCGGCCTCGCGGCCCTTCTGCACCACGGCCCCGTTCTGGTCCATGAGCTCCGAGGGGCGGCCGGCCTGGATGTCGCGCTGCATGGAGGCCGTCGTGTCCGGCTGCAGGCGATCGATGATCGCGAGCGCCTTCGAGACGGCATCCGTCGGAAGCCGCACGCCGCGGGCGCGCCCGACGGCCGCGGCCTCCTCCATGGCCGTCGCGAGCAGCGCCCTCGTCTCGGCCACCGCCCGGACGATGCCGACCGGCGCGCGCGTCACCGCGCCGACTCCGCTGAACGCCGAGATGAAGACGAACTTCTCCCAGGCGGCCGCCTCCACGTCGTCCGAGACGGCGACGTCCACTCCTGCATCGCGCAGCACGCGCGCCAGCGCCTCGATGCGCGGGCTGGAGCCGCCACGTCGCTCACCCATCGTCACGCGCAAGGCCTCTCCCGCGTGCCGGACCACACCTGGAGACTCGACCCACGCGAACATGTGGCAGAGCCCGCCTGCCACCCGATCCTCTCCCAGCACCCGCGCCAGCACCTCGGGTGCGTCCACGCCATTCTGGAGCGGCACCGCGAATCCGCCCTCGGTGAGGAGCGGGACCAGCCTGGGCGCCACCTCGGCCACCTGCCATCCCTTCACCGTGACGAGGACCGCGTCGGCGGGAGCGAGCTCGGCCGGGTCGTGGGACGCCTCGACCTGGGCGAGGTGAAAGTTCCCGCGCGCGCTCTGGACGCGCAAGCCGCGCTCTCGCAACGCCGCCAGCTGCGCTCCGCGCGCGACGAACGCGACGTCCACCCCAGCGTGCGCGAGCAGGCCGCCCACGATCCCACCCACCCCGCCAGCTCCTACCACCACGATGCGCATGGATCTCCCCTGGAGAGTTGTCCAGAACGCCAGTCCCTAGGATGAGTTAGGTGGGGTGGAGTTGCAGGTGGGGTGAGG
>JBGQLS010000575.1:0-2597 GCA_041500205.1 Anaeromyxobacteraceae bacterium | reverse complement strand
TGCGCGCGTGCACCTCCGACTCGTCTTCGTGCTCGCGGCCACACTCCTCTCCCTGGCCTTCCCTTCTCCGGCGCAAGCCAAGCTCGTCCTCGGCAAGCTCGTCCTGCACGGGATCACCAAGACCAAGGACGACGCGATCCGCGCGCGCATGCGCCTCCAGCCCGGGGATCCGATCGACTACTCGGTGCTGAAGGCGGCTGAGGAGCGGCTCGTCGCGAGCGACCTCTTCGTCACCGTCCGCGTGTGGCTGGACGTGCCCCGCGAGGAAGCGGTGCGGAGGATGTACCTCCAGGAGCGGCCCGAGCCGGTCGACGTCCACGTCACGGCCGAGGAGAAGGTGTACTGGTTCGTGTTTCCCACGGGCAGCCTGGGCGGCGGAGACAAGGCGGCCGGCCTCGTGTACGGCAACCAGAACCTGGACGGGCGCGGCCGGCAGCTGGCCGTGGCCGGTCAATACGGCGAGTCCAAGTCCTACCTCCTGGCGGGCTTCCGGGATCCGATTCTCGCTGCCGCGCCGCTGACCTATGTCCTCGATGCGATCCTCCAGCTCGAGACCTTCCGCTTCTACGACAACCATCGCCTGCTGATGCACGTCCCGACCCGGGTGATGGGCGCGGAGGCGCAGATCGGCTGGGTCGTCACCCCGACGGTGCGCGCCATGGTCGGTGCGCTGTACCACCGCATCGGGGTCTTCACGCAGCAGAGCGACGATCCGACCGCCGTGGCGCCGGCCTACAACCCCGCATTCGGCAACCTCGTGTTGCTGCAGCTCTACCTCCTGTACGACGACACGGCGGCACCGGAAGGCCTCCGCCACGGCTCGAGGATCTCGCTCAAGAACGAGATCTCCGATGGGTTCTGGAAGTCGGACTTCGACTACGTGAAGCTCGACCTTCGGCTCGAGCTGTACGGGCACTGGGGCCGCACGTATCCCTCGATGGTGTTTCGATCGGTCATCAACTACCCGACCTCGGAGCGGGGAGTGCCGCTCACCCAGCTGCTGCGCGCGGGCGGCCCCGATCTGCGCGGCTACATCGCGAACGAGTTCCACGGCGACACGTTGCTGGTGGTGCAGATGGAAGAGCAGGTGCCGGTCTTCAAGGGGATCAAGTTGCCGTTCATCTCGAGCACGCTGAACGTGGCCGCCGCCGCCTTCGTCGACACGGGCGCCCTCCTGGAGCGGCACCCCGGCGGCATCGCGGGAGTGACCGCTCGCGCGCCGCTACCCAGGTTCTCGGACTTTCACACCGGTCTGGGAGCCGGCTTGCGCCTGCTGATCCCCGGCGTCGCGATTCCCGCCGTGAAGGTGGACTTCGCCTATGGGATCGACGTCAACGACTACGCCGTCACGATCTCGATCGCGGGCGGCGGGGTCTAGCTCCATTACCCAGTAGTGTTAGGATCCCGCGATGGCTCGGGTTCAGGTCTACACCAAGCGAAACTGTCCGTACTGCGTGAGCGCGAAGGCGCTTCTCGCCAAGAAGGGCGTTGACTACCAGGAGATCGACGTCGAAGGGGACGAGGCCTTGCTCCTCTGGCTCGTCGACGCGACCGGGCAGAAGACGGTGCCACAGATCTTCGTGGAGGGCAGGTCCCTGGGCGGGTTTTCCGACATCGCGGAGCTCGACCGGCACGGCAAGCTCGACCCCATCCTCCGCGGCGGCGGCTGAGTCTGAGTCGCCGGGGGCGCAGGCCGCCCCCGCCCCGCCGGGCAGAGCCCATCGGGGCCCCACCCCGGCCACGCCGCAAAGCGATCACATTTTTCGACAGGTCTTGAGTGCCCGTCCCCGGCGTCCGGGGCTTGGGTGCCGCCATCTCCTTCGCAGGAGGAGCGAGGCCAGCGCCCGCACGGCGCCCAGTGGATTCCTGAGATCGTGACCGAGGATACCCATCACCCGCTCGCGAAACGCGAGCGACTGGGCAAGCTCTTCTTGCGCTCGTTTCTGGTCGGTGACCGTCTGGGTCAGCTGCTGGTGCATCCGCGCGTTCTCGCCAGCGCCGGCGCGCAGGCCCGCGTGTTCAACCAATCGGAGAGGATCCGCAGCTCGTGCGACGAGACGTCGAGCTCGTGCTGCTCGATGAGGTCGTGGATGCAATCGCCGAGCGAGCGGTACTCGCTCATGAGGCCTTCGACGTGGCGCTGGGCGTCGTGGCCGGGCCGGGAGCGCGGACAGTCGCGCTGGAGTGCGACCGCCTCCTCGCCGGAGGGGAACCGTGCCGGTTCGACATGCCCTCGCCGCACGGCCGCGGCGAGGTCGTCGAGCAGCTCGGACAGGCGGCTCCGGAGCGTCGTCCCCGCCGTCGGGGACCCGGATCCCGGGCCCGCCACGACCCGAGCGTCGAACCGGCTCATGACCTCCTGCTTCAGTGCTTCCAGCGACTCCGCGAGCATGTGCCGAGCTCCAGGGAGGGCAAGCGGTCGCGCCCCGCCCGGAGGCCACGGCGCTGCCCACCGCCGATCCGATAGCCATCCGCCTCCGCGGGTACCACTGCACAGGAGGCCGACCTTCGAGCAGCCGTCCCTTTCGTAGCGAGCCGCCCTGCTGGCCCGCCGGGCGACTCTGCCGCTCCGAGAGGGTTGTCCAAGACACCGGTCC
>JBGQLS010000574.1:0-2673 GCA_041500205.1 Anaeromyxobacteraceae bacterium | reverse complement strand
TGACCTCGCGTACCTGCACATCATCCTCCACGACGAGGACGGTCTCCGTGCCATGCGTCGTGGTGACGGGGATGGGCCGCTCCACCGGGACCGCCGCGTCGAAGATACGGGGGAAGTAGAGCGCGAAGGTCGTTCCCCGGCCAGGCTCACTGTCCACCAGGATGTACCCCTCGTTCTGCTTCACGATGCCGTAGACCGTCGCGAGGCCAAGCCCCGTCCCGAGTCCGACGGGCTTCGTCGTGAAGAACGGCTCGAACAGGTGCGCCTTCACCTCCGGCGACATCCCTTGCCCCGAATCGCGGATCGACAGCTTCACGTGGGGCCCGGGGCGCATCCACGGGCGAGACGCGGTGAGGCTCTCGTCGATCTCGACGTTCGCAGTCTCGAGGGTCAGCTTGCCGCCTCCCGGCATCGCGCCTCGGGCGTTCACGGCGAGGTTGAGCACGACTTGCTCCATCTGGCCCGGGTCGCAGCGCACGGTCCAGACGTCCGGCTGCAAGGCCGTGGCGAGCTCGACGTCCTCGCCCAGCACGCGTCGCAGGAGCTTCTCACTGCTGCGCATCAGGGAGTTCAAATCGAGCGGCACCGGAGCGATGACCTGTCGCCGCGCGAACGCGAGCAACTGGCGCGTCAGGTCCCGAGCGCGTACTCCCGCGGCACCGATCTCTTCGACGATCTCGAGGTCGGGCGGCGAACCCTTGCCCAGGTCATGCTTCAGCGCCTCGGCGCCGGAAAGGATCACCGTGAGCAGGTTATTGAAGTCGTGCGCCACACCACCCGCGAGCTGGCCGATGGCCTCCATCTTGGCCGCCTGGTGAAGCCCCGACTTCAGGCGATCCCGCTCTTCTTCAGCCCGCTTCCAGTCGCTGATGTCGCGCGTGATGGAGAGGATGTACTGCTCGCCGCGCAGTGACATGAGCCGCGCGGACATGAGCCCGGGCAGAACCCTGCCGTCCTTCTTGCGGAAACGTGCTTCGAGGTTCTGCACGTAGCCGCCCTTCTTCAGCCCCGCCACGAGGCGGGCGCGGTCGGCGGGATCGTCCCAGATGCGGAGTTCCAGGGAAGAGCGCCCGAGGACCGCGGCTTCGCTCCAGCCCGTGACCCGCGAGAAGCCTTCGTTGACGGCGACGAAGACGCCGTCGTCGAGGCGGCTGATGTTGACGGCGTCGGGGCTGGTCTGGAAAGCGACCCGGAAGCGCTCCTCGCTTTCGCGGAGAGCCGCCTCGCTTGCTTCTGCCAGGCGAGCAGCCCGCCGCTCACGACCAAGCGCCCAGCGCAGTCCCATGTGGAGTGCAATACTCGTCACCCCGACGAAGCCGATTCCCTTCAGGATTGACCATGCCGTCCGCTCCCCAGCGGAGCGCACCGCTGTCGCGAGGAGCAGATCGGAGAAGGTGATCCACGCACAGGAGACCACCGCGTAGACTACCGGGATCCACACCTCCAGCCGCAGCGCCCTGAGTTCGCGTGGGGTGGAGTCGCTCATTTGATTCCGGATCGCCATGTCCGGACCTGTTTCAGGCATCGGCTGGGCAAGCCAAGGCCTGCGCGCGTATCGGGGAATCCTCCGGGCATGGTACCGCCAAATTTGGCTGGTGGTGTATGCCGCCGGAGGCGATCCGCACGAGACGGCCCCATCGGGTCCATACATAGGGCTTCCTCCGCCCTCGAACCGGAGGTCATCCCCACCTGGCCTGACGCAGCCGCCGGACATGAAGATGACCGCAGTGAGCGAACCGAGCTCCCGGTCCAGGAGGCCCTGCGACGCGCCGAGGGCAACCAGTCGTTCGCCGCGCGCCTGCTCGGCTTTTCGCAGTCGGCGCTGAGCAAGCGCTTCAAGAGCGCCAAGAAGGAAACGCCATGACCTCCTTCAAGTCGTTGCGTTCTCTCATGGCCTCTCCATCGCGGCGTATTCCTTGAGGTCTCGTCCCGCTCCCGCGTAGCGCCGTTCCTTTTCTCATGGCCTTTCGGGAGAGCCCGCCGCCGCCGGTCCCAGCGGATAGGCGAGTCGTTTCCGCGCTCTGGCGCCAGGCCTTGGCATTGGCACCGTCATTGATAGGTGACCAGCCATGCCCGCTTGAGGAGCGGCGGCCCGCTCACTCCGGGGGCGCCGGACTGACCATGTTCTGGCTCGAATTCGCAGTGGTCCTGGCCGCGATCTTCGTCGGCGCGCGGCTGGGAGGAATCGGACTCGGGGTGATGGGTGGCCTCGGCCTGGCCGCCCTCACCTTCGTCTTCCACCTCCAACCAACCTCGCCACCCATCGACGTGATGCTGATGATCGCGGCCGTGGTCACGGCTGCCGGGGTGCTCCAGGCGGCCGGCGGCCTCGACTACCTCGTCAGCGTCGCCGAGCGAATCCTGCGGAGCAAGCCGGACGCCATCACCTTCCTCGGCCCGCTCGTCACCTACACCTTCACGCTGTTCGCAGGCACGGGCCACGTGGCCTACTCGGTCTTGCCGGTGATCGCCGAGGTTGCACGCGAGACCGGCGTCCGCCCCGAACGGCCCATGGCGATCTCGGTCATCGCGTCCCAGCAGGCGATCACGGCGAGCCCCATCTCCGCCGCCACCGTCGCGCTCCTGGGCATGCTCGGCTCCGGCGCCGCCGGCGCCGCGTTCCACATCGAGCTCATCGACATTCTCAAGGTCTGCATCCCGTCTACGCTCTTC
>JBGQLS010000573.1:0-2676 GCA_041500205.1 Anaeromyxobacteraceae bacterium | reverse complement strand
AGGTGAGATCGGCCTGCACGGAGTCCACGCGATCGTCGCGCATGCACTCCTGTTCGATGCGAGCCTTCCACGCGAAGAGCGCGCTGTCATCGAGGCGCGCGAGCAGCATCTCCCGAAGATCGTCGCCGTAATCAGGGGCGTAGAAGAGGCCGCCGCGAGGCGTGGTGAGCCGCCGGTAGAGCGCCTCGGCGAGCGCGCGCCGGTCGGAGATGAGAGCGAAGGAGAGGTCGGGGAGGCAGCCGAGGTCGGTGTTCATCAGGCGGTCTTCCCGATCGCCGACAGGTAGGAGCCGGCCTTGAAGGTCGTGACCGCGGTTCCGAAGGTGGTCGCGGCAGCCGACGTGCTGGGCGACGTGGCGGCCGAGATCGTGCCGAGCGCGGTCACGAGTGCCGTGAGGAGCAAGTCCTCGGCGGTCCGGTAGGTGGTCCCCTTCACGAGCGCGTCGGCAGCGCCGCCCCCGAATGCGATGGCTGCAGCGCCGAAGTCGAGCTCCGTCGTGGTCCCCACGCGCCATCCCGTCACAGCAGGCTTGTCCGGAGAGCCGCCCAGGAACTCGAGCAGGCAGCGCGCGCCGGACGGGACCTTGGCCGTCACCCCGGGGAGCCCGTAGTAGATCGGGATGTTGGAGAGCGTCCCGATCTCCGGGTCGTCGGGGGCGAGCTCGAGCGTCAGGTCAGCGTTCTGTGCCACCACCCTGCATTCGTAGCGCCTCGCGTACTTCATCGGGGCCGTGAACTTCCGCACGAACGCCTCAAGTCCGGCCTTGACCCGGTCCGTCTCGCCAGCCGCGCCCTCCGGCTCGACCCACACGCTCGTGACGAGGCTGTCGGCCGTGAAGCGGTGCTCGACCACCGAGACCCTGTGCCCGTCCCAGGTTTCGCCCGGGAAGACGGCAGGCTTCTCGGCGTAGAAGTCGTAGCGGCCGAGGTGCGGGTCCCGCTCGAGGAGCGTGACATCAGTGAGTCCGGATGCTGGCCATGACTCGGAGCCCACCCAGACCGTGCCGTCCCGGAGCACACGCCAGCATGGGATACCGGCGAGCGAGAGAACCGAGGCCAGCGATTCGCCGGCCGTGCCTTCGACCCGCACCCAGAACGGCAGCCGCTTCGCCAGCGCGGCGGTGTCGGACGTCGGCGAGAGGCTCTCCTTCACGCCTTGCAGGATCTCGGAGAGCGGCAGCTTCACGTCCGTTCCCTGGTACGTCTTCGGCGGCAGCACGGTCCCGAGCCCGCCGGCGCCGCCTATGATGCGAGCGAAGGGGAGCGCTTTCGTCACGCCGGAGCGCAGGACGGCGCCCTTGTACTCGACCCCGAAGACCGAGAGCGTGACCTTGCCCGAAGGCTGCGTCCCGTTCGGCGTGAGCGACACGTCAGCATGCCAGGGTCCGATCCTGGGGACGGTCAGCGCGAGCGCGGAGACAGCATCGCCGTTCAGGAAGACACTCACGGAGCGCTCCGACTCTTGTCACCGGACGGCCCCATGCCCGCGTCGAACTTGCTCGGAACCTTGGAGTTGAGGACGTCCTGGTCCACTGGGAGGGCCGCGTTGTTCTTGGCCGCTGCAGACTTGTTGATCGGCTTGAACTCCTGCGCTTCGATGGAGACCTCGTAGCCCTGGCCTGGCCCCTTCGACATGGGCACGCCCATGGACGTGACGTACAGGCTCTTGATCCCGAGCAGTTTCAGCCCCGGGTGCTCGACCTGCAGCGCCTTCGGGTCCTTCCGGGTTCCGCTCTGCACCTCAATCGCCTTGGCCAGCGCCGCATACTGCGCGAGGTGGTGCTCCATCCACATGAAGCACGTCATCTCCACCGAGGAGGCTTCTGCTCCGGTGTCGACGAGTTGCTCTGCGTTCGCCCCGATGGCGCCGTTGGCGAGCAGCTTCCTGCGCTTCCGGGAGTGGACCCTCACGACGCCCGGCACGCGCTGCCCGGCCAGCATGGCTGTGTCCCATGAACTCCACTGGGCAGGGTCGGAGAACTGCTCATAGGCGTCGGCGGGGTTGTCCCAGAACGCCACCGAGACCGGCGTCGCGTCGGCCCTGGACGAGCCGCCACTCTTCGCCTTCTTCTTGGTGGTGTAGATGTAGCGCGACCGGCTGGCGCCCGCGTCCTGCCAGCCGCTGTGATCCGGCGAGCCCGGCTTGTTGTCGGGGTCGATGATCATGGCGCGTTCCCCACCACTCCGAGGTTGCCGCCCTGGATCGCCATCTGCTCGAAGATGGAAGTTACGGTCTTCCTGACCTCATCAGCAACCGGCTTGGCATCCTCCCGCGTCGCGCCGTCTACGTTGATATTGATCGTGTGCTGGACGGGGCCCGTTCGGTTCCCACGCTCCTTCATGCGCTGCTCGAACTCATGTTGCATGCTCGGCGGGACCTGCCCTCGCTCCAGCATTTCCTGCTCCGGGGTGAACCGCCACAGCGCGCGCCGCCAGAGCGGGGTCTTCTGCCGATACATCTGCTCGATCTCGTCGGTTGCGGCGCTGCCGCCACCAAGGAAGGAAGGGAGCCCTTCGGCGATCCGCGCTATCGCGCCCGCCATCTTCTCGAACGCTGGCGCCAAACTCTCGAGCGTGCCCAGCATCCTTGTGACCCATGCTTCCACCTTCACCGGGTCCTGCAGCCACTCCGTCAGTTTCGTAACCCAGCGCGAGAACATGTCGCCCAGGGCCGTCT
>JBGQLS010000572.1:0-2701 GCA_041500205.1 Anaeromyxobacteraceae bacterium | reverse complement strand
GGCAACGGTGAGACCGCCGTCGCGCTCGCGCCGCGGCTCACGCTCCTCCTCCCCTCGGGCGACGCATCGCAGGGGCTCGGCAGCGGTGGCGCGGGTCTGCAGATCAACGTGCCCTTCAGCCTGGCGTTGGCGAAGCAGTTCGTCACCCATGTGAACGTCGGCGGCACCTACGTCCCCGCCGCGCTCGCGTCGGGCGGTGGCCATGGCCCGCTCGCGACATTCTCCGCCGGCCAGAGCCTGGTGTGGCTCGCGCACCAGCGCCTGAACTTCCTCGTCGAGGCCCTGTACACGACCACCGAGATCGCGGCCCGGGCGGGGCTGCAAAGGTCCCAGACGCTGACCGTGAATCCCGGATTGCGCGCTGCCGTCGATTTCGCGAGCGGGTTGCAGGTCGTGCCTGGCGTGAGCGTGCCCATCGGCATGGGGCCGAGCCGCGGCGAGAACGGCGTCTTCTTCTATCTCAGCTTCGAGCACCCGTTCCGCGCCGCTGGTCCACAGGCGGAACGATCCTAGACATGTGGATTCGCGTTTGCGGACCGCGGCACTCGGCCCGGGCTCGCTCGCATGAGCGCCCCGGCGACGCGAGGAGGCGCTCTTCGCCGCGGATGGTTTCCTGGAAGCCTCCCTGCAGTCGAGTCTGCTCGAGGCACCTACCCCGTCTCCGCTAGTCGGATGTTGCGCACATTGTCCGCATTTGCTCGCGATCCCAAACGCGCCGCGAGTCATTGCCGTTTCCCACCGCGTGATAGCACAATGTCCGCCAGCTCCAGCAAGGGAGGCGGCATTGGGAAGCGACCATGAAGAGGTCGAGGTGACGGACTCGATGATCCGCTCGGCGCGTCCGCGCTGGCCGGCCTGGGTGGCGTTCTTCGCGGCGCTGGCCGGGGGCGCGGGAGCGTCCCTGTACCTGCGCAACGAGCTCCAGGGCGCCCGCGCCCAGGCGGCGGCGGCCAACGTGAAGGCGACCGAAGCGCAGGGGAAGCTCGAGACCTTCCAGCGCTCGCAGGCCGAGACGGAGGCGCGGCTCGACAAGGTCGCGGCGGAGAAGATGGAGATGGTGGCCCGCCAGCAGGAGCTGGCGCGCGACGTCCAGACCAAGGAGGACGAGCTCGCGAGGGTCAAGGCCACCGCCGACGAGCTGGAAGAGAAGATGAAGGCCGAGATCGCGAGCGGGGACATCCGGCTCTCCCAGACGAACGGCCGGCTCAAGGTCGATCTGGTGGACAAGATCCTGTTCGACTCGGGCGACGCGCGGATCTCGAAGCGCGGGGAAGGGGTCCTCGCCCGCGTCGGCGCGGTCCTGGCGCGGATCGAGGACAAGCAGATCCAGGTCGCGGGCCACACCGACGATGCACCCATCTCGGGGCGGCTGGTGGAGCGGTATCCGACGAACTGGGAGCTCTCCACCTCCCGGGCGACGAACGTGGTCCGGTTCCTCCAGGAGAAGGCGCACGTCCCGCCCGCGCGGCTGGTGGCGAGCGGCTACGGCCCCTTTCACCCCATCTCGCGGAACGCCACGCCCCGCGGACGGGCCCGCAACCGCCGCATCGAGATCCTGCTCGCGCCTGCGTTCGACCCGACGCCCGCCACGCTCGACTCGGCCAAGCCCGCGCCGCTCAAGGTGGCGAAGGCAGGGCCAGGCAAGAGGAATCCGGCGCGCCACAAATACGCGAAGAGGCAGTCGCCGTAGCCGGGTCAGATCCGGCGCGCGGGATCTGTCGATCCTGGACGCGAGCGCTTCGCGGGCCTGCGTGAAGCACCATCACTCCCACGATGATGAACTCGCGCACCGCATTCCTCACAGAGCCTGGAACTGGAGGCCGGTCGTAACGGACGGAAGCACGTTCTGCTCACCGTACAGGCTCTTGTAGAAAGGAATCTGGCCTCTCAGGAACAGCCACACACCGCCGAACGCGTTGAAGTAGACACCTGGTGCGGCCGACAGCAGCGTGCCGCCGGTGTTGACCACCGCGTCATCGACCGTTCGGTCCGCGGCCGTAGCCTTGTCCTTCCTGGCGTAGCGGCCATCGACGCCCAGGTCGAGCGCCACCCAGCGGGCCGGTCTGTACTGACCATGGACGCTCCATAGGAGCGCGTCCCCGAACTTATACTTCGTGGAGTCGAAGTAGGTGCCATCGGTGCGCAGCCGCCCGGAAACGTTTGCGAACGCAAGCCAGCTTCCTTGCTCGAAGCGGTAGGCGAGCCCGACGAACGGCCCCCATCCGCCCGTGCCCAGTTGACCGTGCGGGTCGATGAGCCCACCGTCCGCCGCCTTGGCGTTGTGGCTCCCTGTGGGGATCGCCGTCCCCCCGGTGATGGCGAGTTCGTGCAGGCGGCCGACGCCGAGGCTGATGGACCTCCACACTGTGTAGCGCGCTCCGATCTCGATGTCTCCGAGCCCAGTCAGGTCCGACCCTGTGACCTCTGTGCCGCCGCCCAGCGTGTGGATGGTCTTGTTCACGAGCGGGACCGTGACGATGAGAGAGAAGACCTCAAGACCTGTCGAAAAATGGACCACCCGGGCGCTTGGCGGGGGTGGGGCCCCGACGGGCTTGCCCGGTGGGGCGGGGGCCGCCTTCGCCCCCGGGTACTCAAGACCTGTCGAACAATCAGCTGCGGTCGCAGGGGCCCGGGTGGGGCCCCGACGGCTCTGCCGGCGGGGCGGGGGCGGCCTTCGCCCCCGGCTACTCAGTGCCAGCTG
>JBGQLS010000571.1:0-2771 GCA_041500205.1 Anaeromyxobacteraceae bacterium | reverse complement strand
CCGGCAAGACGACCCTCGCCTACGCGATCATCGCGGCCCTGCTGCGCGGCGTGCCCTTCCTGGGCCGTGAGACCACGAGGACGAAGGTCCTCCTGCTCGCCCTCGAGGAGAATCGCTGCGACGTCAAGCGCCGGCTCCGCAGGTTCGGCGTGGAGCGGGACGCAGCTCTCTTCGCGCAGTTCCGCCCGGTGCCGACCGCGCCTGCGGAGTGGACGGCGCTCGTCGAGTTCGTGCGCCGCGAGGGCATCGGCCTCGTGGTGATCGACACGCTCGCCCGCTGCTGGCCCGTCTGGGGCGTGAACGACGAGAACGACAACGCGCGGGTCGCGGCCGCGCTGTCGCCGCTGCTGGACCTGTGCCGCGACCTCGACGTTACGGTGCTCGTGCTCCATCACACGGGCAAGATGGCGGAGGGCTTCGGCCGCGAGGTCCGCGGCGCCGGCGCCATCCTCGCCCTCTGCGATCAGGCGTTGCTCTTCGACCGCTACAAGGCGGGCGATCCCTGCGACCGCATCATCCGCGTCCTCGGCCGTTACGACGAGTCCCCAGCGGAGACGGTGATCCGCTACGACCGCGGCGCGGGCACCTACGAAGTGGTCGGCGAGGAATCGATCGACGAGGACGCTCGAGGTGTCGAGCGGCTCTTCCCGCAGATCCTCGCCCTGTTGCGGCGGAAGGGCGCCACGGGCACGACAACGCGAGAGGTCCGATCCAACGTCCACGGACGCGGGACGACGAAGGATGCGGCGCTGGGCCGCCTCGTTGACCAGGGGAAGGCCGTCCTGCGCGATGGTCGGTACTACCACGAGGACCACGCGTCGGACGGGGGGGAGGCGACGTCATGAGGGGAGGTGTGTCCCGCGTGTCCCAGCGTGTCCCGGACACGGGTGTAGTGGGTGTGTCCCGCGTGTCCCCCCCCTTTAGGGGGGACGCGGACACGGACACGGGGGGGTGGACCCCTCCGACGCAAGGGACACGGGACACGGCTGCACACCGAGTGCAGCCCCCCCCGGGGGGGTGCCTCTCAGGGGGTGGGGGGGTACCCCCCGTACGTCGGCCTCTCCTGGCCGTCGTCGGCAAGGCCCGCCTGATCCTGTCCGAGGAGCTACCGGACGTCGACGTGCGTCTCGCCCTCTACGTCCTCGACCAGGCCGATGAGCTGGCCCGCACACGACGCGGTACCTGGCCAGCACCACGCGATCGAACGCAGCGCGTCACCGTCGCGCTCGCGGTCGTGCTGTTGCGCCTGCAGGGGCGCCTCTCCCTCGGGCGGTTCGGCGTGCCCGCCCCCCGTGCCGTCGATGCTCTGCGAGCTGCGCTGGGGGAAATGGAGGCGGCGCAGTGAACGAGCACGCGATCGCGCGCGCGCTGGCCGGCGCCCACCTCTCCGGTGGCTCGGGTCCTTGTCCCGATGGACCGCGAGCCGGTAGATGGGATAGCCCGAAAATCCTAGCCACTTCCGCCGGATTTCGGTTGCCAGTTGCCAGTGGGACGCCATGAAACGGCCTGCGGCGACCTCTCTCCGCACGCTGGCGAAGCACCTGGGTGTTTCGCCCGCGGCCGTCCAGAAGGCCGTGAAGACGGGTCGCCTGAAAGAGTCGATCGGCCACGAGGTCGGACCGTACTGGGACCAGGTCGAGCGCGACTTCGATCGCTACGTCGCGACGGTGCGCGAGCTGCTGGCCGCATTGCCGGAGCTGCTCGGGGAGCGCCTTCACGGTGCGGCGACCCGCGACGGCCTGGCCGGCGTGAAGCGCGAGCTCAAGGCGGCGGTGGATGAGGTCTTGACCATCGGAGGAGGGGCATGAGGATGTTGGCCGCGCGCCTGGTCGCCTGGCTCCGCACCCTGGTCCTCGGGGAGAAGCCCGGATGGCGCGCTGCGCGTGGCCCGAGTGCAGGACCTGCAGGACCCCGAATGATCGCGCTGGCCCGCCGCTTCCTCGCTTGGATGCGCACGCTCCATCGCCCGGCGCCGCCGAAGTTCGACCCGTTCGGCATCGACCGCCGTCCAGGCGTGCGCTCGCCGACCGAGGCCGAGCTGGTGGGATGGCAGCAGGAGCTCACGCCGCGGCGGTCGATTCCCGATTTCTGGGAGCGACGTTCCCTCGAGCGCGGACACGTTCCGCGCGGCTGGCGGTTTGACTGAAACGGGCCGCGATGCGCGGCCGGAAGGAGACGAGCGATGACGAAGACCGACAACGCGAAGCGGCTGGTGCTCTTTGATCCCTGGGCCGGCACGAACCTCAGGATGGAGTCGGCTCAGCGGCGAGCTCTGGACCCCGCGGAGCGCCCGCCTCAGAGCTGGGGGCATCTCCGGCCGCAGGAGCGCGAGATGCTCGGAGGCCTCGCCTTTTACATCATCGCCGAGCACGGACCCTGGTCGCCTCAGCGCGATGTCTACATCCGCGAGCGCCTCCAGGAAGCGCTCGCGGCGACCTTCCAGCCCAACACGGGGCTGGGCGGATACGGCCACAACTTCGAGGCGCTGTTCGAGAAGGACGAGGAGCAGCGCAAGGCCTGGCGCCGGCTGGGTCAGGCCGTCCACGACGAGCTCTCCCTCCTCGCCGAGCTGCTCGCGGGGATCTCGGCCCACGGCGACCTCGAGCGGACACTGGAGGCCCGGCGCGCCGCGCTCGACGCGCAGCTCCAGCGGCTCCGCGCCGGCGGGCGCGCAGTTCTCGACGGCGCCGGCGCTCCGCCCGCGATCGATCCGCGCGCCAGCACCATCGAGCGCGCCGGGGCCGACGGTGCCGCGATCGACGCGCAGATGG
>JBGQLS010000570.1:0-2871 GCA_041500205.1 Anaeromyxobacteraceae bacterium | reverse complement strand
TGCGGTCGGCCGTCGAGCTGGCGCAGCTCCTCGCGCGCCGCCGGTGACGAGGGGTCGCCCGCGACCCTCGCGCGGCGCGCCACCGATGCCGGCACGAGGCAGCGCGCCCACGCCGCTGAAGGCACCTCGCAGCGCCCGGGATCGGTTTCCCACAATGCATTTCACCTGGCGCGTGCGACATACCGGCACGGGACCCGTTTCGGCGTCCAATAAGAAACGGTGATTCTTAGAATAAGCGACGTGCCACCCGGCGCCTCCGGTCGCGTCGCCGCCGATCCGCACGCCAGGTCTCACCATCACCCGAGGAGACCATCATGACCTATAACACCGTAAGTCAACCACAGCCGAAGCCCGGCCTTCCCAGGGGAGCCGAACTGCTCCACGATCCGCTCCTCAACAAGGGCACCGCGTTCACCGAGGCCGAGCGGATCGCGCTGGGGCTTCGAGGGCTCCTCCCGCCGCTCGTCTTCACCCTGGAGCAGCAGGTCGCGCGGGTGGTCGAGAACTACCGCAGGAAGCAGACCGACCTCGAGCGGTACATCCACCTCGTCAGCCTGCAGGATCGGAACGAGACGCTCTTCTACCGCGTGCTGATGGACAACCTCGACGAGATGATGCCCATCGTCTACACGCCCACCGTCGGGCAGGCCTGCCAGCAGTTCGGCCACATCTTCAGGCGCCCGCGCGGCCTCTACATCTCCTACCCGGACCGGGGCCAGATCGCAGACGTTCTGCGGAACTGGCCGCGCAAGGACGTGCGCGTCATCGTCGTGACCGACGGTGAGCGGATCCTCGGCCTCGGGGATCAGGGCGCGGGCGGCATGGGCATCCCGGTGGGCAAGCTCTCGCTCTACACCGCCTGCGCGGGCATCCGGCCGGCGCAGTGCCTGCCGGTGACGCTCGACGTGGGCACCGAGAACGAGGGCTACCGGCGCGATCCGCTCTACATGGGCATCCGCCAGCATCGGGTGCGCGGCAAGGAGTTCGACGACTTCGTGGGCGAGTTCATCACGGCGGCCCGGGAGGTCTGGCCGAAGGTCCTCATCCAGTTCGAGGACTTCGCCAACCTGAACGCCTTCCGCCTGCTCGAGCAGTGGCGCGACAAGATCTGCACCTTCAACGACGACATCCAGGGCACGGCGGCGGTGATGCTGTCGGGCCTCTTCTCGGCGCTTCGCATCACCAGGAAGCCGCTCCTGGATCAGAAGATCCTGTTCCAGGGGGCGGGAGAGGCCGGCATCGGCATCGCCGACCTCATCGTCTCGGCGATGGTGGACGAGGGAGCGAAGCTCGAGGACGCGCGCCGGAAGTGCTGGTTCGTGGACTCCAAGGGACTCGTGGTGAAGAGCCGCGACGGCCTCGTCGAGCACAAGCTGCGCTACGCGCACGACTTCCCGTTCGCGCCCGACCTCCTCGCCGCCGTCCACGCCATCGAGCCGACCGCCATCATCGGCGTCTCGACGATCGCGAAGTCGTTCAACCAGGCGGTGATCGAGGCGATGTCCAGGCTCAACGAGCGCCCCTTCATCTTCGCGCTCTCGAACCCGACCTCGAAGGCGGAGTGCTCGGCGGCGGAGGCCTACACCTGGTCGAAAGGCAGGGCCATCTACGCCAGCGGCAGCCCCTTCCCGCCCTTCGTGTACGAGGGCAGGACCTTCGTGCCTGGGCAGGGAAACAACGCGTACGTCTTCCCCGGCATCGGCCTGGGCGTCGTCGCCAGCGAGGCCAAGCGCGTCACCAACCGCATGTTCGCGCAGGCGGCCAAGGCGCTCGCGTCGCAGGTGCTGAAGAGTGACCTCGAGATGGGCCGCATCTACCCGTCGCTGACCAGGATCCGGGAGGTCTCCGCCCACATCGGCGCGGCGGTGGCCGAGGTGGCGTTCAAGGACGGCCTGGCCGGCGTCGAGCGGCCCGCCCAGGTCCTCGATCTCGTGAAGTCGATGATGTGGGAGCCGCGCTACGAGAGCTATCTGGAGTGACTCGCTCGAAGGCGCCCGCCACGACGGGGGCGCCTCGCGAACGACCGTGAGCGACGGCGCTGCGCCGCACCGCTGCCCGCTTGCAAGGCACCCTCTGGGACGTTTTCAAGCAATGCCGCCCGGATCCTGCTACTCCCCTCCTGCGCTGACCCGCCAGCATCCCGGCAGCGCGCTTGCACCTGGAAAGTTCACTGAACCGGCGAGGCTCGCCCGTGCGCCTGCACCTCCTCCACCGAAGCGTCTATACCTATCCGTCCCCCGCCGCCCTCGGGCCGCACTCCATTCGCCTTCGCCCGGCGAACCACACCCGCGCGCGCATCGAGAGCTACGGGCTGAGCGTACCCGCGACGGCGTCGCTCCGCTGGCAGCAGGATCCCTTCGGCAACCACGTCGCCCTCCTCAGCTTCGCCAAGGGGACGCGGCTCTCGCAGCTCGACCTGCAGGTCGAGCTGGCCGTCGACATCCGGCCGGTGAACCCCTTCGACTTCTTCATCGACGAGCGCTGCAAGGAGATGCCCTTCGAGTACCCGGCCGAGCTGCAGAAGGACCTCCTCCCCTTCCTCGATCGCGAGGACGAGGAGCTCAGGGCTGGAGCGCGCCTGGAGAGCTTCCTCGCGGGGCTCCCTCGCAGCGGAAAGACCATCGACGTCGTCGTCGAGCTGAACCGCGCAGTCAACCAGGCCCTGCGCTACGTCGTCCGCGAGGAGGCGGGGATCTGGAGGGCCGAGGAGACGCTCGCGAACGGGTGCGGGAGCTGCCGCGACTCCGCCGTGCTGCTCATCGCCGCGCTGCGCTCGCGCGGACTCGCGGCGCGCTTCGTCTCCGGCTACCTCGTGCAGCTCGCCGACGAGGGCATGATCCCCGACGCGCCGAAGGGCGTCGGGCGCGACGT
>JBGQLS010000569.1:0-2883 GCA_041500205.1 Anaeromyxobacteraceae bacterium | reverse complement strand
CGACGTCTACCGCGCCTTCGCCGCCTGCCGCGACGCCGGCCTCGTGCTGCGTCCGTCGCTCATGCCCTTCACGCCGTGGTCGACGCTCGAGGACTACCTGGACTTGCTCGACGTGTTCGCGCGCGAGGGCTGGCTCGCCTCGCTCGATCCGGTACAGCTCTCGATCCGCCTGCTCGTGCCGCCGGGATCGTTGCTGTTGAACATCGGGGGCCAGGATACCGCCCCACCCCCGTGGATCGAGTGCTTCGACGAGGCCGCGCTCGCCTGGCGCTGGCGGCATCCCGACCCGCGGATGGACGAGCTCCAGCTCGAGGTGGCGCGCGCCGTCGAGGACGGCGCCTCGCACGGCGAGCCTCAGGCAAAGACGTTCGACCGCGTCATGCGGCTGGCGAACGCGGCCGCGGGAAGACCGCACGAGCACGCCGAGATCGCCGCCGACACCGGCAAGCGGGCGCCGCGGCTCACCGAGAACTGGTTCTGCTGAGCAGAGCCAACCGGGGAGCAGTTGGCTCCCTTCTAGACGATCTCCCGGTGAGGGGCTGGCGCCCGATGATCGGCCCCCTCACCCTTACCCTCTCCCCCGGTGGGGGAGAGGGAATAGGACCGAACTCACAGGCATTCTGACTGATCGCTGCTCCAGGCGCGCTCCAAGCGAGCCAGATCGATTCGTTCGGCTACACCGTCGGCAACGCCGGCCGGATGTCGATGTCCAACGCTGCGTGCGCTGCGCGCAGCGCCGCTTCCACGTCCTCCGGACGCTCGCCCCGCGCGAACGCGAACCCGAGGTAGGCGTCTCCTTCCGGGAGTGGCTGTACCTCCCTGCCCTCCGGGATGGTGATGACGACGTCCTCGATCCCTGGAATGCGCTTGGCCCGCTCCATCCCCCCGACGCCCCGGAGCACCCCGGCGCGGGGGATGGGCAGCATCATCACGCCGGCGGCGTGGCGGTCTCGGGAGAGATCCACGAGCGGTAGGCCCATCGCGTGAGCGATGACGACCTCCTCCAGCGAGACTCCGGCGCCGAACCGCAGCGTGCGGGCGCAGAGGCCACCGATGCTGCGCGCGGCGACCTCCAGCACGATCGGTCCCGAAGCCGCGAGCCTGACCTCGGCGTGCAGCGGCCCCTCGACGAGCCCCAGCGCCCGCGCCGCCTCCGCCACGACCCGCTCCACGGCCCGCTGCGCGTCCGCGGCATGCCGTGAAGGCGTGATGTAAAGCGTCTCCTCGAAGAAGGGGCCGTCGAGCGGGTCGGGCTTGTCGAAGAGCGCGAGCACCTCCAGGCGGCCGCCGCGCAGGAGACCTTCCAGCGCCACCTCGGCTCCGTGCACGAAGCCCTCGACCAGGATCGCCCGCGCGCCCTCCTCGTCCTTCGGCCGCCGCTCCGCGCGCGCATCCGCCAGGATCTTCTCGATGCGCCGCCAGGCGCCGACGAAGCCGGCCGGATCGTCGGCCCGGATGACGCCGCGGCTCGCCGAGAGGACGAGCGGCTTCAGCACGCACGGATACGGTACGCGCCGGGCGGCCTCCTCCGGCCCCTCGGCGAGCAGGTGCAGAGAAAAGGGCGGAACGGGCAGCCCGGCCGCGGCCAGGGCCTCGCGCTGCGCGTGCTTGTTGGCGGCGCGCCGGGTCGCCTCGGGCGGATTGTGGGAGAGCCCGAGACGGGCCGCGGCCAGGGCCGCGATGACGGCGGTCCCCTCGTCGGTGGCGACGATGCCGCGAACCGGCTGCTCGGCCGCGAGGGCGGCCACGCGCTCGGCCGCTTGCGCCGGCCGCCGGTAGTCGAGCGAGACGAGCCCCACGCGCGGCCCGAAGGTCTCCTCGACCTTGTGGCAGAGATCGCTGCCGAGCAGCACCGAAACGCCGAGGCGCCCTGCGGCCGCTAGGAAGTCCTCGGTACGGTAGCTGCGCGTCGGGACGAGCAGAAGGAGCGCCGGCGCGTTCATGCGATTCCTCGTAGGCTCTTTCACGGCCATCTCGTACCACGGGGGCTCGTCCCCCGCACAAGTGGCGGTCCGGCCGTGCTCCACCCTTCCCTGTCGTGCTCTACGCATGCCCCAGCACTCCGGGATCTCGCTCGAGGACCAGCGCCTCGCGGGGCGAAGTTCGGGAAGGTCATCGGCCGAGAGGGTTCATTCCTGTGCGTGAAGCATCGCGCCGCAGGTCAGGACCAACCCGCCTGCGAACCAGGCCACATTCTCGGCGGCGGCGCGCCCGGACCGAGGTGGTTCGCACCCATCCCACATCTGGGGTCGTTGCCCTCGCGACGTCGATTCTCTAGGTTGCGTGAAATGCCTGCGACCACTTCCGTCGAAGCCTGGGAGTTCGACTACTCCTCGGACCTGGGCGACGTCGTGACGGTGGCCATGGAGCGCCTCGCGCCGCCGAGCTTCATCGGACACCTCCTTTCCACGCGAGGCGACTCGCTGACACTCCAGGTACGGGAGGGCGAGCCCACCTGCGACCCGCGCTCGCTCTACTACGTCCGGGGTCACGGCGCGTTCGTCCTGGCGCGGCGCGAGGAATGGCCGCCGGCGCGCGGGAGCGCCCGCAGGCGCGTCCTGATCACCTTGCTCGCGTTTCCGCAGCCTCTCGTCTGCGCGCGGGATCCGGCGACGCGCTGAGTCGCCGGGGGCGCAGGCCGCCCCCGCCCCGCCGGGCAAAGCCCATCGGGGCCCCACCCCGGCCACGCCGCAGAGCGATCGCATTTTTCGACAGGTCTTGAGTCGCCGGGGGCGCAGGCCGCCCCCGCCCCGCCGGGCAAAGCCCATCGGGGCCCCACCCCGGCCACGCCGCAGAGCGATCACATTCTTCGACAGCTCTTGAGAGGGAGCAGGCTTGATTGGTGGCGGCAGTCGCGGCCGCTGAAGGTTCCCAGCAAGTTCG
>JBGQLS010000568.1:0-2908 GCA_041500205.1 Anaeromyxobacteraceae bacterium | reverse complement strand
GCTCCCCTCGCCTCGAGCGCGGGAGTCATCCTTTCGAGAGTCTCCCTCTCCCCCGACGGGGGAGAGGGTCGGGGTGAGGGGGTTCGGCTACGGCGCCGTCCTGGCCGACCGCCGCTTCGTGTCCTGGCTCGCGCTGCACGTCGCCTTCGCCCTCGTGTTCTTGCAGTTCATGGTGTCGGGGACGATCGACATGGCGCGCCATGGCCTCTCGCCCTCGGCGATCGGGATCGTCCTGGCCGTGAATGGCGTGCTCATCGTCGCGGTCCAGCCCTGGGCGACCTCGCGCCTGGCTCGCCTACCGTCCGGCCAGGTTCTCGCCGCCGCGTGTGCCCTGGTGGGCGTGGGCTATGGCGCCTACGCGCTCTGCAGCGCGCCCTGGCAGTACGCGCTCGCCACCGGAGTCTGGACCTTGGGTGAAATAGCCTACCTGCCGATCGCTTCCGCGCTCGTCGCCGGCCTCTCGCCGGAGCACCTGCGCGGCCGCTACCAGGGCGCCTACAGCCTCTCGTGGGGGATCGCGAGTTGCATCGCGCCGGTGCTCGGCCCCGCCACGTTGCAAGCGCTGGGGGCCCGCGCGCTGTGGGCCGGGTGCCTCCTCATCGCGCTCGTGGTGGCGCTGGGGCAGGTCGCTCTCGGGCGTGCGCGGGACCGCGCCCAGGTCGGTACTCGCCCAGCGCCTTACGCGGGTCCGTGAGCACGCGCGAGCAATCGAGCCCGCCGCGCGAACCGCCACAGGCAGCTGGCGGATTAGCCGGGCTTGCCGAGAGCCGCCGCGAGTCGCGCGACCTCGGCGCGGAGCCCCGCCACGCGGCGCTCGATGAGCGCCCAGACGATCTCCAGGTCAACGCGGAAGTACTGGTGAATGAGGACGTCGCGGAAGCCGGCGAGATCGGCCCACGGGATCTCGGGGTGCTCTGCCTGGAGCTCCTGGCTGACCCGCTTCACCGCCTCGCCCACGATTTCGAAGTTGCGGATCGCGGCATCCTGGAGCAGCCACTCGCCGAGGAAGGCCTCGCGGCCGTGGTGGCCGATCTCCTCGACGCGCTGCAGCGCCAGGAGGATGTCCGCCAAGTACGGCCGGTCGTTCTTCACAGCGGCCGCGCCTCGGCGAGGATCCGGTCGGCGAGCATCGGGTGGAGAGCTGCCGGCGTCGTCACGTCGGCTCGGCGACCGAGCAGCGTACCCCACTCGCGCATGAGAGCGACGAGATCGAGCAGCGTCCGGCCTGGCTCCAGCTCGACGAGGAAGTCCACGTCGCTCGCCGGCCCCGCGGTGCCACGCGCCATCGAGCCGAACACGCGCACGGTGACGGCGCCGTGGGCGTGCGCAACCCTGAGCAGTTCCTCTCTCCGCGCAACGAGCTCCTCGAGCCCCACGATCGCCTCCTGGTGGAGATCATGGCTCAAGCAGCGTGGCGGCGCCAGCTTGGCTCCGTAACTCGAGCGCATTGCCGTTGTGAGAATAGGCTGCTGAAGCCACCGCTGGACTCGCGGCCAGGACGGCAAGAACGCCCACGGCGGCCAAGCTGTTGTGTCTCATTTACCCCCCCCTGTACCTGTGCGTCCGTCGCTCGCGATCGCGGTGCGAACGGCTTTCAGTTCCGTGGACCGGGTCGTCTCTCGACTCCTCGACCTCGTCCCCCGCCGACCGCCCTCGCGCATGGCGTGTGCGGCCGACCTTCAACGAGCGAGCATTCTAGTATGAATGACGCCGTCCGGGTCTGTTTTAGTATGAATTGGCCCTGGAGGCGAGGGCGTGACGCGGCCGCCATGCGACCTTTGGCCGCCTGACTACCGCCCGCCGACCTTTGGTAAGATGGAATCACTTTTACCCGCAGGGAGACTTCCCCCATGAGCAAATTGGCGTCCGCTGTCGAGGCCACCGCCACGCCCCCCACCTTCATCGACGCAGGCAAAGCCGTCGCCGTGGCCGAGACCATCATCAAGGACACGAGCGCCAACCCGGCGCCGCTCGGCCTCATGGGCTTCGGGCTCACGACGGTGCTCCTGAACCTGCACAACGCCGGCATCATCGGCCTCAGCAGCATGATCCTGGCGATGGGACTCTGCTACGGCGGTGTTGCCCAGGTCATCGCGGGCATCATGGAGTCGAAGAAGAAGAACACCTTCGGCATGGTCGCGTTCATCTCTTACGGCTTCTTCTGGCTCTCCCTGGTGGTGCTCCTCCTGCTGCCGCGCTTCGGCCTCGCGGACCCTTCCGACCACCGGGCCATGGCTGCCTACCTGTTCATCTGGGGCCTCTTCACCTTCGTCCTCTTGATGGGGACGTTCCGGACGAGCCGCGCGCTCATGGTGGTGTTCTTCTCCCTGACCATCCTGTTCTGCCTGCTCGGCTATGCCGACGCGACGGGAAACAAGCAACTCACCATCATCGCCGGGTACGAGGGGATCTTCTGCGGCCTCTCCGCCATCTACGTCGGCGCCGCGCAGATCCTGAACGAGGTCTACGGACGCTCGGTGCTGCCGCTCGGCGTCATCCGCTGACTCCGCTGGCTCGTCCAGCAAGAAGACGTCGTCCACGACCTGGTTCCACGCTGTCCACGCTCCGCTGCGGGGACGGCTGATGGCGCAACCCGCTTGAATTGACGTTCGAGATGAGGGCGCGGGGGGAGACGCACACCTTCACGAGAGGGGAGGCCAAAGGGTCCCGTCTCCCTCTCCCTCCGCGAGGGAGAGGGTCGGGGTGAGGGAGGCTCGGGGACGCGCGAAGCGTCGAGGCCGCCCACTACAGACCTCCCGCGCATCCTGGCAGCATGCCAGTTCTCGCCGCGCTCGCCTTCAGGCGCCAGCTGCGGCGTCGCGATCGAAGCCTATGGCGGCCAGCACTTCACGGACGAAGGCCGAGCACGCGATCTCGCACGCGAGGCGTATCTGCGTCTTCGCGGGGT
>JBGQLS010000567.1:0-2925 GCA_041500205.1 Anaeromyxobacteraceae bacterium | reverse complement strand
GCACCAGGGGAGGCGAACAGACATGGGCAACCTTCCTGAGGAACCATGCCGAAAGTACGTGGGCCTGCGACTTCGTCCAGACCTACGACATCTTCTTCCGGCAGGTCTATGCCTTCCTCGTTGTCCACCTTTCGTCGAGACGAGTCGTCCATGTGGCCGCAACCAGGAGCCCCACCCAGGAGTGGACGGCGCAGCAACTTCGGAATGCCACCATGGACGGGGAAGCACCGAACGCGCAGCAGAAGTGCTTCGCGCCGGGCCCCGGCGCGTGGGTCGTGAGCCTCACGACCCTCAAGAAGGGTACGGTCTCCTCGAACGTCTTCCTCGGCAGTGGCGTATTGGCAGGCACTGCGGACGCGGGCGTGCTCGTGTTGCAGTAGGCGCCAGGGCTGCGCGGCGCCGGATAGTGCCCGAGGCCGCGTCCACATCCACGCGCTCCTCTTGGAACCCTCCGTGGCCTCCGGTCCTGCCCGTGGTTCCTGCCCATGGCGGAGCACAGGGATGTGGGCGCAATGGCGACCTTCCCGCTCATGGCCACCCGGCTGACCGCGGGCCACCGACCGCGAGGGGGACACGCGCCAGCTCTCGCTGAAGCCGCTGATTCACCCAGGACTACGCAGATCCTTGCCGTGCCGGAGCGTCCCTCGTTTTAGGGACTATGCGGTATTCACGAATAGCCCTGGCATGTAGTCCAAGCAAACGCATCAACCCGACGCCTGGGGGGGGGGGAATCCATGGCCCTTGCTGCGCGACTACCGCTTCGTCGAGCAGCAGTACGGAGCCGCAATCGACGGGAAAATGCGTAGGCGCATCGACCGCCGCTGCGGGGCCAGCATCCGCCCGGCATGAGCTCGTTCCCGAGGCGCCCGGACCAACAGTCCTCGCATGTGTGCACACGTGATTGACGCGGCGCTCTTGCCTACAATTGCCCCTGTTTCAGGCGTGCGCACCGCCTGCCGCGCATTCCTTGCCAATCATCTGCCCGCGTGCGAGGGTCTTCGCCAGCGGTCAAGCTGAACTAGTTCACCGGAAGTGATCAAGCGCTGCGGGTGAATCACCTGCCCGCCTGCATCGGACCCGCGAGGAACGCGGAATGGCAGACTCACCCGCCATCGACGGGGCCTCGACGGCCAGCGTGCCACCGCCATTCAGGAGGCAGAAGCGATGAGACCACTCGCTCGATTCGGATTCTTCGCGCTCGTCGTCGCAGTACTAGCGGGCTGCGGAGCGAACAAGAACGCCGGCGGGGAAGCCGTCGCGGGGACGGTGCTGCGGAAGACCATCGGGATCGACCTCGCGAAGGTGGGTGCGTTCGTCGCGACCTCCGGGACGAGCACCCCCAGCCAGGCGCTTCGCGCCGGGCGCTATGCAGCCGGCTCCTCGGACGGCGGCCCCACCGAGCCTCCGCCGCCGCCCAAGCTCTTCGCACTGACTCTCTCCGGCGAGGTCCTGGAGGTCTCCCTGGTCGAGGCGGGGACCGCGGGCGCCTCGCCCGACCAGCGCGCGCCGCCGGTGGCGGCGATTTACTCGACCCCGTCCTGGGTCCTCTTCTCCACTCCCGGCTTCCGCCTGGACGTCAACTGCGGGCTCATCGCTGCGCGCCGCGTGGACGGAGCGCTCTTCTGCTCGCCCCTGTCCCTCCACAGCGACGTGGCGGGGCGCGATCCGCTGGTCCGGACCAACGCAGCGGGCGACGTGGTCTACACGGTCGCCGGCCTCATGAACGCGGAGGGAATGGTCCCCCAAGACTCCGTGCGCCTCTACAAGATCACGCTGGCTGGTCCGGAGGGGCCGGCAGCCGCCACGATGCTCGACTCCTCGGTGTTCATGCTGCAGCAATTCGAGGCGAACGCCGCGGGGGATCTCTACGTCGGCTACTATCCCTCGGCGCTCGATCCCACGCTCCGGAGCCAGGTCCTACCCGTCGGCGGAGGCGCCCCGTTCACCCTGCAGGGGTATCAAAACGCTGGGGTGGTCGCCGGGGAACGTGGAAAGGCGGACGAGGACAGCTTCTACGTTGCGGGCGGCGGGGCGGGAAGCTTCGATGGCACCATCCGCGTCGTGGCCCGGAGCGGCGCCTCCTTCGTCGAGACACCGCACGTCCTGAACATGGCCTGCCCCCAACCCTGCGCTGGTTTCAATGGTCTCTATCGTCTCGGCGACGGGGTCTACATGTTCAACCACACTGACAGGTCGCTCGTCCGCGTGATCGCGGACGGGGGGTTCGTCCCGAATCCGGCCCCGATCATGCTGGCAGGGGTGGACCGCATCGTCGGCCCCGGCAACGACATCGTGCCCGTGGCGGGACGGTGGGTCTTCATCGCGGCCACTGGTGCCGACTACAAGTTCGTGCGCTTCGACGGGAGCAGCCAGCAGGACATCCCGCTCCAAGTTGGCATCGACGTATCGAGCTTCACGGTCTCGACCAGCGGAGCGATCGATTTCCTGGGCAACCGCGTCAGCACCGGAGAGAAGGTCCGGGGCTCGGTGGCGGCCGGGGCGACGGTGATGACGATCGACGCCGCCGGCGTCCTGGATCCGGCGCAGGTGGTGGCCTTCACGCGCATCAACTGACTGTCACAACCAGGCCCACCCCTGTCCCTCGCCGATTCCACGGTTAGTTGGTGTCACGGAGCGTCCAAAGCGGGATGAGGATGAGCGCCACCCGACCGTCGCCGAGGATGGCCGACCCGGATCGCCCGTGTCGTCGGCGGGTCCACTCCCGCCCGCACCGTGCTCGATGGAGAGACCGAGCACTTCACCGCCCGATCCGTGCACTCTGGCCTCGCCGAGGTGGGAATGACGGCCAACCACCAGCTTCACCTCGAGGCGGTCAGAGGTGCTGACCACCTCCCAGGGTCGGGCCCGCCAGAACTTGGAGGAGGCCTTCAGGAACCGGAGGAGGCCTTCAGGAACCGGAGGAGG
>JBGQLS010000566.1:0-2968 GCA_041500205.1 Anaeromyxobacteraceae bacterium | reverse complement strand
GGGCCTTCACCCATGGCCGACGACGTCCTGCTCGAGACGCGGCACCTGACGAAGGAATTCGCTGGTTTCCTGGCGGTGAATGACGTGTCGCTGCGCGTGCGCCGCGGCGCGATCCACGCGCTCATCGGCCCCAACGGGGCAGGCAAGACGACCGTCTTCAACCTGCTCACCCGCTTCCATGCTCCGACGCGGGGCGTCATCCTCTACAAGGGCGACGACATCACCGGGGCGCGCCCCGCCGACATCGCGAGGAGGGGGATCGTGCGCTCCTTCCAGATCTCGGCCGTCTTCGCGAACCTCTCGGTGCTGGAGAACGTCCGCGTGGCCCTCCAGCGCCGGCTCCGCATCTCGTTTCACTTCTGGAGATCGGAGCGCTGCCTGGAGGAGCTAGACGGACGCGCCCTCGAGCTCCTGGATTCAGTGGACCTCGCCGGCTTCCACGATCGGTTGGCGGTGGAGCTGCCGTATGGCCGGAAGCGCGCCCTCGAGATCGCGACCACGCTCGCGCTCGACCCGGAGCTCCTGCTGCTCGACGAGCCGACCCAGGGAATGGGGCACGAGGACGTGAGCCGCGTCACCGACCTCATCAAGCGGGTGGCGAAGGACCGGACCGTGCTCATGGTGGAGCACAACCTGTCGGTGGTCGCCGACCTCTCCGACACCATCACCGTCCTGGCGCGCGGGAGCATCCTGGCCGAGGGTCCCTACCAGGAGATCGCGAGGAATCCGGCGGTGCTCGAGGCGTACATCGGGACCGGAGAAGGCTGAGTACCCGGGGCTCGCGCCGCCCCGCCCCGTCGGCAGAGCCGTCGGGGCCCCACCCCGGCTAAGAAGCAAAGGGAATCTTTCGACAGGTCTTGAGTACCCGGGGGCGCAGGCCGCCCCCGCCCCGCCGGGCAAAGCCCATCGGGGCCCCCGGCCAAGCCGTAGAGCGGTCACATTTTTCGACAGGTCTTGAGAGGATGGCCGTGCAACGAGCCAGCCCGAGCGCCTTCGGCAGCCCGCCGGTCGAGCTCCTGCGCGTCACCAACCTGCACGCGTTTTACGGTGAGTCCCATATCCTGCACGGCATGGACTTCGCGGTGCAGAGGGGCGAGCTGGTGACGCTCCTCGGCCGGAACGGCTCTGGCCGCACCACGACCCTCAAGGCCATCCTCGGCCTCGTCGGGCGGCGCACCGGCTCGGTGATGATGAACGGTCGCGAGACGATCCGCATGCAGCCCCACCAGATCGTCCACCTCGGCATCGGCTACTGCCCGGAGGAGCGCGGCATCTTCGCCAGCCTGACGGCGGAGGAGAACCTGGTGCTCCCCCCCGCAGTGGGGAGCGGCGGCCTCTCCGTGGACGAGCTCTATCGGATGTTCCCCAACCTGGCGGAGCGGCGCCACAGCCAGGGCACGCGGCTCTCCGGCGGCGAGCAGCAGATGCTGGCGGTGGCGCGTATCCTGCGCATCGGGGCCCGGTTGCTCTTGCTCGACGAGATCACCGAAGGGTTGGCGCCCGTCATCGTGCAGGCGCTCGGGCGGGTGGTGCGGCAGCTCAAGGAGCGTGGGTTCACCATGATCCTGGTCGAGCAGAACTTCCGCTTCGCGGCGCCCCTCGCCGATCGCCATTACGTGGTCGAGCACGGCCGGATCGTGGACATGGTCGTGAAGGACGAGCTCCCTTCCAGCACCGAGAAGCTTCACCGTTACCTGGGCGTCTAGAGTCTCGGCGCCCGCGCGATCTTACCCGGGAGGACCGAATGAAGAAGACGGAGATGCTGGCAGCGCTCGCCCTGTCCCTCGCCCTTGGCGGCACCGCCACTGGCGCGGAGAAGATCTCGGATGGTGCCGTGAGGGTAGGCGTCCTCACCGACATGACCGGCTATTACTCCGATCTGGCCGGCTCTGGTTCAGTGCTGGCGGCGAAGATGGCCATCGACGACTTCGGCGGGAAGGTAGCCGGGAAGCCCATCGAGCTCGTCTCCGCCGACCACCAGAACAAGGCCGATGTCGCGTCCACCACCGCCCGCAAGTGGTTCGACGAGCAGAAGGTGGACGTCATCGCCGACCTGGTCTCCTCGTCCACCGCCGGCGCGGTGATGCCGGTCGCCGCCGAGAAGAAGAAGATCACGCTCCTGTCCGGCCCGGCCACCACCGCGTTCACCGGCGACAAGTGCACCGCCTACAACGTTCACTACACGTACAACAACTGGGCGCTGGCGCACGGCACCGGGCGCGAGGTCGTGAACCAGGGAGGCAAGAGCTGGTTCTTCGTCACCGCCGACTACATCTTCGGCAAGTCGCTCGAGGAGGACACCGCCGCGGTGGTGAAGGAGGCCGGCGGCAAGGTGCTGGGCGCGGTGCGCCATCCGTCTCCGGGCACGACCGACTTCTCCTCATACGTGCTCCAGGCTCAGTCGTCGGGCGCCCAGATCGTCGGGCTCGCCAACGCCGGCGCCGACACGATCAACGCCATCAAGGCTGCGAACGAGTACGGCCTGACGAAGGAACAGAAGCTGGCCGGACTCCTCATCTTCATCTCCGACATCCACAGCCTGGGGCTTCCCACCGCCAAGGGCCTCTACGCGACCACCGCCTTCTACTGGGACATGAACGACGACACGCGAAAGTGGTCGAAGCGGTTCCAGTCCCACCCCGACAACAAGAAGAAGGCCATGCCGACCATGGTGCACGCCGGCGTCTACTCGGCGCTCACGCATTACTTCCAGGCCATCCAGGCGGCCGGCACGGACGACGCCGACGCCGTGATGGCGAAGATGCGCGCGGCGCCGGTGAACGACTTCTTCGCCAAGAACGGGCGCATCGGGCCCGACGGCCTGCACAGGCACGACATGTACCTGGTCCAGGTGAAAGCGCCCGAGGAGTCGAAGTACCCCTGGGACTACTACAAGGTCCTGAAGACGATCCCCGCCGACCAGGCGTTCCCGTCCGTCGAGCAGCAGAAGTGCCCTCTCGCGAAGTCG
>JBGQLS010000565.1:0-3018 GCA_041500205.1 Anaeromyxobacteraceae bacterium | reverse complement strand
GAGTGCTAAGCGATCGACAGGCCGTCGAATTGTTCCACCTGCACTTTGTCCGGGCGCTCTGCGCAGGCCCAGACAGGGACGCATACGCCATCAAGGGTGGCTGCAACCTGCGGTTCTTCTTCGAGAGCGTCCGGTACTCGGAGGACATCGATTTCGACGTCTCGGACCGGGTCCCGGTCCACACGCTGAAAGAGAAGATCACGCGCATCCTCGCAGCGCCCTCGCTGGCGCTGCCTCTCCGGAGCCGCGGCATCGAGGTGGGCGCTGTCACCGCTCCGAAGCAGACGGATACGACGCAGCGCTGGAAGGTGGGGTTGGTCGCAGGCGTCGCACCGCTGCACACGAAGATTGAGTTCTCGAGGAGGGTGACGGACCAGGCCCCAACCGTCGAGGCGCTCGCCGGAAACGTGCTGGCGGAGTACCAGCTCATGCCCCTCATCGCCGCGCACTACTCTCTCGGCCCGGCCATGCGGCAGAAGGTCCATGCGCTTGAGGGCCGGGTGAAGGCTCGCGACGTCTTCGACCTCAGCGTGCTGTTCGCGCGGTCGGGCGGGAGGGTCGAGGAGCTCAGGTCCCTTCGGCCGATCCTGCCGAAAGCCATCGACACGGCGATGGCTGTGTCCTATGCGGACTACCGGTCTCAGGTGGTGTCGTACCTGCACCCAGACTACCTGGGCACCTACGGCACCCGCGAGGCGTGGGATGCGCTGCAGCTACAGGTCGTGGAGAACCTCGAGAAGGCCCGGGTCCGCGACCTCGGGAGGGGTCTATGAACGCCCGAGAGGCGCTGGGGCGTCTCCACCGCCTCCGGGTGCCCGCCGCGACCACGGCGGATGCCGCGGCCGTGCTGGGGCTGTCCGTGGAAGGAGCCAGCCACACCCTGCGACGACTGGCTGCGGCCGGGCTGGTGACCGCGGTGCGCAAGGGCCTCTGGGCGCTCACCGTCCCCCCGGAGCCGCTCGCCCTCGCGGAGTACGTCACGGCACCTTACCCCTGCTACGTCTCACTGCAGACCGCGCTGTACCGGCGCGGCATGATCGAGCAGATCCCAGCGATGCTGTACCTCGTCTCACTCGGGCGGTCCGCCTGTGTCGAGACGAGAGTGGGCACGTACAGCGTGCACCACGTCTCGCCGGAGCTCTTCGGAGGCTTCGTGGTGGAGGTCGGCGGCGTGAAGCTGGCGGAACCGGAAAAGGCTCTGGTCGACTTCTTCTACCTCTCGCCGACCCGCGGACGCCTGTTCGCCTCGCTCCCGGAGCTGGAAATCCCGAGGGGCTTCCGCTGGGCGCGAGCGCACGCATGGACGAAGCGGATTCCGTCCAGGCGTATGCGGACGCTCGTTGGCCGTAAGCTGGAGGCTCTAGCCGGCGGCGAGCTGCACGAGAGCAGCACCACACGTCGGGGTAGCGGCTCCTGAGCGCGGGGCGCGCGCCACACGCGGGATAGCCCCTGCGCAGCCAATCACCGGCGCTTCCACGCCAGGGCGGGACCAGCCATGTCCGGCCTCGTAAGATCAGGCGCGCCAGCTCGCTCAAGGATCGCGTTCGTCTCCATCTCAATGCGGTGCCGCTCGCACGCCTGGCGCGCCAGCGCCGCGGCTCCTCGCCGTGGCAGGGCCGCACCTCAACGAGGTCCAAGGCGTGTAGAGTCCAGTCGCGCGCGAGCTCCTCGTCGGTCGGGTCGGCGGGGAGCTGAAAGGTTCGGTCGACCATGGCGTCCGACGGTACATGAACTGACAGTCGCAGTGGGAGCACTTTGCCCGGCGGCCGGGGATGGTCCAACATCGGCAGAAGCGCTCCAGACCGGGCCAGGGGCGCCAAACTTCGCAGAATGCTCAAAGTACGAACTTCGAGACCCTCCAGTGGCCTTCGGCATAGGATGCAGCATGCCGAAACGGCTCGAACTGCGACCTGCAGGTCGAAATGCGAAACTTCCGCTCGGCAAGGGTTGGCATTGCGGTCGTGGCGCATTGTGTATACAATGCGGTTATGAAGACGAAGACCGTCACGCTGAACCTCCGACTCGCCAAGGACGAGCGGAAACTAATGGAGCTGGCCGCGAAGAAGGCGCACCTCCAGGTCGGCACCTGGATGCGTCAGACCTGCCTGCGCGCGGCGGAGCGGGAAGCGGGCGGCGATGAGCGCCGCGCCCGACTGCTCGACTTCATCCAGCGTGCACGCGACGGGCGAGTCGCCCCCGCGCAACAGCACGCGGCCGAGGTGGAGCAGGCTCGGGGAACCGAATGGAAGCCCTGAGCGTCGTCGTCGATACATCGGTGCTCCTACGCGCCGAGAACGGCGACGCCCAGGCGCTGGACAGGCTGGGGCAGCTCGTCGCCGGCGACGCGCTGTGGGGCGTCGCTGCGATCACGGTCTACGAGGTGCTCTGCAAGGGCTCGGCGCCGAGCGAGTGGCAAGAGTTCTTTCGCGACCTGTTCACCTCGTGCGAGGTGCTCGCCATCACCGAGGACGTCGCCCTTGCGGCCGCTACGGTGAACCGCACGCTGGCGGCGCCGCTCAAGGCACCCGACGCGCTCATCGCCGCCGCCGCGGTGGCGGCCGGGGCCGTGGTGATCTCGGCGGATGAGCACTTCCTGCGACTGCCCGGCGTTCGAGTCGAGCTGCTGCGCCCGAGCTGACGTTGCTCGAGTATCCCGGGCCACCGCAACTCGGCCCTGACCCAACATTGCTGCCACCAGGGGCAAAGTAGACTGCCCTGCTAGTGAAATCAGGGTCTTGCAGTCGGTGCATCGCGACTGGTTGCGGAGAGCAGTTGCAGCGAGTCTCTCCGAGAACGCCTGTAAGAACAGGCCGCTACTTCTTCATCGGCAAAGAATGGGGCCACAACAGCAAGGGTGAGACCGGCGAACGCGCTCAGAATATTCATGACGAACAACCTTGATTGGGTGAAGAGGACTTGCGCTCCTGGACTTCGCCATCATCAGCGCACTGCCACCGTGATGAACCACAAGCCCAGGCCCCCGGCGGCAATGATGAAGAGTACCGACGTGATGTCCTC
>JBGQLS010000564.1:0-3036 GCA_041500205.1 Anaeromyxobacteraceae bacterium | reverse complement strand
GCGGGCGCTCGCGACCCGCTCTTCGCCGGGATCCCGACCACCTTCCTCGCGCAGCAGACGCACGCGGATCACGTCCTCGAGTTGCCCTCCAGGGCCACGCTTCTCGCGCGGAACGACTTCTCGCCCGTGCAGGCCTTCGGGGTGGGTGAGGAGATCCGCTGCATCCAGTTCCACCCGGAGATGGACGCGGAGCGGTCCCGGTTGCTGAGCGAGACCCGGCGCGAGCTGCTCGACGCCGAGGCCCCGGGAGGGAGTGAGGCCGTCCTCGCGTCGATCCGAGTCACAACGGAAGCGGAACGGTGTCTCCTGAACTGGCTGGAGCGCTTCGTTGGCGCCTAGACCCTCCGTGCCCTCGAGGCCCGCATGACGAACTTCGTCGGAACCTTGCACAAGCTGGGACGGCAGCTCCGGTACCTGGCCGGTTACTTCGACTTCTCGGACGACGACGGAGTCCGGCGGGTGACGGACTTCGCGCGGTGCCAACGACCGGTGCTGCTCCTCTACGGCTTCTTCGCGACGCGCCGCACCTTCGAGGTCCTCGAGCGCCGGCTGCGCCGCGACGGCTATTGCGTGTTCTCGCTCAACCTGGGGGGCGTCGGCAAGAGCTTCAACACCCGCGGCATCGACGACCTCGCCGATTACGTGCGCGCCAAGGTGGAGCGCATCTACGGGAGAAACCCGGGGATGGGCCCGCTCACCATCATCGGGCACTCCAAGGGCGGGCTCATCGGCGCCTACTACGTGAAGAAGCTGGGCGGCTGGCGCCGCACGCGCGCGCTCGCGACGCTGGGCACGCCGCACCACGGCACGCCGGCGGCCTACGCGGCGCTACCGCTCGCCTTCTTCGCTCGCTCGGTATGGCAGATGACGCCGATGAGCCGGTTCATCCGCCACCTGCAGAGTGGCTCCTGGCCACCGGGAGTGCGCTTCACGTCCCTCTATTCGAAGGACGACCAGGTCGCGCCTTTTCCCTCGACGCTCATCGAGACCTTCGGCCTCCCCTACCTCAGGAACGTCGAGGTGGTGGCGAAGGGCCACCGCGAGTTCCTCTACAAGAAGCGCGTGTACGACACGCTCCTCGACGAGCTACGCGCCGGCGAGACGCCGGCGCCGGTCAAGCTCGGAAAGTTGCGGGTCATTCCCGGCCCGAAGCGGGTCGGCAGCGCGACGCGCTAGCCCGGCTCCGGTGCCTCGCCTACTTGTCCTTCGGGACCTTCTCCCAGTCGGCCAGGAACTTCTTCAGGCCTGAATCGGTGAGGGGATGTCGTGCCAGCTGATCGATGACGCTGAAGGGGATGGTGGCGACGTCCGCGCCGAGGCGCGCCGCCTCGAGCACGTGAATGGGATGACGGACGCTCGCCACGAGCACCTTGGTGGCGAAGTCGTAGTTGCGGAAGATCTCCAGGATCTGCCCGATGAGCGCCATGCCGTCCTCGGCGATGTCGTCGAGGCGTCCCACGAAGGGAGAGACGTAGGTGGCCCCGGCCTTCGCGGCGAGGAGCGCCTGCACCGCCGAGAAGCAGAGCGTGACGTTGGTCCGGATGCCCTCGGCGGTGAGGTCGCGGACCGCCCGCAGGCCCTCGACGATGAGCGGCACCTTGACGACCACGTTCTCCGCCACCTTGGCGTAGTGGCGGCCCTCCTTCATCATCCCCTCGTAGTCGACGGCCGTGACCTCGGCCGACACCGGGCCGGGGACGAGCGCGGTGATCTCCTTCAATACCTCGGAGAACTTGCGTCCGGTCTTGGCGACCAGCGACGGGTTGGTCGTGACCCCGTCGCAGAGGCCCATGGCGAGCGCCTTCTTGATCTCACCCACGTCCGCCGAATCGATGAAGAACTGCATGTCGCCTCCGGGCTTTCAGGTTCGCGCCGGTATACCGGACCGCGCTGACACGCTGCAAGGAGGGGCGAGGATCCGTCAGGATCCCGGCCAGCGCGACGCTGTGCGCCTCGCCGCGGTGTGGTAAACCGGGCACGCATGGGGAGCCGCAAGACCGCCCGCGTCGTGAAGCTCCCGCGCGGCCACGTAAGAGCGAAGCGCCTCGAGCGCGAGATGGTGGAGTACGGAAGGGCCATCATCGCGGCAGAGGCGGCCGCGCTGGGCTGCCTCGCCCTCGACGAGACCTTCGCGACCGCCGTGGAGTGGATCCTGGGCTGTCGGGGGCGGGTCGTCGTGACGGGCATGGGAAAGCCCGGCTTCGTGGCGCAGAAGATCAGCGCAACCCTCGCCTCGACCGGCACGCCCTCTCACTATCTCCATCCAGCCGAGGCGGCACACGGCGATCTGGGCCGGGTCGCGCGCGAGGACGTGGTGTTGGCGCTCTCGAACTCGGGGGAGACGGAGGAGATCCTGCGGCTCCTCCCCGCCCTGAGGAAGATCGGGGCGCGGGTGGTGGCCCTGACCCGCGACCATGCGAGCCCGCTGGCGCGTGGAGCCGACCTCGTCCTTCCCATCGGCGCCATCGAGGAGGCCTGCCCGATGGGTCTCGCGCCGACGGCCTCGACCGCCGCGCTCCTTGCTCTCGGCGACGCGCTCGCGATGACGGTGCTGAAGAACCGGCCGTTTGACCGCGAAGAGTACGCGCTCTACCATCCGGGCGGGAAGCTCGGGCGCGGGCTCATGAAGGTCCGTGAGGTGATGCGCTCCGGCGAAGCCAATCCCCTCGTGCGCGACACGGCACCGCTCTCCAAGGCGGTCGCCGTCATGACCCAGACACCAGGCCGTCCGGGCGCCTGCTCCGTCGTGGACGGAGAAGGCAACTTGGTGGGGATGTTCACGGACGGTGATCTGCGACGCATGGTCGAGCAGGGCAAGGTCCGGTTCGCCGTCGCCGTCGGGAAGGTGATGTCGAGGAACCCGCGGACGGTTCGGCCCGAAGCGCTCGTCGCCGACGCCGCGCGCGTCCTGCGGCAGGCGCGGATCGACCAGGTGCCGGTCGTGGACGACGCCGGCCGTCCCGTGGGGCTCCTCGACGTGCAGGACCTCCTCGCGGCGCGCGTGCTCTGAGTCGCCGGGGGCGCAGGCCGCCCCCG
>JBGQLS010000563.1:0-3064 GCA_041500205.1 Anaeromyxobacteraceae bacterium | reverse complement strand
GGGACCGGCGGCGCCTGGGCGCTCGCTCGCTCTTCCGAGGCGGAGTCGTGGGCGGGGCGAGGTGGAGGAGAGGGCGGCGAGGGCACGGTCGAGCCGGCGAACGGTGGTGTCTCACTCCGGAGGCGTCAGGAACTCGAAATCCGGGATCTGGTCCTTGAGCTGCGCGCGGAGCCTCTTCACCATCTTCGCCTCGATCTGACGAGCGCGCTCGCGGGTGAGCTTGAATCGATCGCCGACCTGCTGGAGCGTGAGCGGTTCCTCCCCATCGCGCGGCAGGAGGCGGTGCTCGAAGATGTAGCGTTCCTTCTCGTCCGTGAGCGCCGCCGCGAAGGTATCCAGCTCCTCCCGGAAGATCCTCCGCAGCTCCTCGTTCCCGAGCGTCTCGTCCGCACCCGGTTCGCGGTTGGCGTACCGATCGAGCCGCGTCTGGCGTGAGTCGTCCGAGTCACCGCGGACCGGGGCGTCGAGCGAGACGTCCTCGCTTCCCATCCGCGCGCTCATCTCCTCGACGTCCCGCTCCTCGACGTCGAGGTTCTTGGCGAGCAGGCGGGGCGTGGGCTCGATCCCGCGCGCCAGGAGCTTCTCGCGCTCCTTGGCCAGGTTGAAGAAGAGCTTTCGCTGCGCCTGGGTCGTCCCGAGCTTCACCATGCGCCAGTTGTCCATGATGAACCGGATGATGTAAGCGCGGATCCACCATGCCGCGTAGGACGAGAGCTTCACGCCCTTGAACGGATCGTACTTCTTCACGGCCTGCATGAGGCCCATGTTGCCCTCCTGGATCAGATCCAGGAGATGGAAGGCGCTCCGGCGGTACTCGTTCGCGATCTTCACCACCAGGCGCAGGTTGGACGCCACCAGCTTGTAGGCCGCGTCCACGTCGCCGGTCTCGCGATACCGCACCGCCAGCGCGTGCTCTTCGTCGCGAGGGAGGAGGGAGTGGCGGGAGATCTCCGCCATGTACGCCCGGATGGGGTCATAGCGGACGAGTCCGCCCTCGCCTGCCTTTCCGCCAGGAGTGAGCAGGGGTTTCCGGTCTCGGGGACCCGCTCGGTGGGTCTCGGGGGGCTTGGGCATCGCTCTCGAAGCAGCGTAGCCGCGCCGGGAACTTTCGGTGGCGCGTTGTTGTTGTGATATAAGCGTAGCGCCTTGTGATCAAGGCATGTCTGGCGCATGGCGCGTTCGCGTGATGGCGCGGCCCCCGGTCGATGAGACCGGGGGTCACGCGTTCTAGCGAGCCGCCATGCGCCGCTGATGCGGGCCGCGCGCCATGCGTGCGTCGTCCCTGGAAAGCGAGCTGTCGTGGAAAGCATGAACGATCCGGCTGGCGCGCCTGCGCCGGTCTCTGACTACGTCGCCGAGACCTCCTTCGACGATTTTCACCTCTCCGAACCGATCCGGCTGGGCATCGCGGAACGCGGCTACACGACTCCGACGCCAGTGCAGGCCGCGACCTTCCGGCCCATCCTCGAGGGCCGAGACGTCATCGTGCGGTCGAAGACCGGCACCGGGAAGACGGCCGCCTTCGGCGTGCCCATCCTCGAGCGCATCCCTGCTGGCCGCCGCCGGCCCTCGGCGCTCGTCATGTGTCCGACGCGCGAGCTGGCCCTCCAGGTCGCGGAGGAGATCGCCTCCCTCGGCAAGCACAAGGACCTGTCGGTGGTCGCCATCTACGGCGGCGCCTCGATGGGCGACCAGCTGGAGCGCTTGAAGCAGGGCGCCGAGATCGTCGTGGGTACGCCCGGCCGCATCTACGACCACATTCGCCGCGGCACCCTCAAGCTGGATGGGGTGATGGCGAGCTGCCTCGACGAGGCGGACGAGATGCTCAACATGGGGTTCTTCGAGGAGGTGACGCGCATCCTCGATCACCTGCCCGACGGCTGCCAGCAGATGCTCTTCTCGGCCACCGTGCCGGAGGACATCGAGCAGCTCATCCACGACTACCTCACCGATCCGGAGACCATCCTCCTCTCCGGCGACGAGTACCGCGTCGACAACATCCGGAACGTCTTCTTCCACACCGTCGACGCTTATCCGAAGCCGCGCAACCTCCTCTACATGATCGAGATGGAGGAGCCGGAGTCCGCCATCATCTTCTGCAATACGCGCAGCGACACCGGGCTCGTCTCGGCGGTGCTGAACCGCAACGGCTACGATGCCGAGCTCATCAACGGCGACCTGCAGCAGAAGGAGCGCGAGCGGGTCATGGCCAAGGTGAAGCGCGGCGAGCTGCGCTTCATGGTGGCGACCGACATCGCCGCGCGGGGCATCGACATCTCCGACCTGAGCCACGTCATCAACTACTCCTTGCCCGAAGATCCGTCGGGGTACCTGCACAGGGTCGGCCGCACAGGACGCATCGGCAAGAAGGGGACCGCGCTCTCCCTCGTGTCCGGCGCCGAGATGATGACGCTGAAGGCCCTGCAGACGACGTACGGCATCTCGTTCGAGGAGAAGGTCCTGCCCGCGCCGGAGGACGCGCGGCGCGTCTGGACCGAGCGGCACGTGAACATGCTCAAGGACGCGATGAGCTCGACGGTCTTCGAGGCGTACATTCCGCTCGCGCAGCAGCTCAAGACGCGCCCGGACGGCGACTGGCTGGTGGCGTTCGCGCTCAAGCACTTCTTCACGCAGCACCACATGGAACGCGTGCAACTACTGCAGAAGGCGGAGCACAAACGCGAGGAGCACGAACGCCGCGAGCAGCGTCCCCACGCCGAAGGCGTCGAGCGGCCGGCGGTCGCGCGACGGCCGGACCGCCCGGTGCGGGGCGGCCGCGCGGTGCGCGGCCTCGAGTCACGCGAGGAGGGCCGGGGCGACCGTGCCGTACGCGGCCTCGAATCACGCGAGGAGGGCCGGGGCGACCGCGCGGTGCGCGGCCTCGAATCATCACGTGAGGAGGGCCGGGGCGAAGGGCAGGAGGGCCGGGGCGAAGGGCGGGGCCGCCGCGCCCGCGCGCATGGTGAACAGGACGTTAGGGCGGGTGAACGAGAGGTTAGGGCGGCCGAGGGCGAACGGGGGGGCGGGCTCGAGGCGCCGAATGGGCGTCAGTCCCCGGTGATCG
>JBGQLS010000562.1:0-3070 GCA_041500205.1 Anaeromyxobacteraceae bacterium | reverse complement strand
CCACCGCCTGGAGCTTTTCGATGGGCGGGAGGATGGTGGTGCGGAAATGCCAGGTGCCGGGCGCCTGCCCGAACCCCGTGCCCGGCACCACGCAGATCCCGGTCTCCTCGAGCAAGGCCAGGCAGTAGTCGGAGTCGGTGACGCCCGGCGGCAGCGTGATCCGGGGGAACGCGTACATCGCGCCAGCCGCCTCCTTGCACGCGATGCCGTCGATGGCGTTCAGTCCATCGGCGACGATGGCTGCCTTGCGGCGCAAGGCATCCAGGATCCCGCTCCGCTCCTTCTCGTAGAGCGTGAACGAGGCATCGCCGGGCTGGGGTGGACGGACCAGGAGGTACGTCAAGACCTGCCCCACGGAGTTGGCGCAGAGCGAGATGGACTGCAGCTTGGTGATCTCCCCCAGCACGTCTTCCGGCACGTTGCGGCACTCGAAGTAGCCGCCGCGGTGCCCGCACTCGCCGAAGATGCCCTTGGACGTGGAGTGGAAGCTGAACAAGGAGACGTCGCGGATACCGCGCCGCTCGAGGACGCTCGCGAAGGACACGAAGCGGTCCTCCGGATTGTAGATGTTCTCCTGGTACACCTCGTCGGCGAGCAGGGACAGGTGGTGCTCGCGCGCGAAGCTGAGCACCATGTCGACGTTCTTCTCGTCGAGGACGGCGCCGGTGGGATTGCCGGGGTTGATCACGACGATGGCGCGCAGCCGGATGCCTCCGGCGCGCGCGCTCTCGCGGGCGGCCTCGAGCGCCTCGAGCGAGAGCTTCCATCCCGACGCCTCGTCGAGCTGGTAAGGGACCTGCGCGCCGCCGAGGAGGGCGATGCTGGCTGAGTACAGGGGATACTGCGGGGTCGGGATGAGGATGCCGTCACGTCCGTCCGCGATGAGGAGGCGCAGCGCCAACTGGGCGCCCTTGCTGGCGCCGTCGGTGAGATAGATGGCCTCGGGATCGGCGGGGATGCCGTCCCGCCGGCGGATGAAGTCGGCTACCGCGTCGCGCACGAAGCGCATCCCTTTGCTGTCAGTGTAAGCCCCCAGCCCGTGCTCGGGCTCGCGTACGACCAGGCGGGCGCGCGCCACCACGTCCTCCGGGAACGTGCCCGGAGGGACGCGGTCCAGGAGCTCCGGGTACTCCGCGAGCGCGAGCACCTGCCGCACCCAGGTCAGCGGCCGCTGCTGCAGGGCCTGGGGATTGCCGATGTTGCAGAAGATGATCTCGCGTCCCTGGCGCTCGAGCTCCTGGGCGCGGGCCACGATCGGCCCGCGGACCGCGTAGTGGGCCTCGCGCACGGCGCTGCTCAGGTCCTCGAGTCGTATCGACATGCGGCGGGCTCCCCTGGCAAGGACGGAAACAGGCGCGATCGTACCAGACGTCCGCCGGTGGTCGCCACGATCGCCGCCATCACCTTCTCCGGCGGCTCTCCTTCGCCGCGAGGGCGCGGGTGAGCCTCCGGACGCTACTCGGTGAGAGCCCGAGGCCCGAGGATTGAGGTGTGCGGGTTACCCCAGGATGAGTTCGGTGGGGTGGGGTTGCAGGTTGGGTGAGGGGCCAGAGCATTACCCCCTCGCCCCCAGCGGGGGAGAGGGCCGGGGTGAGGGGGCCGCACGCTCACGGCTGATGGCCGCCCAGAACCTTAGGATCCCGAACCCCGCGAATACGCAGATACGCCTCGCGTGCGAGTTTGCGTGCTCGGCCTTCGTCCGCGAAGCGCTGGCCGCCATCGGCTACGATCGCGACCCTCAACCACGGGCAGTAGACGCTTCGCGCGTCCCCGAGCCTCCCTCACCCCGACCCTCTCCCTCGCGGAGGGAGAGGGAGACGGGTGCCTGCAAGCCCATGGAAGCGGGAAAGGGAGACGGGTGCCTGCAAGCGCATGGAAGCAGATCGCGTTCAAACCTCGGTGCTCTGGCCCATCTTCCCTTCCCGCCCGAACGGGTTGAAGTTCGTGCCCTCGTCGTACACGTCGACGCGCTCGGCCTTCTTCAGCGCATTCACGATGAGGTAGGTGAGCGGCGTTGCGGCGGCCTCGTAGGAGACCTTGAACAGGTACCCGGAGCCAGCCGCGACGAGGATGGTCGTGAGGGGCACGGTCCCCCAGTAGAAAACGGCCGTGACGATGAGGGAGTCGATTGCCTGCCCCGCCAGCGTGCTGCCGATGGTGCGGGTCCACAGCCGTCGGCCGCTCGTCCACACCTTCATCTTCGCCAGCACGTACGAGTTGGTGAACTCGCCGGCCCAGAACGCCACCAGGCTCGCGACGATCATGCGGGGCACCGCGCCGAAGACGACCTCGAAGGCCCGCTGGTTCGCCGCCGGCCACTCGGGCGCCGCGGGCATCCAGACCATGAACATCCCCATGAGGCCCATGGTCGAGTTCGCGAGAAACGCGATCCAGATGGCCCGACGCGAGCCCGCGTAGCCGTAGACCTCGGTGAAGATGTCGCTGAAGATGTACGTGATCGGAAAGAGGATCTGCGCGCCGCTCACCCGGAATGGACCGAAGGCGCTCAGCTTCTGCCCGACCAGGTTCGACACCAGCAGCACGACCACGTACAGGTGCACGAGGAGTTCGTAGTGGCGGTAGGTCGAGAGGCGTTGCTTCCTCGCGGCGATACGCGCGACGGCTGGATCTGGCGAAGGGTGACTAGCGTCGTCCATGCGCGTGGAGCACCGGAGGGAGGTCGGCAGCGACGTCTCAACGCCGTGGCTCGCGCCTTCCTTTGACATGTACCCACCCTGGCTGCGAGGCCGCCAGACAATCTCGCTCGCCTGCCCCCGGGGCCCGCGGGGGGCGAAATACGCCCCGGCGCCGCCAACAGCAAATGCCCGACGATGAAGAGGGCGGCAACGGCCAGGGCGGGGACGATTTCTTTTTCCGTTTCTTCGGTAACCCGTTCGGTGGCGGTGGAGGCGGCCTGCCGGAAATGCCCCAGCGCCGCAGTTCCGCACTGGGCTCCGGCGTGGTGGTGGACCGGGCCGGCTACATCCTGACGAACAATCACGTCGTGGACCGGGCCGATCGCATCAAAGTGAAATTTACGAATGATCCTACCGAATACGATGCGAAGGTG
>JBGQLS010000561.1:0-3077 GCA_041500205.1 Anaeromyxobacteraceae bacterium | reverse complement strand
CCGCCTTCACGAACACGCCGCCGCCACGCCGGTCGATTGCCGAGCAGGCCGCAACGGTCTTCCCGCAGCCCACCGCGCCGGCGAGCACGAGGAAGGTCTTGCTGCTCAAGAGGAACCGATCCATGGCGCTGAGGGCCTCTGTCGCGAGGGGAGCGTCGAGCATAGGCCAGACCCGTGGCGGCATATTCGCGGCGACGCGGCGCTCCCGGCGGGCGATGTCCAGCTCCGTGCGCTCCTGGTGGTGTCGGCGGCGCGCGAGGTCGGCCTGCCCGCGCTCGAACTCCGCCCGGTAGCCGGGATCACTCACGAGCCGCGCTTCGTGTTCCGCCTGCTGCGCTCTGATGCGTTCGGCGATATCCGAGAGCCTAGATGGCAACGGGGCCTCCCTTCGCGAAGGATGCTGGGGGTGCTGCAGCTGCGGTGACGCGCACCGGGGCGCCGCCCACTGGCGCTCCCGGCTCGGCGAGATCACTCACGGGGCCGGCGAAGTACGAGAGGCTTTTGATTCCGCCGCCCTTCCCTGCCTGCCGGGATCTCTCGATGCAGGCCGCCGCTGCGCGCTCGACGCCAACCACGGCAAGCTGGCGCTCCATCGCGTCACGCTGTGCTGCGGACTCGAGCCCCTTCAGGCCCCCGCCGTTAGGCCCGATGACGGCGAGCCCTTGTGAGACCAGCTGGCGGAATTGCTCCACCCGCGGCCAGAACTGGCTCGAGAGCGGCGCTGTGGCAGGCATCGGCCTCTCGTGCTCTTCGGGCGGACGGATGAACTCGACGGCCGGGGCAGCACCCAGCGACTCCAGCGCGGACGGCACCACGCCACCCTCGACGGCACGAGGGTCTCCAGGGTCAGCACCCTGGACCTCCCTGACGGCACAGGTAGGCTCACGTCCCAGGACGGCACCTGGGCCCAGCGTAGTCCCGCGCGCGCGCGGCTGCTCTGCTGGTACAGCTGGATCGGAAGGTACAGCTAGGCTAGGGGTGACTGGTTGCGTTTCGTATGGCGTCACACCGCGCGACGCGTCACGATTCGTGACAGCGGACAGGGCCGCAACCCCCCGTGCCGCCACGTCCCGCACGAGCGCCATGAGGTTTGGCGACGCGGTAAACCACTCACCCTTCTCGCGGATCTCGGCGAAGTGGCGATGGAGCTCCTTTTCCTGTGCGATCGTGCCGGGAGCTGCGGCGAGCACCACCAGTTTGTCCGGCCGTGACGTCTGAAGCCCTACTAGGCGCTTGGCTAGATCATCCGCTCGCCCGATCTTCACGGGCCCACCATGCTCCGACTGGATGAAGTAGATGACCGCCTGCCGTTGGTCTGGGTCGAGCCCAGCGCGCATAAGGTCGCGTCGGTTTACGCGGCTCTCGTGCTGGCGTTGCGCCGGTGACTTCGTTGCCTCCTGGGCCTCGATGAACTTCGGGATGACGATGTTCGTCCCGACCTGCTCTACACACCCGTCGCTGACCAACTCCGGCAGGGCCTTATTGACGACCTCAAGCGGCATTCCAACGAGCGCGGCCAAGCCGCGTTCTCCGCCACGGCCGAGCTCGATGACCCCGGCGCGATCCGCCTTGCGTAGGATGAACATCAGCAGCGCGCGAGCCTGCCAGGTCAGCGCAAGCCAAGTGATCGTGTCGCGCGTGTAGATGCGAACATAGCGCTCGTCCTCGAATCGCACGCCGCTCCCTCTCCCCTACCCCTTCGCCTTCTCCACCAATGGTTTCAGACACGCGAGAGCACCTTGGTACGCATAGGCGAGGTGTTGAGCTTTTGATCCCAGCCCTTCTTGACGTGCCTTCACGGATGCTTCGTTCAGAAGGCGATCGAGCTCTTCGATGATGTCTGTTAGTGACATACCTGCCTTCAGAAGCCTTTGACGGACGGTGACGGCGCGTTGAGCGGGCCAGGATCTGGATGGACGGCATGAGAGCGCGCGATCGAGAGCAGAAGGTCACGGAAGGCGGGTGGGGTGGCGCTGGCGTCGCGCTTAGACAGCGTCGGCTTGATGCGGTCGAACCATCCAACCTGCGCCGTGCCGGCTGGCGCCCTGCGGTCGAGCGTCGGAGGGCGGGGCGTCACCGCATAGAGCCACGTCCGCTTCCGCGCCCGGTGCTCGTAAGCGCTCTGCCAGACCTCGGCTACCCAACCATCGACGCACCGCTGCCACCCGCGGCCCTGCGGCGCTGGAAGGCCGTGCTTCGCCCACGCGCGGCTGTCTGCCGGGTGTTCCAGCACACCGCCCCAGCGCCGCACCGACGTGAGCGCGGAAGCGAAGCACCCGCCATCGTTGCCGGGTCGGTTGTGCTCGCCCCCGTAGCGCTTGAAGTTGAGCGCGGCGAAGTTGACCCAGAGCTGGCACGGCGGGTGCGCCACCACCGGCCACGGGCCCGCGTAGAGCCGCGCGTCGCGCTCCTCGTCCCACGGGTCCACGCCCGGGAGATCCCAGTAAACGCCGCCGCGCTGGACGAAGAGCGCCGCGATCACACGCGCCCCTTGGAAGTAGACTCACCGTCCAGCCCGCCCGGACGCCCTTGGCCTTCACCCGCCGTTCGCTCCGAGGCAGCGCAAGGTGGTTTCTTACTGTCGGTGCATTGGTGCGCGTACTCATCCCCCACCACTACCCCTAGTATGAACGCACCGACGATCGCACCCATCACGACCACCACCACGAAGAGCCCCGCCATTAGACGACCCCTTTCCCGCTCGTCTCTCCAGCCCTGTAACAGTGCAATCCATGTCGATGGACGATCCCATCCCTCTCGACCGATCCCGTGCGCTTCACCCATTTCTTCCCGCAGCCGCAACTCGAGGTGTCAGGGGGCATGACCCTTCTCCCAACAGGCGCGGCGGCCGAGGTCTCAGCCCCGACCGCCGCGCCTTCCGCGTGCTGTCGCGCATCTTCGCGCTGTGTGTGGGCGTCTTCGCCCGCGCCCTGGGCATCTTGAGGAGAGGTCCGGGTCATTCAGCCTCCGCCCGACATGCTCGCGCGAGCCGCTCCATCGTCCCCAGTACGATAGCCTCCACCTGGAGCATCTCGACCACCTGCAGCAGCAACATCCGCGTGTGCAGGCATCGGTCT
>JBGQLS010000560.1:0-3085 GCA_041500205.1 Anaeromyxobacteraceae bacterium | reverse complement strand
CGCGGAGGGAGAGGGAGACGGGATCCCTTTGGCCTCCCCTCTCGTGGAGGCGTGCTTAGCCGACTGCCCGCGCGCTTGAGGCCCTCGAACCTTCCTGTGACTAATGCCCAGGGCTTTGCCGGCGGGGCGGGGGCGGCCTGCGCCCCCGGGTACTCAGCTCTGCGGGATCACGAAGTCGACCCGCCGGTTCTCGTCCCGCCCCTTGGCCGTGGCGTTGTCGGCGATGGGCCGGCTGGGCCCGAAGCCCTTCGCTTCTAGCCGTTCTGGCTCGACGCCCTTCGTGACCAGGTAGCGGCGCACTGCCTCGGCACGACCCGCCGAGAGCTTCTTGTTGATCGCCTTCCCGCCCTTGCTGTCGGTGTGGCCCTCGACGATCACCTTCTTCACGTTCCCGTTCTCCTTCAGCACCGCGGCGACCTCGTCGAGCAGGCTGAACGACTCGGGTCGGATGGTGGTCTTGCCGGTGTCGAAGAAGACCTTCTCCTTGAGCTCGAGGCGCTCCTTGGTGACGATCACTCGCGGCGGCGGGGGCGGCGGCGCGATGGTGTAGGTGGCGGCCGAGACCGTGCTCTCGGGCGCTCCGGGCGCGATGGCGATGGCCTGGACCGTGGTCGTCTGGTCCACCGGGATCGGCGCCGTGTAGACGGGGGAGTTCTCCGTGGGCACGCTGCCATCGGTCGTGTAGTGGATGACGGCGCCAGGCGTCGTGGTGGATAGCTCGACAGTCTGCGCCGCGGTGTAGTCGCCTTGAGCCGGGTTGAAGGTGGCCGCGGCGGCTGGCGCGGGAGGGGGAGGCGGCACGGGCTTGGGAGCCTGCACGACCTTGGTGACCGGCTTGCACGACGACTCGGGCGTGCACGGCATGGTGCAGGGCAGGCACATCGCCGATGGGGAAGTGGCAGGCGGGTGCGCGGTGGCACAGGCCATGCCTGCGGAGACGACGACGCCGATGATAAGGTTTCTCATGGGACCTCCTACGCGGCGGTCGAGTCGACCGCATGTGAGAAGCGCGTTTCCTGGAGGGATACCACGAGCTTTACGCTAGGTGGCTGACTTTGTGGCGAACCCCCGATAGGGTGCGCGATCGCGGAGCGCGACCCAGCCCGCCGGCAGGCAGTAGTTCATGGTCAGGCCGCGCCAGCGTGTTCGTGTCTCGGCTACTCCGGCCGCCAGGGTTCCGGGCCTCCCTCTCCCCACTCGCGGGAAGAGGGACGGTGTGAGGAGCAGGCACCCGAGGATCGACCCCTCACCCTACCCTCTCCCCCGGCGGAGGGAGAGGGGACAGGTACCGAACCAAAGGCATTTCTTAATGATCGCCGCTCTAGCCGCCACCGGCTTCCCACGCCTCGAATGCGCGGCGCTGGTTCTCCACTTCGTCCGTGGAGAAGACCTGGTCCCTGTACGTCGCCAGGCTGGGCTCGGCACTGCCCGCCCCGCTGTTCGCCGAATCCGAGGACTGCGAGTCTTTCGTTTCCGTTGACTGGGCAGAGTTCGTGGCGCCCGAGTAAGCTCGCGGCCCCGCGCAGCTGGCCAGCATCGATACGGCGATTGCGAACAGAACGCGCTTCATATGGTGCTCCCTGTACCGAAAAGGTTGGAACGCGAACCTTTGCACTGAGAGCGCTCCTGGCTAGACCCCGATAGTCCCCGGCGGTCCGTAGCGGCTGGCGCGCGAGGCCGGCGCCCGACCCGACAGGATTCCAACGAATGAAGTGGATGGACGCCCGGTCACCGGCAAGTTGCGATGGACTTGCGGCGGAACTCATCGCGGAAGGCTAAGCGTTGGGGCGAGAGGGGTGGCCCCAGGTGATCAACAATTGGATCTTCGCCGTGGCTCTCTTGTCAGCACTCGGTTGCGGCCTGATGGCGGGAGTCTTCTTCGCCTTCTCGGCCTTCGTCATGACCGCCCTTGCCCGCCTCCCCTCTTCCCAGGGCATCGCCGCGATGCAATCCATCAATGTCGCGGTCATCAATCCGTGTTTCATGGCGGCGTTTCTCGGGACGGCGGCGGCCTGCGCCGTGCTGGCTGTCTTCTCGCTGCTCGTGTGGCGCTTACCCGGTTCCGTCTACCTTCTGGCTGGAAGCCTGCTCTACCTGGTCGGCACGCTCATGGTGACCTTCGTGTTCAACGTGCCGCGGAACGATGCGCTGGCGGCCGTCCAGGGAGGGAGCGCCGACGGCGCCAGCCTGTGGGCCGGATACGTCACGAGCTGGACGGCCTGGAACCACGTGCGGACGGTCGCGGCCCTCGCGGCGGCGGCATCGATCACCCTTGCTCTCTCGCGTCACCGGGCGTGATTGTTTGAGAGGGGACCTGGGACCTGAGCGCCCCCAGCGTCCAGCCGAGAGGACTCTTGCGCGCCTGCGGGCTCCCGGTGGGCCCCGGCCGGCCGACCACCCTGGCGCGCGAAGGACCGTCTGCCCGAGGGGTCTCACCGGCATCGCGCCCCGCGCCGGACGCGCGCGCGTCGCGCGGTTCGACTAGGCAAGACGGTCATCGCAGCCGGGAAGGAGGTCGCCATGATCGACCGTGACGAGATTCATGAAGGGATGATGGTCCGCAGCGCCGACGGCAAGAACTTGGGCCGGGTGCTGGCGTGCGGGGAAGCGAGCTTCATCGTCGAGAAGGGGTTCTATTTCGCCACGGACTACGTGGCCCGCTACGACGACGTGACGGACATCTCGGGCGATAAGATCCGGCTCTCGCGTCCGCAGGACGAGCTTGCGCACGGTGAGCACACCTCCCCGCGTGAGGGCGGCCTCGGCGAGAGCTTCACCGTCGGCATAGGGAGCGGGCTGGAGGCCTCGGTCGGCGATCCATGGGCACGCGCCGAAGAAGAGGAAGAAGAGGCCCGCCGGGGCGGAGTGCGTGGCGACGAGGACGAGCCGGGCTCCAGGTACGCGGGTCCCAGGTACGCGGGCTCCCGGTATTACCTGGGCCCGCCCAGCTACGGCGACGAGGGCGGGGGCGGCCTCCTGTAGGACGGACTGAGTACCCGGGGGCGAAGGCGGCCCCCGCCCCGCCGGGCAAGCCCGTCGGGGCCCCACCCCCGCCAAGCGGCCGGCGGTCCATTTTTCGACAGGT
>JBGQLS010000559.1:0-3086 GCA_041500205.1 Anaeromyxobacteraceae bacterium | reverse complement strand
GTCGAGCAGGTCGTCGATGAGCTTGAGTAGCTTGAGCGCGCTCCGGTACATGCGCTGGAACGCGCCCCGCTGGGCCTCGGTGAACTCGCCCATCTCGCCCTGCATCATGAGCTCGAGCGGGGTCACCACCATCGCCAGCGGCGTTCGCAGCTCGTGCGTCATGTTGGCGAAGAAGCGCGACTTGAACTCGTCGAGCCGCTGCAGCTCGGCGTGCGCGCGCTCCAGGTTGGCGGAGGTCTGCTCGAGGCGCACGCGCTGATCGTGCTGCTCGCGATGGGTACGGAAGAGGAGGACCTGACCGACGCCGGCAATGAGTGCGGTCGCGGAAAGGAAGGCGAGGTTGGAGAGGGCTGTGGAAACGGGCCCGATGCTCCCGAGGAAGGCGTTCGCGGCAAGAAACGATCCGACGATGGCGGAATGTGTCGCCACGACGACGCGAGGGTGCCACACGAAGAGGAGCCCGGCTCCAACGACAGGCAGGATGAGACCCGCGTAGTAGGGCGACGCGAGCCCTCCCATGTACGCGGTCATGATGCTGATTCCAGCAGAGGTCAGGCATGCGTACGCTGCCGTGATCACTTCGCCATGGGTCTCGAAGACCCGCGAGCGCGTGACCCGGAACAATGCCAGCGTCACGCTCGCAACGACCAGGCGTGTGGCCCATAGCCCCGCCAGCGCCGAACGTGGCGCGAGGAGCCAATCGAGAATGCCGAAGGCGGGATACAGGCCGACGACGATCGCGAGCGCGATGCGCAGCCCGCGACGATTGCGCTCGACGAGCCAGCTGGTCCAGCGCTGCTCGATCTCGCCCGCCGCGCCCATCTACTCCTGGACTATCTGGAGGAACGGATTGGCGCCGCTCTCCTCCTCCAGAATACGGAGTTGTGCGCCTGGCACTGCCTGGCTCCCGACATCGCTGAGCTCTTCGCGCGTGCGGTAGATGAGCCGCCAATCCAGGTGGTGTTCCATCAGCCAGCGCGTGGGGTGGTCCACCATGTTCGCCACGAGCAGCTGTCCCCCGCCCGCCAGGGCAGTCGCGAGGCGACGCGTCAGCACGATGGCGGTGCGGCGCTGGAGGTAGTCGTACATGCCGCAGGAATAGATGAGGTCGAACTTGCCGAAGGGCGCCAACAGCTCCGGATCGCGCAGAAGACGCTTGATCGAATCGTGCAGGAACATCAGGCGCACGCCGTGGGGGAAGCGCGTGTCGACGGACGACTTCAGCCTCCGCCAGGCGTGCGAGAGCGCGTTCTTGTCCTGCTCGAAGAGCACGAGCTCGAGCGCCTCAGGCATCTCGTCCATCTCGTCGAACAGGTCCGCCAGCTCCTGTGCGGGCCCCGCCGCGATCGAGAGCACGCGTACGGGTCTGCCCGAGCCAGCCCGCCGGGCGAGCAGCGCCCTCAGGTGGCGCTTGACGAGGTCCTTGCGGCTGCGCACCGCTGCCGGCGCCCGCGTCTGGGCAAAGGCGAGTCCCACCGCGCGCGCGAACAGGGACGCGCCCTCCAGGGGCCGCGTGTAGATGAAGTTCATCACCTCGTAATCGCCGGGGTACCCGAAAGGCTTGTGGTACGCGCGATGAAGGACGGGGGCCTGCATCAGGAACCGGTGAAGATGGCGCACGGACCAATGCTTTGCCCCGGGATTATCGTAGCCATCCGGCAGCTCCCTGAGCGCGGCATCGATCTCCTCGCTCATGCGCACGGTATCGGGGACGAACTCGGCGCGCAGCCGGGATATGAGCGCCGTCTGCGCGGGATTGGTCGGTCCGTGCACCACGTGCCAGGGAAGCTGCCGTTCCAGATCGGCGAGCTCCTGCTCTGCATCTTCGAAGAAGAGCCCTAGCTCGGCCACCAGAGACTTGAACCGGTCAGCGCCTGGGACGCGCCAGGCCTTGTTCTGCATGCGTGAGGCAACGCCCTCGGCGTTCCAACTCCTCACGGTGCGCAGCTGCAGCAGCTCGTCGATGTCGAGCAGGGACTCCGTGAACGAGGCCCCGACCACCGTGCAGCCTTCGTGCGTGCGCACCGAGCCGACGCGGACCGCTCCTCGAAAGATCTCGTGCGCGTCGAACCGCAGCGCGACGTGAAGGCGCTGGCGAAGCCGGACGGGGAGGTCTTCCCGGGAGGCAAACGCAACGCCATTTTGCGACACGTCCCGGAGGGCGCACTCGCGGACCGCGCCCTCGATCTCAACCCTCACGATGCCTTGCAGCGGCGCAAATTCGGCCGCCGCGTGGCGGTGCGGGCGGAAGAAGACCGCGCGCCCCTCGGCCCCGTCGAGCTCCTCGTAGGTGCGTATGCGGGCGGTGTCGTTCTGCGAGGCCGCACCGTTCGGGCCAGCCGAGCCATTGCGCGGGGCGGCGCCATTTGCCGGGGCTGCCGCACCGTTGCGTGGAGCCGCGTCGTTGGACCGGGCCAGGCCATTCTGCGGAACCGCGCCGCTCATCGAAGGCGAACCGTTCGGCCGTGCCAGCTCATGCACCTTGCTGGACCCGCTTCCTTAATCGAGCCGTTCGCCTTCTGCAAACCATTCCGCGTCGCCGGAGCGTCGAGCGGGGGCGAGACGATCTCCAAGTTCAGGGTTCGACCGGGATCGACGCTACAGCGTCCATTCGCTCATGGTTCTCACTGCGCCTGTCGTGCAGATCCATGCACCCCTCGTAGCCCCCGCTACGATATCGAGACGCTTCCCATTGCCGGCAGCACCACCTCGAAACGCGCTCCCGTGGGCCGGTCCGCCAGTTTGATCCGACCGTGGTGGGACTCGACGATCAGCTTCGCCATATAGAGCCCCATCCCGAGCCCCTTCTCACCCTTGGTCGAGGCGAAGGGCTGGAACAGTTTCTCGCGCTGGTCCGGCGCGATCCCCGGGCCGTCGTCCTCGACCGCAAACTCGACCTCGCCGCTCGCCACCACGCGCGCGCCCACCCGCACCGCCGCACCGTCCTCCGTGGCGTGCAGCGCGTTGCGGACGAGGTTCACCAGCACCTGGGTGAGCTTCTGGCGATCCGCGCGCAGCTTCGGCAGCTCCGGGGCCACGGCGCACACGACCTTGCGCATCCTGAAGAGCAGGTCCATGCGCGAGAT
>JBGQLS010000558.1:0-3087 GCA_041500205.1 Anaeromyxobacteraceae bacterium | reverse complement strand
GGCGTATCTGCGTATCCGCGGGGTTCGGATCCCAAGGTTCACTGATCGAGAGAACCTGGTCGAGACGAAGCGCGTGCTCGAGAACATCTGGGCGGTCATCAGCCGTGAGCGTGCGGCCCCTCACCCCGGCCCTCTCCCCCGCTGGGGGAGAGGGGCAATGCTCTGGCCCCTCACCCCACCTCCACCCCACCGAACAGACCTCGACGTCTCCGTCTCGTCCGACCATCCCTGCGACTCATCCTGGGCCTGCCCAGGTACACCGAGCCGTTGGCGCGTGCTTGCATTACGGCAGGGTTAGCAGCATAATAGCATCATAGCCACGTCGATCACGATCAGGGACGTGCCGGACAAGGCGCGAGACGAGCTCGCGGCGAGGGCAGCGGCCAGCGGCCGCTCGCTCCAGGAGTATCTCCGCGCTCAGCTCATCGACCTGGCGAGCCGTCCCGACGTCGAGACAGTCCTCGCAAGAGTTCGGGAGCGGAAGCAGCGCACCGGCAGCCGTCTCCCGGCGGAGAAGATCCTCGCTCACCGCGACGCCGACCGACGCTGATGCTCGTCGTTGACGCATCGCTCGTCGTCGCCGCGCTCATCGACAGCGGCAAGGACGGGACGTGGGCGCACGAGCTGCTCGGCACCAATCAGCTCGCGGCCCCCCATCTCATGCCCGTGGAGGTCGCGAATATCCTCCGCCGAGCGGTGCTGAATGGCGATCTCTCCGCGGATTCGGCAGCTCTCGCCCATGCGGACCTCCTCGATCTCCGAATTGACCTGTATCCGTACGACCCCTTCGCCGCCCGTGTCTGGGAGCTACGCGGGAACCTCACCTGTTACGACGCCTGGTACGTCGCCCTCGCCGAGGCGCTGGAGGCGAAGCTCGCAACACTGGACCTGCGCCTCAGCCGGTCTCATGGCGCTCGCTGCCTGTTCGCGATCCCAAGGGAGTTGTGACCCCTGGGCGCGGCGAAGCGGCCTTCCTTGTCCGGGGGTGGACTGACGCGTCTTGACTATGCCGGATTCGGCATATACTTTCCGAATGGGCCGGAAGGGCTCCGGGCGACAGCCGCCGCCGTTCAACGAGAGGACAAGCCACTCGCGTGGCTCGCTGGCGAGCTGAAGACTCCTCCGATGTCGAGCGAGGCGCGCGTGGAGGGCGGGATGCTCCTGCGCGGTTGCAGCGGGGCGAAACGCTCGCCATGCCGGAGTCGAGGCCGATGCCGTCGATCGGCGCGCGCTGTCACGAGCTGCGGATCGACGACATCGCGCAGAAGAAGGAGTGGCGAATCATCTGCTATCGGGAACGTCGCGATCGCGGTGCTCGACGTGTTCGCGAAGGAGACGAGGACCACGCCCGTCGACGTGATCAGAACTGCAAGCGTCGGTTGGCGGCTTTCAAGTCGAGGGATGAGCCATGAAGAGAGCGCAGAAGGAACGGCTTGAGCAGGCCGGGTGGAAGGTCGGCACAGCGAGCGAGTTCCTTGGGATGACCGAGGCGGAGGAGGCGCTGGTCGAGGCGAAGCTTCGGCTGGGCGACGCGGTCCGAACGCTCCGGGTGGGGAGTCACCTGTCTCAGGCTGACCTGGCGAAGCTCATGGGATCGAGCCAGCCCCGCGTGGCAAAGCTCGAGAATCGTGACCCGGAGGTCTCGCTGGACCTGCAGATGAAGGCGGTCTTCGCAGCGAGCGCTGAGGCCCGCCGCGAGTTCCAGGGCCTCGTGAAGAAGTGGAGCACGCGCCGGCGCCCGGCGCGTCGTGCTGCACCTGCCACCAGGACACGCGGCGGGAGCTGATGTGAGCACGCGGGTGCACCCTAACGGGTAACCCCACCGTAACGTTCTTCACGGCGGACAGGGTGTGGAGGGTCGACTGGACGGCAGAGCTCGGCGCCGGGGCGCCCGTTCCCGGCGGATCTCGGCAACGCCGGCGCTGGCCAGATTCAGCGCGTCGCGATCGCGAACGTTGCCTCGAGCCCCTCCAGCGTCGCCCCGTGCTGGCCGACCGCCTTGATCCGCCGAGGCTGAAGTCAGCTGCCTTCGGCGCGGTCCCGCCGGCGAGGTTGCACGTGACCTTTGCGAACTCGCCAGCGTCGAAGCCGGTCGTCTTGACGAGCACCTACGTTCCTGGCTCTGGGCGAGCCGCTCGAACCTCGCTCCCTTCGTGAAGCTCGGCCGCACGCTTCGCCCGTACCGCGACGTGGCGCCGGTGCTGGGCCTGAGCGTCGCACCGCTCCAGCTGGCTCTCGTCCGCCGGCGCAGATGACGAGCATCCCGCTCCACCGCGGACAGGGTCCCGGCCATGCTTGCTCGATGGCCGGACGATATACTGAGCGCGACCGATGCCGCTCCTGAACCCCACCGCTCCCGACCGGATGATCGACGCTGACGGACGCCCCTATTTCCTGTGGGACGTCGACATGACGATCGACGAGTTCAAAGCCAAACTGCGGGATCGCGACGTGGACGTGAGGGCGTACCTCGTGGGCAAGCTGATGCGCCAGGCGAAGCCCGACGACGTGTTCGTGTTCGTCCGCCTGGCCGACATCGCCGAGCTGTGGCCTCGCCTGGAACGCTATCTCGGCCGTTCAGCACCTATGTGGCGCTGGCTCCTCGACCGCTGGTGCGGAGAGGGGCATGGGCGAGGGTAGGCTGACGTCAGCGCAGGGGGACGTTCTCCATGTCCTCGCGGGGATCGTGCCCCCCTGGCGGCTGGTTGGCGGCGCCGCGCTGGCCGGCTTCTACACCCGGCACCGAGCGACTCGCGACCTCGATCTGTTCTGGCTCGGCAAGAGCCTTGCTGCACTGGACGTGGAGGTCGAGCGTCGCCTCGCGGACGCCGGGTTCTCCGTGCAGATCCTGCAGCGTGATCCGGCCTTCTGCCGGCTTCGCGTAGCGCGCGCCTCCGACGTCGTGGTGGTCGATCTCGTCGCCGACCCGGTCCCTGCCGTCGCCGGCCCGGCGGAGCATGTGCTCGGCGGCGTCCGGATCTTCGTGGACCCACCGCACGAGATCCTGGTGGCGAAGCTCTGCGCGCTCCTGAGCCGCTCGGAATTGCGCGATCTCGAGGACGTCCGCGCGCTCCTCGACGGCGGCGG
>JBGQLS010000557.1:0-3109 GCA_041500205.1 Anaeromyxobacteraceae bacterium | reverse complement strand
GCGCCGCTCGCCATCGCGGCCTGGCGGCTCGTGCTGGCGGGCGCGGCGACCGGGGCGTTCGCGGTGTTCCGGCGGCGCGGCGAGCTTCGCGCGCTGGGCCCTCGCGCGCGCTTGCTCCTCGCCGCCGCCGGACTGGCGCTCACACCCGCCGCATGAGTCCGGGCAGCGACTCCCCGACGCCGTCGATCATGAACTGGATGGCGATGGCGGCGAGGAGGAGCCCCGAGGCGCGCTCCACGATCTTGAGCCCGGTCTTCCCGAGGACGTGGTCCACGCGCGCCGCGCCGGCCAGGATGACATAGGCGAGCGCGGACGTGAATGCGATCGCGGCGAGGACGATGGCGCCGTGCCAAAGGTGCTGTGTGCGGGCGCGCCCCATCAGCACCACCACGGTGGCAATGGAACCCGGTCCGGCCAGGAGCGGCATCGCCAGCGGGACGATCGCCACGTCCTCTTTCTCCGCGCCCGATTCGACCTCGCCCGCGGTGATGCGCGCCTCTGGCTGACGGGTGCGCAGCATGTCCACCGACATGATGAGGAGGAGCACGCCCCCCGCGATCTTGAAGGCGCCCAGGCTGATGCCGAGCACCCGGAAGATGAGCGCGCCCGCGAGGGCAAAGGCGATGAGGATGAGGCCCGCTGCCACGGAGGCGCGGCGCGCCGTCTCCCGCTTGTGCTCCGGGGAGTCCCCGCCAGTCATGGCGAGGAAGAACGGGACCGCCGTGAACGGGTCCACCACCACGAACACCGCGGAGAACGCGACGAAGGCGAAGCTGAGCGTTTCGCGGATCACAGGGTCCCGGGGAATCGAGTCCGCCGAATGGACCACACCTTCGTGATCGCCTCCAGCACGATCCGCCGGGACATCTTCGACTGCCCGACGCGGCGATCCTCGAAGACGATGGGCAGCTCGACGACCCGGAAGCCCTTCCTGATGGTGCGATAGGTGAGCTCGATCTGGAAGGCGTAGCCCGAGCACTGCACGCTGGGCAGGTCGATGGCCTCGAGCACCTCGCGGCGGAAGCACTTGAAGCCACCGGTCAGATCGCGGACGCGAAGCCCGAGGATGGCACGGGCGTATAAGGATCCGCCCCGCGAAAGGAGCTTTCGGCCCACTCCCCAGTTCACGGTGCCGCCGCCTTTCACGTTGCGCGAACCGAGCACGACGTCCGCTTCGCGCGCCCTTCGCAGCATGTCGGGCAGGTACTTGGGATGGTGCGAGAAGTCGGCGTCCATCTCGAGGACGAGCGCGTATCCGCGCGCGAGCGCCCAGGAGAAGCCAGCCAGGTAGGCCTTTCCCAGGCCTTCCTTGCCGGGGCGGTGAAGCACCTTCACCCTCGGCTCGCGGGCGGCGATCGCGTCGGCAAGCTCGCCCGTACCATCGGGGGAGCTGTCGTCGATGACGAGCACGTCCACCTCGGGCGTCGCGTCGAGGATGGCCGCCGTGATGGGCCCGACGTTGTCGCGCTCGTTGTAGGTGGGAAGGCAGACGAGCGCGCGGCGCGGGGATTCGGCGGGTCGGCTCATGATCGGATCGGGTTGCCGTCCGTCGGGGTGGACCCCTGATCGCGCTCGTCGCGGTGGACTTCTGGCCGCGTTTCGTCGCGGCCAGAAGCAGGGGCGCGAGGCTGCGACGGCTCTGCTGGCGCAGCCGAAGAGGGCGAGATCGAGAGCGGGGGTGAGGTCGAGCACGTGGCGGACGCGCCCGGCAGCAAGCTCAAGAGTTCCTCGGCCACCCGACGCGGTGCGCCTGGGGTTCCGAGCGAGGCGCGCACCTCCTCGAGGCCGCGAAGTTGTTCGGCCCGCGCGGGGCCGTCCTCGAGCAGGCGCTCGATCTCGGCGGCCATCCGCTCCGGGCTTGCCTGCCGCTGCAGGAGCTCGGGGACGAGCGCTCGGCCCGCGAGGAGGTTCACCAGGGCGAAATGAGCGAGCCGCACGAAGAGCCGGCCGATGAAGTAGCTGAGCCACGACAGGCGGTAGACCACCACCATGGGACGCAGCATGAGCGCGGCCTCGAGCACGGACGTGCCGCTCTTGACGAGCGCCGCGTCGGAAGCGCCCACCGCTGCGTCGGCGCGGCCGGGAACGAGCTTCACCTCGAGCGTGGAGTGCTTGGCCAGATACAGTTCGAGCACGCCTTCGGCGAGCGTCGACGCCACCGGGACCACGAATTGAGCGTCCGGGTGCCTGGCGCGGATCCGTTCGGCAGCATCGAGCATGGGGGGGAAGATGCGCTTCACCTCGGAGCGCCGGCTGCCCGGCAGGAGCGCGATGGTGGTGCGCCCCGCAGCCAGCCCGAGCGCCAGCCGATAGCGGCCAGGCTCCTCCGGGCGAGGCCTCTCGGCGAGCGGGTGGCCCACGAACCGCGCCGAGACCCCGCTGTGCTCGTAGAAGGCCTCTTCGAAAGGGAGGATGCAGAGCATCCGGTCCACCACCCGCGCGATGGTGCGCACGCGCCCTCGCCGCCAGGCCCAGACGGACGGCGAGACGTAATAGACCACCTTCGTACCGATTCGCTTCAGCCTCCGCGCCAGGCGTAGGTTGAAGTCGGGCGAGTCCACGAGGAGCGCCACCGTGGGCCGACGCGCCTCGGCCGCGGCGGTCAGCTGGCGCAGAATTCCGAGGATAACCGGGATCTTGGGCAGGACCTCCGCCACGCCCATGACAGACATCTCCTCGGCCTGGCGCAGCGATTCGAGCCCTGCCTCACGCAGCCTCGCGCCGCCCATGCCGAAGGCCGTGAGCCCGGGCCGGAGCTTGCACAACTCCTCCAACACGCGCGCGGCGTGCATGTCAGCGCTCGCCTCGGCGGCGACGATGAGCACCTCGGGCGACAAGGCGGCGGTTTATAGCACGGAGGTTCGCGCTCGAGCGGTCTCCCGAGCCCGCGCCCGGCTCGTGGCATCTACGGGCCACACGCTTTCCCTCTGTCACGCCGTGCGCACCAGGCGCGGATCAGGATCGATGACCGGAAGGCCGATCGATAATCGGGCTCGGGCTGAACCTCTGACCGCGCTCGTCGCGGAGTACTCCTGGCCGCGTCTCGTCGCGGACAGGAGCAGGGGCGCGAGGCTGCGACGGCTCTGCTGGCGCAGCCGAAGACGGGTCG
>JBGQLS010000556.1:0-3146 GCA_041500205.1 Anaeromyxobacteraceae bacterium | reverse complement strand
GCGCCGCATGCATCCCGGCTGGCGATTGCTGCTCGCGGACCACGCACCGTTCGTCGCTTCCTTTCTCCATGGCGCGTTCATCGTCCCCAACGCTCGCTCCATCCCCCAGGCCGCGTTGGCCGCGAAGCTCGACGACGCGCTGATGAGCGACAACTTGTCCGTCCCGAGAATGTCGAAGCGACTGGGATCACGGACGTTCCGCGTGCGATGGGCCTGAGCCAACGACTCACGGCAGGCACCGCAGAGGTGGGGTAGCCTTCGCCCTCCATGAAAGCGGTCCTGCTCGCCCTCGTCGCTTCTCTCCGCGCTGGCTTCCGAGCACGGGCCACCCTCCAGCTTGAGGTGCTCGCCCTGCGCCATCAGCTCGCCGTCTACCATGAGCCTGAGCTGGGAATCTGATGGTGAACGGACGTTGGGTGGTCACGGTCTTCGAGGGGAAGGGGGTGGCCCCCCTCGAACAAGGTGACGACGACCGCGACGTCAGCCACCGCAGCAGCGCTTGAACTTCTTCCCCGAGCCGCAGGGGCAGGGATCGTTGCGTCCAGTCCTGGGGAGGGAGGGCGCCGACGTGTTCGTCGTCGGCGCGCTCATGAGGTCGGGGACGATGAGCTGGATCCGTCGGTTGCGTTCAGTGAGGCGGGCGCCGACGAGGTGACGCTTGCCGTAGGCGGCCCAGAGCGCATTGAAAAGCGCGGCGTCGCGACGCGACACTTCGCGGTCGCGAGCGGTGCCGCTTGGAAGGGCGACTCGGATGGACCCGAGGTCGCGCCACTTTCCGCCGGTCTCGATCTCCGTGAAGCCTACTCGGGCTTCCTCGCACGAGCAGCCCGGCTTCCTGCAGTAGTGCTCGGAGGCGAAGAAGACGCGGTCGTTGAGGAGGAAGTGATCGACGCGATCCTCCGGGAACATCTCTTCCCAGATGACCATCTCGTGGGGGTCTCGCTTGCTCCAGTCGATGGAGCGCCAGCCGCGTGACTCCTTGACGCCCTTGGCCCTGATCCACCGTCCGTGTAGGCGATCGAGGAGATCCCCGTCCACCTGGTCGCGGAGGAACACGAGCCACTCGTCCTCCAGCTGCGGGCGCTGGTCTTCGCCGCGGACCCGGTCCACGAGCCCCGCGTCGAGGTCGATCTGGAAGAACCTGGCCTCTGCCTCGTCGATCAGCCGCCGGAGTCCCTCATAGCTGTCGGGGGGAGTGGCGAGCCTGAGAGTCACGGCCTTCAGCGTGACCTCTCGGCAGGTGCACCCGGGATGCGTACAGAACTCCGGAAAGCACATGAGCACGCGCGAAGGTCCGTTCGGACCGAGGACGTGCTCGAACACGAGCAAATCGTTGGGAAAGAGCTGCCATGATGGACCGCTTAGGACCGCGGAGGCGGCATCGAGGCTGGCGGTCTCGTTTCCGGGCGTAGCGGGGTGAACGCTCAAGGAGGTCCTCTTGTCGTGGCAGAAGCTGGTGTGCGATCCGAAGTTGTACCTGCTCCTCGGCATGTATGACGAGGACCGTGCGGGCGAGGTGAAGGCTGGCGGCTGCCGGCGCTGTGGCGGCGTCCTGCATTCCGCAGTCTTCAGGCGGAAGCCGAGAGGCCTGTTCGAACTCGGCGACGACGCCACGCATCGCTGCAGCTTCTGCTGCGCGGAGGACGGCTGCCGAGCGCGCCACACTCCGCCCTCGCTCCGCTTCCTCGGGCGCAAGGTGTACCTCGGCGCGATAGTGGTGCTGGTCTCGGCGATGCGGCACGGGGCGACCCCGGCGCGGATGCGCAAGCTGCGCGAGCACATCGGGGTGAGCCGGGTGGAGCGGTGGCGGAGGTGGTGGCGCGAGGTGTTCGCGGAGAGCCCGTTCTGGCGATCGGCGGCGGCGGCCTTCATGCCGCCGGCTGAGCCAGGCCGCCTCCCCGCGTCGCTCCTCGAGCGCTTCGCCGGCGACGACGAAGCGCGACTCGTTGCGCTCCTGCGCTTCCTCGGCCCCATCACCGGCGGGGCGGGGCTCGCGCACGCAGGTTGAGGGCCGCGGCAGATCCGCAGAAGACGCCTCTCGTAGTGCCGGCAGCAGGTCGTCTACGGTGCGCGCTCCTTCGATTCCGGGAGCGCCATGTGACAAAGAGTCGAGAACCGTCCGTCCACCAGTCCTGGGCCCACCTGCGCTTCTCGGTGGTGGGGCACCTTCTCGCCGCGCCGCCGGGGAAGGGCGAGCTGCGTGCGGCGCTCGAGAAGCTCGCCGCCCGAGAGTGGCGCCACCCGGCCACCGGCGAGCCCACGCGCTTCGGCGTCTCCACGATCGAACGCTGGTACTACCAGGCCATCAAGGAACGGTGCGACCCGGTGGGTGTGCTGCGGCGCAAGGTGCGCAAGGACGCCGGCCAGCAGGTGGCAATGGCCGCCCCGGTGCGCCAGGCCTTGCTCGCGCAATACGCCGCGCACAAGGGCTGGACCGTCCAGCTGCACTTCGACAACCTGGTCGCGCTGCGCGCAACCTCGTCCGAGCCGGTCGCCACGTCGGTGGACGAACGCATCACCTGTGCCCTCGCCGCAGCCGGTCGCCCCGTCCCGCTCGCCGAGCTGCGCGCCGCCTGCCGCGTCCGAACCGCGACGCTCTGCGACCGCCTGGCCGCTCTCACTGCGCAGGGCCGCCTCACCAAGGTCAACGCCGGCTACTGCTTCGCCAGCGGTTGAGCCTTTCCCGCATAGGAGCGGCGCAGCTGCGCCGCCATCCGGTCGGCCACCCACGCCTGCGCTGCCGGTGCCACCGACTCGGTTCGCGCGGCACATCCGCCGTGGTCCGCACACCACGCGTCGATGCGCGAACCGCATCGGCTGGTTTGGACGAAACCCCACACCGAGGAGACGCCGGCCACTGCGGCGGCAACAAGTGAGGCGGTCACCACCGCTCCCTTGGCGTCGCAGAGCCCAGGCTCGCAGTTCTTCTCGCTTGCAACAGCGACGGCGAAGAGAATCGCGATGACACGAACGCCATGGCGAAGTCGCTTCTTCATAATCTCTAGACAAAAATAACACCGCGCACGCGACAGTGAAACTGCGCGGGTTGTTAGCCTTGGGTAGAATCGTGTCACCTTGCCGGCGCTGCGGCGCTGTATGTGTTTAGCGCCAAAGGCGCTATTTCATTTTTAGCCTGGGACATCGTC
>JBGQLS010000555.1:0-3163 GCA_041500205.1 Anaeromyxobacteraceae bacterium | reverse complement strand
CTGGACTCCGGCATGGCGAGCGTTTCGCCCCGCTGCAACCGGCGCAGGAGCATCCCGCCCTCCACGCGCGCCTCGCTCGACATCGGAGGAGTCTTCAGCTCGCCAGCGAGCCACGCGAGTGGCTTTCCCTCTCGTTGAACTGGCGGCGGCTGCCGCGCGGAGCCCTTCCGGCCCATTCAGAAAGTATATGCCGAATCCGGCATACCTCGCCCGGAACAGTGAGACGGGCTGGAGTGTCTGACGCAGGGTCAATCCGTCTCGAAGGTGATGATCCCCGAGGCGCTGGACTACCCGGTCTGAAGGCTCGCGGCTCGCCAAGGATCGCGCCGCCAAGGCGCTCGGCTCCAGGTACTCCCTGTGCGCCGGGTGCGAACAGCGACAACAGGGCATCACGAGATCCCCGATGGCCCCGGCAGCCCGAGTTCTCGTCCGAGGATCCTCGCGACGAACCCTCCAGCTGCCTCGGCGGCTACGAGTTCCCTGATGCGCTTGCGGGTCTCGACGACGCTTCCGTTCTTCTCCGCGGCCTTCAAGGTGCTCGAGTACGCGGCCCAGACGTCACCGCCGGTGATCTCGTACCCGTATCCCTGAACGAGCCACTGTAGCGCGAGCATGCCGGCGCCCACCGCGAAGGCCGGCTTCTCCTCGGCGAGATCGCGCGCGGCGCGCCTGCTCCGAGGCGCAGAGCTCGGCCCAGTAGTCGGCCAGCCTCTCGATGTACGGGATCTGGTCCGCCTCGTGAGCATCCCACAGGCGCTCGAGCCAGGCCTCGCGTGTCTGCGGGTCGGCCGGTGCGGCGGCGATGACGGAGATGAGCTCAGCGATCGCGTTGTTGACCGCGGTGCCGATCGTGCCCGAGGAGCTGTCAACGTGCTCGAGCACCGGCGAGAGGCGCTCGAGGAAGACGACGGCGCCGTCGGCCGCGATCGTCTCCTCGTCCGGGAGCGTCGTGCGGTACTCGGCCGCGAGGATCTTGTTGGGGAGTCCCTCAGACCAAGGGAGCTGGAACCGGGGCAAAGGGGCATCGAGGTATTTCGCAGGCGCCGTCTGCGAAATGTCTCGCCGGCCGGCGCCCGGCGGCAGGAGGGATTTCGCAGATGCTGTCTGCGGAATCGGCCAGGCGAGGTAGAAGCCCCGCATCTGCTCGAGATTCCGCTCGGAGAAGCCTCGACCGAAGCGCTTCGAGAGATCGCGTGCCAGGCGCTTCAGCAGCGTCTCTCCATAACCGGCACGCGGAGCTCCACGCTGCTCCTGCTCGACGATGCGCTGGCCGACGAGCCAATAGGTCGTCGTCATCACCGCATTCACGGAACGCGCAGCGAGATGCCGCGCATCCTCGATCACCCGCGCGATGTCGACCAGCAGGCCGTCGTAGCTGTACAGCGCGGGCGCCTTGGGTCCCTGCAGCTTGTTTTGGAGTCGGGGCATCGCGCGGAGCGTGAGAGTGCCCCGGGCTACTCGATCCTGCAACTGGCTTGCGCATGCGCGCCCCCGAGACGCGTGCAGGCGTGGCGACTTCGTTCGGCGCTGCCCTGCCGCCTCGCATGTGGGCCCCGTGGCAGGTTGGTGTCTCTTTCACGCCGGGGACGCCCTACTTCGCCGACGTGGAGGATCGGCGCCGCAAGGGCGTGAAGAGCGTCTCGCCGCGCTCGGCGACGCCGCGCGTGCCGACGTGCCTTATGTCCCGGGCGGCCCCATCCTGGTGGAGAGCGCGCTCGGCGGTGGCTTCAGGCTGCGCCCGTCGAACGGGCTGCAGGCATCGTTCGAGCTGGCCGCCTCGCCGCTCATGGCCTCCGATCCGGTCACGACCGGGCGGAAGTACCCTTGAGCTCTTCCAGTGGAAGGCCGTCGCCGACGCCGAGCGGAGGAGGGTGGGCGGGTAGGCCTCACGCGCCAGCGGTGACGCGGGCGCGGTCCACGAGCGCAGCAGATCCTTGTCCGCAGCGCTCAGAGGAGCCCTTCCGCCTTCATGGCGGCCTGGGCGGCGGGGCGGGCTGCGATGCCCGCCATGTACTTCTGCAGAACAGGCCACTTCCCCAGGTCGATCTCGAGGTGGCGCGTCCAGGAGAGAATGACGAAGAGGTAGGGGTCGGCCACCGTGAAGTGCCCGAGTAGGAAGCTCTTCCCCTCGAGCTGCTGCGAAAGGTAGTCGAATCGCTTCCCGATGAGCTCCTTCATCACCTGCTTGAAGTCGACGGGCATCTTCGGGTTGAAGAGCGAGCCCACGCCCTTGTGCAGATCGGAGGTGATGAAGTTGAGCCATTCCTGCAGCCGGTAGCGCTCGAAGGTGCCCGCCGGCGGCGCCAGCTTCGCCTCGGGCTTGCGGTCGGCCAGGTACTGGACGATGGCGGGCCCCTCCGTGAGCACCTGACCGTCGTCGAGCTGCAGGGCTGGCACGCCGCCCTTGGGGTTCACGGTCAGGTAATCGATACCACGCTCCGTCCGCGCTGCCTTGGTGTCGACCCGCTCCAGCTCGAAGGGGAGCCCCGCCTCGCGGAGCACGATGTGCGGAGAGAGCGAGCAGGCGCCGGGGGAGTAGAAGAGCTTCACGTCGTCCTCCTGGTGTGAGAGGCCGTTTGATGTCTCGGGCGCTGCGGAGGATCAAGCCCGTGCGGGGGCGCGCTCGTCAACCAGCACTTCGTCGACCGTGACGACGTCGACGGATGCCTTCTCCCGAGGATGGCGCCCACCGCCGCCTGGGCCGTCGAGCAGATGCGCACGAGGTGAAGAGCTCTCGATCGGTGGGTGACCGCTGGCCGTGCCGGGGGATCTCCCGGCATGTGGCGCGTCGTATCGAGGGCACACGGTGGCGCCAGTCTGGAGTGCGCCATCTCGGGCACGACGAACATGGCGGGGAAGCGCAGCGGTTCACGGGCGTGGGCTTGCCAGAGGAACAGAGCAGCGCGCCTCGTGCTTCGCCGGACGCCCCCAGCCCTCGACGGGACACTACGAGCCGACTACTACCGGCTGTGGCGAGGTCCGATCGACGAGTTGATGTATGCCCACCACCCAGGCCATGGCGGCTGCCCATCCAGCGAGGATGTCGGATGGATAGTGCACGCCCAAATATACGCGCGAGACGCCTACCAGCAGCACGAACAGCACGATGACCGGCGTCACCAGCCAGCACCAGCGCGTTCGCCAGAACAACAGGACAAGCGCG
>JBGQLS010000554.1:0-3170 GCA_041500205.1 Anaeromyxobacteraceae bacterium | reverse complement strand
GCGTGCTCGCCATAGCCGCCACCTACTTGCTTGAGCTTTGTACTCCGTCGCCGCGCACCGTCACGCGGGGTGCCGGGTGATGGACGTCGCAGCGCCTTGCAAGAGTGGGGAAGCTGCGATCGCAGTCAGGGCACGACCGTAACGCGGTAGACCGTCCGCATTCCCTGGCCGCTGCTGGCCTGCGCCGAGCACAGCGTCGCGCCCGGCTTCACGCCCCTGAAGACGAGCCCTTCTCCCGTGGTCTCGCCGACCGCGATCGAGGTGTCGTCGCAGATCACCCCCGCGGCGGGGCAGAGGATCGTGCCCGTCTTGCAGATGGCGCCCGACTCGCCGACCTTGAGGAGGAGCGGGTATGGTGCGTTCGGAGGAAGACCCCCATCCGCGGCCTGCCCGGCGAGCGGGGCGAGGATGGCGCAGAACACGGCGGCGCAGCGCTGGACAATGCTCATGGTTCCCTCCCCCGGGGTGGCAGCGCGCCTGCTCGACGGCTCTCGGGCCAAAGGGGCGTCGCGCCACCATGATACCGCGAGAGCCAGGCCGGGCAGTGGTGTCGGGGCAAGGTGGAGACGAGGCCCGTCCACCGCCGGCGAGGGCGAACCTTCTGTCCTGGTAGGTGACGTCCTGGGCAGCCTCGGCGGCGTAGTCCGGGCCAGGGTCGAGCTGTTCCGGCTGCGCCTGCGCACGTGCCAGGGGTACGGCCCGTCGAGTGTCGAGGACCAGGGAAGCGAGGGCGGAGAGGACCGGGCTCCTTCAACGGCTCGCGCTGCGGCGATAAATGCACTACATTTATGGCCGTGCGGTTCACCTGGGATCCGCAGAAGGCAGAGTCCAACCTGCGGAAGCATCGGGTCTCGTTCGAGGAGGCCATGACGGTCTTCGGGGATCCGCTTGCCCTCGTGAAAGTCGACGCGGTTCACCCCGAACGCTTCGTCACGATTGGTCTATCGGAGAGGGAGCGCCTTCTCTTCTGCGTCTACGCCGAAACGGGCAAGGACGAGACCCGAATCATCAGCGCCCGTCGCGCGACACCGCATGAAAGGCGGAACTATGAAGAAGCCACGTAAGCAGCGCGAGCCGTCCCAGGCGTCGCTGCGTGAGATGCCAGAAGTAGACTTCAGCAAGGGGGAGGTGCTCCGAAACCCGCACGCCGCCCGCATCGCCAAGGAAGGCTACTTCTTGCCAGATGGGCGGCACATCATGCCGCTGCCTCGGCGCGGCAGGCCGAAGAAGGGTGAGGGACCCGGCCCCACAACTCCCCGGTCGGTTCGGTTTCCTATAGCTGTCTGGGAGCGCGTTGAGAAGAAGGCCAAGGCCAAGGGCCTCTCCCTCCACGCGGCGATCCGCACGGCCATCATCGAGTGGGTCGGACGTAACGAGCTGCGCTAGGGCCACCCCTCACCGCCAGCGGACTCCTGGGGAGCCAGACGACGCTTCACAACGACAACCGAGGTGCCAGGGGGCAGACCTGGCTCGCGTGGTATGGACCGCTACTCGCCAACCCAATGTCCCCTACGCCAGCAGTCCACCTCACGTGACGACTCAGTGAGCATCCACCTTCACGGCGTGAGCGACAGTAGCTCCGCTGGAGAAGCGCCTCTCAGGCCTGCCCTGCGAGGGCGCGAGGACGCCCGTGGGACCATCGGCGGGAGCGCCTTCTACTCCGTCCCCTACGGCTACTGGACCGCCACGCTGACGGCCAGCACGAATGGCTACCACCAGACCGTCGCCGGACAGTCGCAGGAGTTCGTCTACCGGGGTAGGAACACCGCGGCGGGGATCGCGGTCCAGCGCGTCCTCCACCGCGACCAACGGAGCAAGACCTGGGCGCAGGTCGACCTCGGCAAGCGCTGGGCGACGACCCTCCTCGAGGACGTCGAGATCAGGGTGCAGCGGCGCAACGTCACGGCCATGGGCGCGAGCCTGAGCCACCGCCGGTTCCTCGGGGCCGCCATGCTCGACGGCGCGCTCGAGTACCGGCACGGCATCCCGTGGTGGGCGCAGAAGGACCCGGCGAACAGGGACCCCGCCAGCCCCACCACCCGCTATCACCTCGCGACGCTCGACCTGAGCCTCGGCGTGCCGTTCCGCCTGCTCGGCCTGCCGCTCCGCTACCTCAACCGCTCGCGGGCGCAGTACTCGTGGAGCAAGCTCTTCCTCTCCGAGCAGTTCTCCATCGGCAATCGCTACACCGTGCGCGGCTTCGACGGCGAGCTGACGCTGGCGGCGGAGAGCGGCTTCTACACGCGGAACGAGATCGGAGTGCCGCTGGGTCGGACCGGCCAGGAGCTCTATGCCGGGGTCGACCAGGCGCTGGTGGGAGGGCCGTCGGCGGGCGCGCTCCCGGGGAGGAAGTTGACCGGGAGCGCGGTAGGACTGCGCGGCGGCTACAGGTTCTTCTCCTACGACGCGTTCGCGGGGTGGGCGCTGCACAGGCCGGCCGGCTTCGTGACCGCGCGACCCGCGCTGGGATTCATGCTGACATGCCAGTTCTGATCATGAGAGCTGTCGAGAGGAGCGACCGATGATGTCGTATGAGAGCTCGTCAACGGCTGCGCCGCCTGCTCGCTCGCGACACCTCGCCGTGCTCTCCTGCAGGACACCTCACGACCGCCGCCGACTCCGGCTCGCGGCGCTCCTCACTTTGGCCGCCTTCGTGACCGGGCCCGCGGCGTCGCGGGCGCAGGTGGTCGCCGACCCGAACGCGGGGGCCAACCGCCCCAGGATCGACACCACGGCGAACGGCTTGCCGCTCGTCCAGATCACGAACCCCTCGGCGGCGGGCGTCTCGCGCAACCTGTACGGCGAGTTCAACGTGGAGCGGAAGGGGCTCGTCTTCAACAACGCGCTCACGATCACGCAGACGGAGCTGGCCGGGTACGTGGCGGCGAACCCGTTCCTCAAGACCCCGGCACGGCTCATCCTCAACGAGGTGACCGGCGCCGGGGCGAGCCAGCTGCTGGGATACATGGAGGTGGCCGGGAACAGGGCCGACGTGGTGATCGCGAACCCGAACGGGATCACCTGCAACGGGTGCGGATTCATCAACGCCGGGCGCGGGACGCTCACCACCGGGACCCCGGTGTTCGGGGGAACGGGGAGTCTCGATGCGCTGCGGGTGACGGGCGGCCAGATCACGGTGGAGGGCCTCGGGCTCAACGCGGACGACGTGG
>JBGQLS010000553.1:0-3202 GCA_041500205.1 Anaeromyxobacteraceae bacterium | reverse complement strand
CGCGGAGAAGAAGCGCTTCGGCGCGCTCCTTCGCGAGCACGACTACCCGGGGATGCGGCTCGTCGCGCTGCGGTTCGCGTTCAAGCTGACAAGGAGCCGCGTCCGGGCGCAGGACCTCATGGGGCGCGCCGACCTGCGGCTCGTACGCTCCGGATGGGACCCGGCCAAGGTGTGATCTTCCCCCGTCGCCGTGGACAGGTTGACTATGCCGCAAGGGCTGCGGTCTGGGATCTCAATTCGAACTCGATGGGGCTGACGTAGCCCAGGTGCGAGTGCCTCCGGGCGGTGTTGTAGAAACGTTCGACATAGTCGCCGATGGACGCGGTGCCGATGGCGCGGGTGGCGAAGTCCTCGTGGTCGACGTGCTCGGCCTTCAGTGTGGCGAAGAAACTCTCGGCGACGGCGTTGTCGTAGCAGTCGCCGGTGCGGCTCATGCTGGCGACGATGCCGCCGTGGGCGAGGGCCTGGCGGTACTCGTCGCTGGCGTAGGGGCTCCCGCGGTCGGTGTGGTGCAGCAGGCCAGGCGCAGGACGTCGCGTGCGCACGGCGTGGCTGAGTGCCTCGAGGGCGAGCTGGCGGTCGTTGACGGCGCTCGTGGCCCAGCCCACGACCCGTCGCGAGAAAAGGTCGAGCAGCACGGCCAAGTACAGCCAGCCCTCGCCCGTCGCGATGTACGTCACGTCGCCCGCCCACGCCGTGTTGGCTGCCTTCGGGTCGAAGTCGCGGTCGAGCAGGTTGGCCGCGATGGGATGCTCGTGGCGCGAGTCGGTCGTATGCACGAAGCGGCGCTTTTGTCGGGCTTCCAGGCCGTTTTCACGCATCAGACGCTCGATGCGCTTCTTACCCACGCGAATGCCACGAGCACGCAGCTCGCGAAGAACGCGCGGGCTGCCGTACGCGCCGCGGCCGCGCACCATGGCCGCCTTGATCTCGACCAGGAGTTGGGCGTCCGCGATCTTCTTGGGCGACGCGGGGCGGTGGAGCCACGCGTAGTAGCCGCTCGTCTTCACGCCGAGCACCTCGCAGAGCACCGTCACCGGGTACAACGCCTTCTCCGCCGCGATGAACACGAACCTCACGTGTTTTCCTTCGCGAAGAAGGCCGCGGCGTACTCAATCCGTCAAGGCAACACGTCGTGAAGCCTCTCCGCAGGTGAGACGAAGCCGAGCGTCTTCCTCGGACGGTTATTGAGCTTCCTCGCGATCTCGTTCAGGTCGCGCTGCGTGTACGCCGACAGATCGGTGCCGTCAGGGAAGTACTGTCGAAGAAGGCGGTTGGTATTCTCGTTGGTCCCACGTTGCCAGGGGCTGCGGGGATCGCAGAAGTAGACTTGCACGTCGGTCGCCACGCTGAATCTCTTGTGCTGCGCCAGCTCGGGGCCTCGGTCCCAGGTCAGCGTCCGGCGTAGGTCCGTAGGTAGTTTGCGGATCTCCCTCGAGAGGGCGGTCACGACGTTGGCGGTGTCCTTGCCTTCGAGCCTGACCAGTTTCGTGAAACGCGAGCTGCGCTCGACGAGGGTCGCGATGTGACTGTTTGAGGACCCGGTCAGCAGGTCACCCTCCCAGTGTCCGGGAACCGCCCGATCCTCGACCTCGGGAGGCCGCTCCCGGATCGATACCGCGTCGACGATCTGCCCCCGCCGCTGCCCCGCGGTGCTGGCCGTCTTGGCTCGGCGCATCAGCCGTCCCGTCCGTAGATGCCGCAGCAGCTCACGCTTCAGGACACCACGGGCCTGGACGAAGAGAGTCTTGTAGATCGTCTCGTGGGATACGCGCATCGCTGGCTGCTTGGGGAAGGTGCGGGCAAGCCATCCTGCGATCTGCTGGGGGGACCAGTCGAGCCGCAGCTTCTCGGCGACGAGACGCCGAAGGGGCGGATGTTGAGCGAGCTTGCACGGCTTCGGCCGCAAGCCCGTGGTCCAGGCCCGGGCATCCGCGTCGGCCGCGCGATATCGGCTACGGCCTCCGTTTCGAGCGACCTCTCGCGACACCGTCGACGGAGACCGCGCCAGCGACCTCGCGATCGCTCGCAAGGAACTCCCCGCACAGAGCTGGCGAGAGACCTCTTCGCGCTCGCGCGGGGACAGCACGCGATCGCTGCGCCGCCGCGCCGCCGGAGCGATGCCTCCTCGGGCTGACAAAAACCCATGCACCGAGCCGGGGGCCTTGTCGAGCGCGCGTCCGATGTCGCTCAGCGATTGCCCCTCCTTCCACCGCCGCCAGAGGTCCGCCCTCTCGCCAACCGAGAGCCCTCGCCGTCGCCTCACCCTCATGCCAGCCGCCTTTCAACCGCCCCCTGTTGCATCGAACGGTTGAGCGTGCCGCCGCTTTTTTTAGGATCTCGCGCTCCATCTCGAGACGCTTCACCTGCTTGCGCAGCCTCCCGAGCTCCTCGCGCTCCACCGTCGTGAGCGCCCCCGGTGGACCTTGGCCCGCGTCCACCTCCGCACGCTTCACCCACTCGCGCAGCGCGCCTTCGGTCAGATCAAGATCGCGGGCGACCTGACCGATGCCGCGATCCCCGACCTTGCAGAGCCGCACCGCCTCTGCCTTGAACTCCGCGCTGAACGACCTTCGCTTCCGTGCCATGTGGGAACACTCCTACCGCACTCGCGTGCGATTTTTGGTGTCCACGGAAACGGGGGAGGATCAGTGACGCTCGCGAGCTGCCTCTGCCGGCTGGTCTGGAGCGAGTGGACCAACGAGGACACCGAGAGCGCGGCGGCGCGGAAAGCCGAGCAGGGCTTCATGCGCGAGCTCGAGGTCACCGAGGGCTTCAAGCTGGTCCCGCCCAAGCCGGCCGAGCCGGGGGAGGCGGAGGAGGCCCGGGGCCCGGAGTGGGCGGTCTTCTCGCACGAGGAGCAGGCGCTGGTGTTCGAGGCGTCCCAGCAATCCCGCTCGAAGGCCTCCGTGATGCTCGGGAAGCTGTGCGCGATGTTCGAGAAGGCGGGCGACGAGGTGAACCTGCTCTGAATGAAGCGCGCGCTCGAGGGCGTGACCGACCTGCAGAAGATGGCGACGGACAGCGGGCGAGAGGTCGCCGATTTCTATGCGGCCGCCAAGCGGCGCAAGCGCGCGGTGCTGCGCTTGCTCGCGAGGGAACGCGGGGTGGAATGGGTGGACGAGGAGTCCTAGTGGCACCGCCGTCGAGATGGATGAGGCAATCTACCTGTTGCTGTCATCCTGAGGTCGCAGGCCGAAGG
>JBGQLS010000552.1:0-3218 GCA_041500205.1 Anaeromyxobacteraceae bacterium | reverse complement strand
CTGCCGTGGACCGCTGTGCCAAGCTCTTTCGCGAGCGGCTCCTCGCGCGAGTAGTATCCCCACCGCGTGTACTCGGCGAGAGACTCCTCGACGTCGCGGCGCGCCAGTGCCCCCCCGAAGGCACGCGTGCCCAGGAAGAAGCGCTCGCCCCGGGCCGGCGTCACGCGCCCGAGCACGAAGGTGGCGACATCGTCGAGTTCGGCCGACCGCGCGACCCTTCGCGCGAACTCGAGCGCGACGGCGAACGCCGCCGGCCACCGCGCCCGACCGAGCGCACGTCGCAGCTTGAGTGGGTCGAACCGGTCGTACCTCAGCGCAAGCAGCTCGACCACCACCCACAGGAGCCGCGGATCTTGCCGCGAGGCCTGGGCGCCGAGCACGACCAATTCCTCTGGTGCCAGGTGCTCGAACCGCCAAGCCACCGGCCGACCCTCTGCGCGCGCGCCCAGGGCTCCCAGCTCATGGTAGAGCCTCGGCAGCTCACGTTCTTCGAGCGGCACGCGCGCGAGGTCGTTCACGTCTCCTCCACGAGGTCGTCGAGGAAATCGGCGGCGTCGACCGCGCCGGACACACCTCGCTCCACCAGTTCCTCGATGCGCCGCTCCACGATGCCCAGGTCAGGATCGCGCCGGAGGAGCGCCCGTGCGTGGCCTACGTCCTTCTCCCGGCCTGCAAAGCATTTCATCACGAGCAGGTCCTCGACGCCGAGCGCCATCACCCGGAGCCTCTTGCCGGCAAAGACCTCTCGCAGTCGGGTGCCATAATCCTGTGGCAGCACGTGGGCGAAGGCCTCGTAGTGCGGGTTCAGCCAGTCGGGGGCGAGCCCCACTTCGCGCGCCACTTCCCGGATCGAATCCGCGATGTCATCGAAGCGACCGGTCGCCGGGCAGCCAACGACGTCGGTGGTCCGGACCAGGAGGCCATACGCGAGCATCATCGCGGTGCCGCCTCCCACGATGAGGGTCAGGCTCCGCGCGAGCCGCGCATCGAGGGCGCGGAAAGCGGCGGCGAGCGACGTCGCATCGACAAAAGGGTGCGGTGGCGTTCGTCCCATTTAGGCCACTATTATACTCTGGCTTAAATCAGGCGCAACGGACTGGACCTGGATACTATCTCCAGAGCTCCGCAGGCGAGTCCGCGACCGCGTCGCAGTGAGGGGCAACCACAGCGGGGGACAAGCCCCCGCTGATGCCCCGACGCCGGCTGTTGCGTGGCTACAGCGAGGCGCATACGCTGTCATCATGTCGATAGTCGCGGCGCTGACAGCCGATGACCTCTGGCCTCTGGTGCAGAAGTTGCCACACGAGGAACTGGTACGCCTGGCCAAGCTGGCGCTCATGGCCGCAGCGCGTGGGCCTGCTGGCGATCGTGAAGCCTACCGAGTCGCGCCGCCGACCTCCGGCGAGTTCTCCAGCGAAGACGACGGGCTGTCCTGGGAGTCTGAGGGCTGGGAGAACGCGGATGCGTCGCGGTGAGATCCGCTGGTACACGTAGGCGATCGAGGTCAACGTCGAAGTAGGCGTGTACGAGCCGGTCGCGCGTCCCCGCGATGGCACGCCACGGGATCTGCGAATGGAGCTGCCTTTCCCGGTCCGAAACGTTCTTGGCGGCTTCCCCGATGATCTCGACGAGCCGAGTGAGCGCAAGGGTCAACTGCAGGTCGCTGTCGAGGTCTTCGCGCGGGCGGCCGTGGACGAAGGCGATCGCCTGCCGGGACGCATCGAGCATGTGTTGCAGCCGAACGCGATCGTCACGCTCCGACATATTGATCCTGGGCCTCGCGGACGACCCGTTCCCGGAAGTACCTGCTGAGCGACGCCGACGTGTGCAGGTCAACCTTGCGGCCCAGAAGCCCTGCGAGCTCATCCTGGACGTCGACGAATGAGAACCCGGGTACGTGACCAGCCTCGAACTCGACCAACACGTCCACGTCGCTGTCGGGCCGGAAGTCCTCGCGGAGCACGGAGCCAAATAGCGCCAGGCGCCGGATGTGATGGCGACGGCAGAACTGAGCGATACGCTCGCGATCGATGGCGATCTTTGCAGACATCCCTGTCGCGTATCGTAGCGGCGTCTCGTTCCTGCCGCCATCGCGCCGCTCCGCGCGGCCGGGTTCGGCGGTCCCAGGACGGACCATTCCTCACCGGTCTTGTCTGCGTAGCGGGGTGCGCCACAGATCTTCGTGCGGCCGGGGACCCACTCCACGGACAAGACGAGCGGCCCAGCCTCCGCGCCGCCCTACACCACCCGGATCCGCCTCAAGGCCGCCAAGGACATCTCCGGCTTGAGCACGGGGGCGCGGGTGGTGGCGCGGGCGCTGAAGAAGTACGGCATGTTCCTGGCCGACGGCGGAACCGTCACCTTCACCGCGGCCACGGACGATCTCACGACCCACAAATGGTCGGAAGTGGGCATGAACGCCAGCAGCCTCCAGAGCTTGTCCTGGAACGACTTCGAGGTGGTGCAACTGGGCGCGCGGATCGACTACCGCACGGGTTCCTGCGGGCGCACCCCCATCACGCGGTGACCCGCAGGTCCTCACTGAAGCTGGCAACGTGCCGGCGGGGCGGGGGCGGCCTGCGCCCCCGGCGACTCAGTTCCCGACCACGGTCCCGTTCGCGAGGAGGGTCTGCGTCGCCGTGAAGCTCCCGCAGGTGGTCGTCACCGTTGCCGTGAACTGCATCGTGGCGCCAGGCGCAACCGTGGTCGAACCCGGCGCCACCGCGATCGACACGATCCTCTCCGAGACCACCACGGCGATCGTGGCGCTCTTGGTAGAGTCGGCCTGGCTGGTCGCGACGACGTGGTAGGTGCCGGCCGTGGCCGGGGCGGTGAACACGCCTCCCGAGGTGACGGTCCCGCCGGCGGACCCCTCCTGCACCGACCACGTGACGGCGGTGTTCGACGACCCCGTGACGGTGGCGCTGAAGGTGAGGGAGTGGCAGGCGTCGACCGCTCCCGAGCCCGGCGCGATGGCCACCGTGACAAGCGCCGTCACCGTGACGATGGCGGTGTCGCTCTTGGTCGCGTCGGCATTGCTCTTCGCGACGACGTGGCACGTCCCGGCGCCGGCGGGCGCCGTGTAGACGCCGGCCTGCGTGATCGAGCCGCAGCCGCTGCTCTCCTGCACCGACCAGGTCACCCCCGTGTTGCTCGTACCGGTGACCGTGGCGCTGAAGGTCTTAGACGTCCCGGCCGCCAGCGAAGTGGTGTGCGGT
>JBGQLS010000551.1:0-3222 GCA_041500205.1 Anaeromyxobacteraceae bacterium | reverse complement strand
CGGTGGACCCACTGCCTGTCGCGCGTGGAGGTAAGAGATGAGACGCAAGTACTTCGCAGCAGTCGCGGGCGCGTTGGCCCTGTGCGTATCGGTGCCGGCACGCGCTCACGAGGGCGGGACCGATGCACGAGGCGTCGTGAAAACCATCTCCGACGGTAGCCTCACTATCAGTACCAAGCATGGGGATCAGAGCTTCGCGCTCACGTCCCAGACGCGGTTCATCGCCGGGAAGCGCCCCGTCACCCGAGCACAGCTGCGCGAGGGCGACCGGGTTGTGGTGCATGCCAGGAGGGGTGGCGCTCGGCCCGAGGCCATGGAGGTGAGGGGCGCAGCTCGCGAGTCGGGCGATGGCCAGCACTGAAGCACCCGCATCCGCGAGGCTTCAAGGGGCTCCGGCGGGGGCTCTTGTCTGCGAGGCAGTTGCGAGCTTGCGCGTCCCGCCTGGCAGCAGCTGCGCCATGCGCGGTGGATTGCAGCACGTCGATTCACGACGCGGCAGCCACCTCGCCGAAGTGGCGCGAAACGGCCTGAGCAATGTCGGCTCGCGACGCGAGCGCCGGCACGACAGCCATCCCAGCTGCGAACGCCACTTCATCGAGCAGAAGGAGGTCAGACGGCGTCGAGGTCGCGAGGAGGAGAAGGCGGCACGCCGTCCTCGCTGCCACCATCAGCGGGAAGACGTGATGACGACGGACGAGCCTCTCGGGGATTACGGCCAGCACGTCAGCCGGGACGACTCGGTCGCCGATGCGGATGGCAGGGACTCCGCATTGCTGGCTCAGCGTAGACAAGAGCTGGTCCTCCCGAATCAGGCCGAGCCCGAGTAGTGCCTCACCGAGCGGCTCGCCCGATTTGCGCTGGGCCGCGAGCGCGGTGATGACGTGGGCGTCGCCGATGAGCCCGCGGCCCTTCAGCAACTCTCCGATGCGAACGCGACCCATGGCGGCCCTCGCCTCATTGCGTCGCTACGTCCAACCGTCCTCCGGAAGCGCTCCGAGCAACTCGCGCCATCCAGGCGGGACTCTCAGTGGCGATGGCCGCCGCCACCGCAGCCATGCTGACCGTAGCCGTCGTTGTAGCCGTCATCGCCAGCGTAGGCGTGGTGCGCATGATAGTGACGGTAGTGTCCGAGAGGGAGGCTCACCAGTGCGGATGGCACGTGGTGGCTCTCGACGTAGACGAAGGGATCGCTGTGGTGCCCCGCGTGATACCAACCCCCGTCGCGGCGGAGCCAGTAGTGGTGGTTCGTGTAGAAGACCTCGTCGTCCTGGCCGACCACGACCTGGACCCCGGGTTGAACGACGGCCATCTCAGGACTCTGGGGCAGCGCGACGTGGATCTCTGCGTGGCCGCTGCCGAGCGCGAACGCAGGAGCGAGCGCCAAGCCGACCGTGATGAGTAGTATCTTCATAGCATCAATCCTCGGTAGTGTACGTGGGTGGGCAATTGCCCGTGGGTTTCGATTCGAGCTGCATGTGGTGTGCCCGGAAGAGGCGAACAGATGCCAGGGAACGCGCCCAGAGATCCCGGTTCGATAGGAGAACGGGAGAAGTAGTTGAGAGCGGAACTCCCGCACAGCGTGCTCCTTTGGCACGGTTGCACTCGCCGAGTGCTTTACGGAAAGTGGGTGCTCGAGCTGCATGGATTGGCAACAGTGTGATCGATTCAGTCACGCGGTGCATGGAACGGCAGTCGTCGGAGTCACTACCTGTGCGGAGTGCGAGCGCCGACGGATGCCCGTCGGCGCTCTCGGTTCCGAGCCGCAGCACCCGCCGCTGCCGACTACCGCTTGCCGCCCATGGGCGTCGAGCTGCCGCCAGTCGTCGTGCCGGGCGATCCCGGCGTCGCGCCGCCGGTGGTCGATCCGCCGCTCGTCGAGCCGCCCATCATGCCCGCGCCAGGACTCATCGACCGCGTCATCCCAGCGGCGTTCTGGCAGTCCGAGCCTCCCTGGCACGTACCAGTCGCCCCGCCCATCATGGTAGTCCGCATCGCCCCCATGGCCGCGTTGTTCGCCATGGCGGCGTGCATGCTGTCCGCCTGGGTGGTGCCGTCCACCGTCGCGTGCTGATGGGCCTGCTTTGCCGCCTGGTCCGCGGCGAGACTGGGCTGCGTGCCGGGTGAGTGCTTCATGGTCTTCACCTGCTGCGTGTCCGCCTTCGGCTTCGCGTCGGAGGACGGGTCGCCAGCTTTGGCGTGCGGCCCGGCCGGCATGCTCGCCTGTTCGGCCATCGCCTCGCGCATGGTCGTGGTCGCCGTCTGCTGCGCGTCATCCGCGAGCACGGGAGCGCTGAAGAGAGCGGCTGCGGTCAGTCCGGCGTTCATCCACTTCATAACTTGGACCCCTTTTCACCTTGAGTTCTTGCCGCGGGATGCGGTGTCCAGGTGAATAGCAACGGCTGTGCCGAGCGTGATTCCGCGAGGTTGCGCGTCGCGGGCCCACCTCGATCGTACCGCCCGGGACGATCAGGAGTACGGACCGGTACACCTGCAGCTTTGCAAACGGAGCGATACCGTGTGGGCGGTTCGAGGCCTGCTGCGACCGCAACACGCGCGCGGGTCTTTCGTGAACCTCGCCGCGACAAGTCCGCCGCCGCTACTCCGCGTCTTCCTTCTCCGCGGCTCCAAAGCTCGCCAGCATCGAGTAGAGGCGGCGGCGGGTGATGCCAAGCAGGCGCGCGGCGTGGGTCTTGTTGCCGCCGGCTCGCTCGATCGCGGCGTAGACGACCTCTTGCTCGAACGCATCTAGATCGAATCCATCGGCGAGCAGGTCGGCGGCCTTGCGGGGCCGAGCGGCGGCGCTCGTCCCTGAGCCGCCCAGGTGATCGGCCCGGATCTCGGCCTCCCCCGCGAGAATCATCGCCCGCTCGAGCGCGTTCTCGAGTTCGCGCACGTTGCCGGGCCAGTTGTGCGCAAGGAGCCGCTCGCGCGCTCCGGCCGAGAGCTTCGCCACGGGGACGCCGCGCGACGCCAAGAACCGCTCCGCGATCGGGATGACGTCCTCGCGCCTATCCCGCAGCGGCGGGGACACGATGGCGAAGACGTTGAGGCGGTAGAAGAAGTCCTCGCGGAAGGTACCGGTCTTCACGGCTGCGTCGAGGTCCCGGTTCGTGGCCGACACGACACGCGCGTCCACCGTGCGCTCCTCCGTCGCGCCAAGCGGGACGAAGGTCCGTTCCTGGAGGAATCGCAGGAGCTTCACTTGGGTCGCAGGCGTGATCG
>JBGQLS010000550.1:0-3224 GCA_041500205.1 Anaeromyxobacteraceae bacterium | reverse complement strand
TCGGCGAGGCCGACCTGGAACGTCGCGGACTCACGCTCACTGCCGACGCCCTCAGGGCGCTCGAGGCATACCACTGGCCGGGAAACGTCCGCGAGCTCCGAAATGTCATCCTCCGGGCTGCCGCGGTCGCCCGGCAGCCCCAGATCTCGGCACAGGACCTCCTCCTCGGAGCGTCGCTGGACGATGCACCGGCCGGCCTCGAGCGCGAGCGCGGGGAGGCGAGAGAGTCCGGGCTGGAGCTGGAGCGCGGGGCGCTGCTCACGGCGCTCGAGTCCTGCACGTGGAACTTTCGACGCACTGCGCATCAGCTCGGCATCTCGCGCATGACGCTATACCGCTGGGTGCGCAAGTACGGCATCTCGAGGTCCTCTTCACCCGAATAGAGCGCTAGACCGCCGCGCCTACGTGACATGTCACGCGCCAACTGTGCGCCTGAGACAGCTCGGCACGGGACCGCGCTATACTCGAAAAGACCTTTGATTTCGAAGTACTGAGCAGCCAGCGGGCAAATGGGTGTGCTGTTGGCCCGAGCGATGCTGAAGTAGATCCTGCGAGGAAGCGCCGCGTGCCAAGTTTCAAAGAAGCGAGGGAGAGCATCCTCTCTCATGTCACAAGGTTGGGCGCGGAGAGCGCGCCCGCGCTGGACGCGCTCGGTCGCGTCCTCGCCGCCGACGTGAAGGCACCCTGGGACATGCCCCGCTGGGACAACTCGGCGATGGATGGCTACGCGGTGCGCGCGGGGGATTGCGTGAACGCGCGCAGCCTCGCGCTCTCGGGGTTCCTCCCCGCGGGCAGCCACTCCGCCGAAGTCCTGGCATCGGGGACGGCCGTCAAGATCCTCACCGGAGCGCCGCTCCCCCCGGGCGCCGACGCGGTCGTGCCGGTGGAAGAGGTCGAAGAGCGGGACGGGGCCATCCTGGTCCGCGGTCCCGTCCGTTACGGTGCACACGTCCGGCGCAAGGGCGAGGACATCCAGAGCGGCGAGGCCGTCCTCCTGGCGGGGACAGTGGTGGGGCCAGCGGAGATCTCCGCGCTGGCCTCTTTCTCCAGGCTCTTGGTCCCGGTGGTCCGGAGGGTTCGCGTCGCCATCCTCTCCACGGGCGACGAGCTCGTCGAGCCCGGCCAGCCGCTCCCTCCCGGCAGGATCCCCGACAGCAACAGCTTCGCTCTGGCGGCGGCCGTGAAGCAGGCGGGCGGCGAACCGATCCTCCTCGGGATCGCGAAGGACGACCGGACCTCGCTCGAGGCGCAGCTCAAGGAAGGGCTCGAGGCCGACGCGCTCGTCACGTCCGCCGGCGTGTCCATGGGCGATCGCGACTTCGTCCGAGACGTGTTGCAGGCGCTCTCCGTCCGTCAGGTCTTCTGGAAGATCGACATCAAGCCAGGCCGCCCAACAGCCTTCGGGATGAACGGAGCCAAGCCTGTCTTCTCCCTGCCCGGGAATCCCGTCTCCACCTTGCTGACCTTCGAGGAGTTCGTGCGGCCGGCGCTGCTCAAGATGATGGGGCATCGACGATGGCTCCGCCCGCTGGTACCGGCGCTCCTCCAGGAGGATCTCCCCAAGAAACCAGGGCGGGTCGTCTTCCTTCGCGTGCGGCTCGAGCGGCGAGGCGGCGCGCTCCTCGCCTGGCCCTCCGGCAACCAGGACACGGGCATCCTCAGGACCCAGCTCCTCGCAGACGGGATCGCTCTCCTCCCAGCCGACCAGGGCAACCTCGAGTCGGGAACGCCGGTGGACGTCCAGATCCTGCGCGATGGATTCCCGAGCGAGCCATGAGCATGGGCGCGGCGAACGGACTTCTCTCCGTCCTTAGCTCGAGGAGTGTCAACATCGCGCTGCGCACGGCCCACGTCGGCTTCATGGCCCTCCTCTTCGGCGGCCGCCACTTCAGCGTCGAGCTCGCCTCGTTGCGCCCCTGGCACGCCCTCACCGCCCTGACGGGCGCGGCGCTCCTCGCGAACGAGGCCTCCCACAGCCGTCACTGGGTCTATCAAGGGCGGGGCGTTCTCGTGCTCGCTCACGTGGCGGCGGTCGCCCTCGTCGTCGCTGCACCAGGCATGGCGGTTCCCGCCATCGCAGCGGCCCTGATCATCGGGTGCATCGGAAGCCACCTGCCTGGGGCGATACGGAAGTGGTCGTTCCGCCATCGGCGGGTCGTGGATTGAGCACCGCGCGCAGTCAGGAGGAGAGCGCTTCGGCCATGGGCAACCTGCAAGACCGTTTCGGACGGCACATCGAGTACCTGCGACTATCGGTCACGGAGCGGTGCAACTTCCGTTGTCTGTACTGTCTGCCCCAGGGGTGCCCCGCGGGAACGGGTGCGCCCATCCTCTCCATCGCCGAGATCGAACGGCTGGCGCACGCTTTCGCCCGCCTCGGCGTGTGGAAGATCAGGCTCACCGGCGGCGAGCCCACGTTGCGGCGGGACATCACCGAGATCATCGAACGGGTGGCAGGCACCCCCGGGGTCCGCAGGGTCGGGCTGACCACGAACGGCTACCGGCTCCTGGAGCTCGCCCCGGCCCTGCGCCGCAGCGGACTCGCCTCACTCAACGTGAGCATCGACAGCCTCGATCCCGCCCGCTTCGAACGGCTCACCGGGACACCCGGGCCGCAGCACATCATCGACGGGGTCGAGGCGGCGTTGGCCGCGGGGATCCCCTCGGTCAAGGTGAACGTGGTCCTGCTGCAGGGACTCTGCGACCGCGAACTCGACCGCTTCCTGGACTGGACGAAGCCTCTGCCGCTGATCGTCCGCTTCATCGAGCTCATGCAGACGGGGGACAACGGCGCGTTCTTCCGCGAGCAACACCTCCCGGCGGACGGTATACGCCAGAAGCTCGAGGCACGCGGCTGGAGCAGGCTCGCACGGGAGAAGACTGACGGCCCGGCTACGAACTACGGCCACGCTGGCCACGCAGGCAAGGTGGGCCTCATCGCGCCCTACTCGGCCGGCTTCTGCGACAACTGCAACCGCGTGCGCGTCTCGTCCGCGGGCAATCTCAGGCTGTGCCTGTTCGACGGCGAGGAGATCCCGCTCCGTCCCATGCTCCAGTCCGGGGCGCTCGGGGAAGACCTCTTCCGCCTCATCAAGTCCGCCATCACGTCCAAGCCCGCGTCGCACCATCTCCAGCAAGGCCGCTGCGAGGCGACCAGCACCCTCGCTACCATCGGAGGGTGAGGGCATCGGGGCCGCGGCAGCACCACACTTCACTCCAAGGGG
>JBGQLS010000549.1:0-3226 GCA_041500205.1 Anaeromyxobacteraceae bacterium | reverse complement strand
GTTCTCGATGGGCGCGGCCATGGGCCGGCTCGCGGACGTGGTCGCGCGTGGGCGGCGCCTGGTTGGACAGCTTGCACGCCGGCTCGGCAGCCCCGCGCCGGGCGTTCTGCACGGAGGGTTCGGACATGATCATGCTGAACGTGTGGCTATCACTGCTGGCGGCTGCGGCCGGCGGCGGCGCCATCACCATCGGAAGCTATGGCCCCCTCACAGGCGGATCCGCCCCCATGGGCATCGCGATGAAGAACGGCGCGCACCTGGCGGCCGAGGAGATCAATGCGGCCGGCGGCGTACTGGGCAAGAAGCTGGTCCTCGTCGACGCCGACGACGAGTCGAAGCCCGAGAATGGACCGCGAATCGCGAAGGACCTGATCGAGAAGGAGCACGCCGTCGCGATCGTCGGCCCGGTCAACACGGGAGTGGCGAACGCGTCCACGCAGGTCGCGAACGAGCGCCACGTCCCTCAGGTCATCGCCGGCTCCACCGGGGCGAACGTGAACGAGCTCTTCGCGGGGTCCAAGGAGAACTACGTGTTCCGGCTGGCGGCGAGCGACGCCGTCCAGTCCGAGATGATGGTGACCGAGGCCTTCGCCGCGCGCGGGAAGACCAAGGTAGCCATCCTGGCCGACGATTCGCCCTATGGCACGCAAGGCCGCGGACGGCTCGAGTCGCTCATCGCCAAGCGCGGTCTCAAGCCGGCGTACGTGGGCACCTTCAAGGTCGGTCAGCCCGACATGAGCGCGCACGTCGCCGCCGCCAGAGCGGCAGGCGCCGAAGTGCTGCTCCTGTACGCGCTGGGAGGCGACGCCGCTTCCGTCTCGCGCGCCCTGGAGAAGGCCAACTGGAGGGCGCCCATGATCGGCACCTTCACGCTGGCGACCTCGGGGTTCCTGGCTGGCGCGGGCCCATACGGAGAGGGGGCCTCCACGCCGCAGACGCTCATCGAAGAAGGCGCGACCGAGCCGAACCAGGTCCGGTTCATGGAGTCGTACCGCAAACGCTACGGCACACCGCACCTGGACATGGCCTCGGTGGCCGCCCAGGGGTACGACGCGGTCCGCCTCCTCGCGCTCGCCATCCGCCAGGCTGGCGGTACCGAGGGCGCCAAGGTGAAGGCTGCCATGGAGGATCTGAAGGAGCAATACGACGGCGTGACCGGAAGCTACATGCGGCCGTGGATGAGCGACGACCACGAGGCCGTCACTCCAGCGGCGGTCCAGTGGGCGCGCGTGAAGTCGGGCCAGGTCGTGCCGGAGGACCGGTCGGTCTCGGCGCGCTGAACGGGCCCGCCATCGCAGTCACCGGCGCCCCCATCAGCTTCCGGCCAGCGGGATCATCAAGGCACTCAACCAAGGTCCGGGGGACCATGCTCGAGCCCTCCGGCACCTGTCGCGCCATCGAGCCCGATTGAATTGAAAAGAGTCACTCATGCGCAAGTACCTCCTACGCACCCTGACGTTCGTCCTCTTGACGGTCGCGCCAGGGTTGGCCTCGGCCGCCAACCCTGTCCCCGAGACCGAGATCACGTTCGGCATGAGCGCACCGTTCTCCGGCTCGTCCCGGGAGTACGGGCGGCAGCTCAAGGTCGGCTGGGAAGTGGCCTTCCAGCTGGCGAACGACGCCGGCGGCATCGCGGGGCGCAAGCTCCGGCTCATCGCCCGCGACGACGGCTATGACCCGGTCCGGACCCAGGCCGCGGTGAAGTACCTGGTCGAGGACCAGAAGGTGTTTGGCCTCGTCGGCGTCTTCGGCTCGGCGAACTCCACGGCGGTGCTGCCCTACGTCCTGCAGCAACGGATGCTCTATTACGCGCCCTATTCCGGCGCGGCCATCCTGCGCAACGACCCACCCGATCGCTACGTCTTCAACTTCCGCCCGAGCTACACGGAGGAAGCCGCCGCCATCGTGAAGTACCTGGTCGAGGTCCGGCGCATCAAGCCGAGCCAGATCGCCGTCTTCATGCAGCAGGACGGGTTCGGAGAGGCGGGCTGGGCCGGCGTGGCCAAGATGCTCCGCAAGTATCGCCGGGATCCCGCACAGGTCCTGAAGGTCGCCTACCCCCGCAACACGGTCCAGGTCGAGGAGGCGGTGAAGGTGATCCGGCAGAACGCCCCGCGGCTCAAGGCCGTGATCATGATCGCCGTCTACAAGCCGGCGGTGCGCTTCATCGAGCGGCTGCGGTCCTCGGGCGTGAACCTCGTCTTCACGAACCTCTCGGCGGTGGACCCCAACGAGCTCGGCGAGCAACTGAGCGCGCTCGGCCCCGACTACGTGAAGGACCTGCTGGTGACGCAGATCGTCCCGCTGCCCACGTCCAAGTCGAGTGCCATCATCAAGTACCAGGAGGCGCTCTTCCGCTATGCGCCCTCCGAGAGGCCCGACTTCGTCTCGCTCGAGGGCTATCTCGCCGCCAACCTCCTCATCGAGGGCCTCAAGCGCACCGGCAGGGACCTGAACACGGAGAAGCTGGTGGACGCGCTGGAGTCGATCCGGAACCTCGACATGGGCATCGGCATCCCGGTGGGCTTCGGCCCCTCGGAGCACCAGGCGTCGCACAGGATCTGGGGGACGGCGCCGGAGATGAACGGCGCGTTCGCGAACGTCGAGCTCGAGTGATGGTACCGGCGAGGTCCGGCGATGATGCCGGCCAGCACCGATCTGCCGTGACCACTTGCAGCCTGGCCAGCGTGGACTCAGCGGCCGAGGCAAGGAAAGCCACAATGATGCTCAATCGACGGCACACAGCCCTCACAGGCGGGTTCGCTGCGCTGGCACTGGCCCTTTCCCTGGGGTCATCCTTCGCGCGAGCCGACGAAGGATGCAAGCGCGCGCTCCAACGCTGCGGGGCAGCCTTCCGGTCGTGCCAGACGCCGTGCCAGGAAGAACTCTCTTGCAACCAGAAATGCGTCATGGAAAGCAAGAGATGCACGCTCAAGGTCGACGGCTGCGGTGACGCCGACATGGATCCCGTGCTGTCCGTGCTCGATTGCGTCTTGAAGGCGAAGAGCAACGCCGAGGAAGTCGCGAAGTGCGGCAAGATCCCCTGGCCGTGACCGAGAACGCGGTTCACAGCGGCGCCTCGAGCGGGGGGAGGGAATCTCGGGCTGCGGCGCGCACGCGCCCCCGCCCTCCTCACCCCCCGTGCCGCCCCCCCGCGTCGGCCGGGCCCCCCCCCCCCCCCACACCCGCCGCACAAAAAAAGGGGTGGGCCCAAAGAAAGGCCCCC
>JBGQLS010000548.1:0-3236 GCA_041500205.1 Anaeromyxobacteraceae bacterium | reverse complement strand
CTGGGACGCGAAGTACGTCGGGATGCTCATCGGCATGGTGGGCACCACCATCGCGCCGTGGATGCAGTTCTACTTGCAGTCGGCGGTGGTCGAGAAGGGGGTGAAGCTGGAGCATTACCGCTTCTCGCGCCTGGACGTGATCGCCGGCTGCCTGGTGACCGACCTCGTCGCCTTCGCCATCGTGGTGGCCTGCGCGGCGACGCTACACCAGGCCGGCGTCAAGGTGGAGACAGCCGATCAGGCGGCGATGGCGCTCGCGCCACTCGCGGGCAAGTACGCCTCCTGGCTGTTTGCCTTCGGCCTCTTCAACGCCTCCTTCTTCGCGGCAGCCATCCTCCCCCTCTCCACGGCCTACTATGTCTGCGAGGCCTTCGGCTGGGAGTCGGGCGTCGACAGCAAGTACACCGAGGCGAAGCAATTCTACTGGCTCTATTCGAGCATCCTCGCCCTGGGCGCGCTGGTGGTCCTCATCCCCAAGCTACCGCTCGTCCCCATCATGCTCATCTCGCAGATCGTGAACGGGGTGCTGCTCCCTTTCATCCTCGTCTTCATGCTCATCCTCATCAACCGGGAAGACCTGATGGGCGAGCACCGAAATGGGCGCTGGTTCAACGGGATCGCGTGGGGCACCGCGATCGTCATGATCGCGCTCACGGTGTACCTCGTCGTCGCCGGCGTCGTGGGGTTGTTCGCCTGATCGGCGCGGTCCGGGGGCGGACGAGCCACTCGGACCTGCGCCGACCGCGATTTCGCGCGGAACCGTCGGCAACTCAGCGGAACCGCGGACCCGGCCGAAGCGGGGTCCCGTTCCACGTGCGGCCGTCCGTCCTAACTGCTCACAGCCGGTAGGCGAGCACCATCTGCGCGCGGAAGCCGAAACGAGTGTCGGTCTCGCCACCGCCCGCGGTGATCACGGCTCCGAAGCGCGTGTCGAGGCCGACTGCCAGCTGGCGGTCGATGTGGTACTCGAAGAACGGTCCGAAGAGGGGTCCGAAGGTGTAGGCCGGGGTGCCGTTGCCCGCGACGAAGAGCGTCGAGGCCCAGTCGAATCCGACGCCTACCCCGAGTCCCGGAGCCGGCGTGACCTCGACGTTGAGCCCGAAGGGCAGGAGCTCGAAACCGAAAGCGACCGGGTTGGTGGTGTAGAACCTGACGCCGGGGTCGACGTGGAAGAGGACGCTGACGTTGCGCTGGCGGGCCACCGTCCAGCGCAGCGGCACGATGAACCCCATGCCGAACTGGTCGATCGTCGTGTTCTCGAACCCGTAGATGAGCTGCAGCTTGAAGCCGAGATCGAAGTCGCGAGACATGCCATGCGTGTAAGCAAAGGTCGCGTCCGGCCAGCCAAATGCACCGTGCACGACGTCGGCGCCCGGCGCTACGGTTTCTCCGCCCAGCACGCTCCAGTCACTCGCCCGTCCCTGCGCCTGAGCAGCCGCCGGAGTTACGGCGAGCAGCAGGCCCGCGAGTGCCACAATTGCCATTCTCTTGCTCATAGACTCCCCTCGTTGGTTTGCCGTATTCCCGCCGTCTGTCCCCAGTATGCGGGGCGCATAGTAGGCCATCGGCCTGCGCAGGTGAGTGCCCGTTTGGAGCGTCACCGATGTACGGAGATGTCGACCGAGCTCCCCCTCCGCGAGCGCTCCCACCGCACGAAATCGCTGCGCGAGAACCGACCGGCGTCGTGGCGAGCTTCGCCCGAGCCGCGGCGGCCCGAGCGCGATCGGGCCACGATCATTGGAACAGCTTCAGCTGGGCCGATATCCTGGTCGGACTCGGAGTCGAGGCCGCGCGCGTTCGCGCGGGTCCGTACACGCTCCTTCCGCCGAACGCGCAGCTCTCCTTGCGCTCGTTCTCGACGAATTCCTCGTACGTCGGCGCGCTCGCCGCTGCGTCGAGCCGCCGCGCCTCGGCATCGAGCCCCCGGATCGCGGCCATCCGGTCGTCGTTTCCGAGCCTCGCCCGATCGACAGCCTGCCTCAGGACGTGGATGGTCCGGTCGTAGACCTTCAGCGGTACGGGAAACGGGTGCCCGTCCTTGCCACCGTGGGCGAGGGAGAAGCGCGCCGGATCGCTGAAGCGGCAGGGTGCACCGTGGATGATCTCCGCAGCCATGGCGAGGGCGAGAACCGTGCGCGCGCCGACGCCGGGGACGGACAGGAGTTCCTGGAAGTCTCTCGGCCCGCGCGCCTGTGCCGCGGCGATCGTGCCGCGCAGCCGCTTCAGCAGCACGTCGCTCGGCCGCACATCGTGATGCCCAGGCATGTGCAGGCGCGGGAACGCGCCCGAATCGCGCAACCGGCTCACCTCCGCCACGGCTCGCTCCGGACCGAGAGCCACCAGCTCGACCTGCGCCCGGCGCGCCGCCGCCGCGCGCCGGTCGGTGAGGTTGAGCACCGTCCCTTCCGGGGCCCCGTCGATCGCGACATGCGGCTCGTCCACGAAGCTCCTCAGCCCCTCCGAGAGCCAATGGTATCGGCGGGCGCGGCGAGTCTCCCCGTTCATGCCCTGCTGCACGACAGCCCAGGCGCCGTCGTCCGTGACGACGAACGCGTGGAGGTACAGATCGAAGCCGTCCTGAACGGCGGCGGTGTCGACCTTCGCGACGAGGCGGCTCACGCCAGCAAGTCCTGCACCGTCGACCCCGGTGCGCTCGCCCAGCGCCGCGAGCTCCTGAGGCGTGCGACGCGCGTGGCGCCCTCGGCCGCCGCACACGTGGACTCCCAGCTCCCACTCCACGGAGGCGAGGCCGCGCTTCAAGGCCCGAAGCACGTTCGTGGTGATGCCGGAGGAGTGCCAGTCCATGCCCATGAAGCAGCCCAGCGCCTGGAACCAGAACGGATGGGCCAGGCGCCTGAGGAGCTCGCCGCGCCCGTACTCGACGACGATCGCCTCCGCCAGCACGCGACCGAGCCGCGCCATCCGGGCGCTCAGCCAGGCCGGGACGTTGCCGCCGTGAAGCGGCAGGTCGGCCGTCCCGGCGCGCACCCCAACCGACGCACGCGATGCACTCGCACGCGACTGCTTGCCCATGCTCACATCGGGATCATACCCGGCCAGTACGACAGCGCCTGTGCGCGGGCGTGCGCCAACAGCAGGCCTGATCGGCCTGGACCTACCCATGCTTACGCTGGCCCGTCCGGGAGGCCGGTCGGCATCGCGCCTGACGTTCCGGGCAAGCGGCGGCCAGGGCCGGCCGGCGCCGACCTCGGGGACTGCTTCCCTCACGCCCTGCG
>JBGQLS010000547.1:0-3242 GCA_041500205.1 Anaeromyxobacteraceae bacterium | reverse complement strand
TCCACATGCAGGGCCTCGAGGAATGGGTCTTCCCCGCCCTCGAGGAGGAGGCGAACAAGAAGGTCCACGCCGTGAAGCAGCACCGCGACCTGCTCGAGCTGCTCCACGGCGCGTGCGAGACACACCGGCGGCGCGTGGCGCTGCGCATGGTCGGGGCGTGCAAGGACCGGTTCACCTATGCCGAGCTGCGCCTCTTCGCCGAGCGGGTGGCCGGGTTCCTCGCCGCGCGTGGCGTCGGCCGCGGGGATCGCGTGCTCCTCGCGAGCGAGAACCGCCCGGAGTGGGCGATCGCCTTCTTCGGGATCCTGCTCGCCGGCGCCGTGGCGGTGCCGGTGGACGCGCAGCTCTCCCCGGCGGAGCTCGCGAACCTGGCCCGCAGCGCGAGGCCCAAGGCCGCGCTCCTCTCGGAGGAGGTGGCGGAGCGCATCCCGGAGCTCGTCCGCGCCTGGGCCGCCGGGGACGGCCCGTCGCCCGCGCTCCTCGCGGAGGCGCTGGCGGGAGATCCTGGCCGGGCACCCCGGCACGCCGCTCAGCCCGATGACGTGGCGTCGATCATCTTCACGAGCGGCACCACCGGTACGCCCAAGGGCGTCATGCTCACCCACCGCAACTTCGCCAGTCTGGTGGCGAAGCTGGCCTCGATCTTCGACCTCGGCCCAGGCGACGGCCTCCTCTCGGTGCTCCCGCTCCACCACACCTTCGAGTTCACCTGCGGGCTCCTGGTGCCGCTCTCGCGAGGCGCCGAGGTCGAGTACCTCGACGAGCTCACCGCGGACACGCTCGGCGACGCGCTCGAGAGCGGGCGCGTCACCGCCATGATCGGCGTGCCGGCGCTGTGGTCGCTCCTGCACCGCCGCATCACGCAGGAGCTGGCGGCGCGCCCCGGCCTGGTGGAGGGGACAGTGAAGGCGCTCATGGGCGCGAACGCATGGTTTCGCGACGCGTGGGGCGCCAACCTGGGCAAGCTCCTCTTCTGGCCGGTGCACCGGAAGATGGGCGGGCGCCTGCGCATCCTGGTCTCGGGCGGATCGGCGCTCTCCCCCGAGGTGCAGAAGGCCTTCCACGAGTTCGGCTTCGACCTGTACGAGGGGTACGGACTGACGGAGGCCGCGCCCGTCCTGGCGGTCTCGTCCCCGGAGGACGGTCCCTCCAGCGGGAGCGTCGGCAAGCCGCTGCCCGGCATCGAGATCCGCATCGACCAGCCCGACGTGAGCGGCGTGGGCGAGGTGGTCGCGCGCGGACCCAACGTCATGCTCGGCTACTGGAAGAGCGGCGCGGTGGATCCCGAGGTCGATCGCGATCTCACCGGCGCCGTCCTCGTCGGCGGATGGCTCCACACCGGCGACCTGGGGAGGGTCGACGAGGACGGCCGGCTCACGCTGGTGGGGCGCAAGAAGGACGTCATCCTCGACGCCGACGGCAGGAACGTCTATCCGGACGAGATCGAAGAGCTGTACCGATCGGACGACCTCGTGAAGGAGCTGTCGGTCGTGGGCCTGCCCGATGCGCGCGGCGAGAAGGTGGGCATGCTGGTGGTGGCCGCCTGGAACGGCCGCGACCGCGAGGAGGTGCGGCGGCTCCTGCGAGAGCACGTGCGGAAGGTCTCGGGCTCGCTGCCCTTCCACAAGCGCGTCAAGGTCTGGCACACGTTCGACGGGGAGCTGCCCAGGACCTCCACCAGGAAGGTGAAGCGGGGCTGGGTGGTGGAGGAGCTGAAGCGGCTGGAGTCCGCCGCGCACAAGGGTGCCAGGGTGCGCGAGGCGGCGCGCGACGGCCGCTCGGATGGATGGCTGCTGGATCTCCTGTCCGAGGTGTCCAGGCGGCCCCGCGCCGAGATCGGGCACCACAGCCAGCTCGCGGCCGAGCTCGGCTTCGATTCGCTCATGCTCACCGAGCTGGCTGCCGCCCTCGAGGAGGCCGGCGTGCCGGCGAGCGCGACCGACGGGCTGGGCGAGATCCAGACGGTGGCCGAGCTCTCGCGCGTCCTGTCCGCGGCCACGCACCGGCCGGAGCTCGAAGCGAAGCCGGAGGAAGCCGCGCCGCCGCCCGCGAAGGCCGATCGCGAGGTGGCCGTCCCCCCTCCCCTGGCGGCGCTCGGGCGCAAGGTGCTCGGGGCCGCGCAGCGGATGCTCTATGGCCAGATCTACGCGACACGCGTCCGCGGAAAGGCGTACATACCGCGCGATCGCAACTTCCTGGTGGTGGCGAACCACGCGAGCCACCTCGACATGGGGCTGGTGAAGGTGGCGCTCGGCGACGAGGGCGAGAAGCTCAGCGCCCTGGCTGCCGCGGACTACTTCTTCGACACGCCGCTCAAGCGCGCCTACTTCGACAACTTCACGAACCTCATCCCGATGGAGCGCGAGGGCGCCCTGCGGCGAGGCCTGCGCGCCGCCGTCGAGGCGCTCCGGCGCGGCAGGCACGTCCTCATCTTCCCCGAGGGGACGCGCTCCCGGGACGGGACGATGGCGGAGTTCCGGGCGACGGCCGGCTACCTCGCGCTGCACTGCGGCGTCGACACGCTGCCGGTGTATATTCACGGTACGTACGATGCCCTGCCAGCCGGGGGCCTCCTGCCGAGATCGGCGGAGCTCGAGGTGACCATCGGCCAGCCCATTCGCGTGGAGGAGCTGCGCCGCCGCACGGCAGGCTTGCGGAAGGGCGAGGCGCACAAGGAAGCGACCCGGATCATGGAGGAGGAGGTGCGAAGGCTCGCCCCCGGCGCGCAGGCACGGCCACCCGGGCCTCTATCCCCCGCCCGCTCCCCCGGCGGGGGACAGGGCTCCGCGCTAGGTCGAACGGCCGCCGGGACAGAGATGGCGCTGACGGACGACATCGCGAGCCCGAGCCTCAGCACGACCTCGAGCACGACCTCGAGCCCGAGCCCGAGCCTGAGCCTGAGCCTGAACCCGCCCCTCACCCCGACCTTTCCTTCGCCTACGCCGGCAGAGCCGTCGCAGTCTCGCCTCCCCGCTCCTGACCGCGACAAGCGCGGCCAGGAGTCCCTGCGCGGGGCGAGGGAGACGGCGCCCGGCGCCTCGATCTCGAACCCCACCTCGAACCCGATTCCTGCGCCGCCGGGGACGCTGCCGGCGAAGCGCGAAGGGGCTACGCAGCCGGTAGCTAAGGCCGTCCACGCCAAGCGCGGGGACAAGTCGTGAATGTCCTCGTCACCGGCGGCACCGGGTTCCTGGGCTCCGCCCTGGTACCCCTGCTCGTTCGGGCTGGTCACCGCGTGCGCG
>JBGQLS010000546.1:0-3249 GCA_041500205.1 Anaeromyxobacteraceae bacterium | reverse complement strand
TGAGGTATTGTCAAACCGTCGGGCGCGGTTCGCTCCCCTGCTGGAGCTGAAACTCCCGGGGCGATAGGGTCGACCGTCCTGGGAGGCGCGGCCGTCATCTCACTGGTGCGGTAGGTGCCCGTTGTCAAACATGGTCCGGGGGTGGCTGCGGCCTTGTGATTGGTGACGCCCGCTGGGCGATCCCGTTTAGGAAAGTGATCGTTCCGCTCACCCCTCCTCCTGGGCACAGCCAATAATAGAGGAGGGCGAGATGGAACACGCACGACAGCCGACGCGGGTCCGGCGACGGCTGACCATCGTCAACGAGGATGCCGCGGGCCTGGACGTGGGGGCAACGTTTCACGTTGTCGCCATCCCCGCCGATCGCGATGCCGAGCCGGTCCGCACGTTTCAGAGTTTCACCGCGGACCTGCACGCGCTGGCGGATTGGCTCCAGTCCGTCGGTATCCGTACCATCGCCATGGAGTCGACCGGGGTCTACTGGATTCCGGTCTACGAGATTCTGGAACAGCGCGGGTTCGAGGTGCTCCTCGTCAATGCACGGGACACCCGGAACGTTCCCGGCCGCAAGACCGACGTCAATGACGCGCAGTGGCTTCAACAGCTGCATCAGCACGGCCTGCTGCGCGGCAGCTTCCGCCCGCGCCCCGACATCGCGCGACTGCGCGCCTACCTGCGGCACCGTGAGCGGCTCCTCGACTATGCCGCCTCGCACATCCAGCATATGCAGAAGGCGCTGATGCAGATGAACGTGCAGCTGCACCACGTGGTGACCGACATCACGGGCGTCACGGGGATGCACATCCTGCGCGCCATCGTGGCGGGCAACCACGATCCGGCGGCGCTCGCCGAGTTTCGCGATCGGCGGTGTAAGGCGTCGCAGGCCACCATCGCGGCGGCGCTCACAGGCAACTATCGCGAGGAGCACCTCTTCGCCTTGCGCCAGTCGCTGGAACTCTACGACTTTCACCGCACCCAAATCGCCGCGTGTGACGCCCAGATCGAAGCGACACTCACCCAGCTGAACCGCGACCGGGAGGCGCCGGCGCAGCCCCTGCCCGCCGTGCGGCACCAAGGGGGACCCAACGAGCCCCGGTTCGAGGTGCGATCCGCGCTCTACACGCTACTCGGCGCCGACCTCTCGCAGGTGCACGGCTTCGGTCCGTACACGGTCTTGCGCCTCGTCGCCGAGTGCGGGAACGACATGACCAAGTGGCCCACAGCGAAGCACTTCACGTCGTGGCTCTGCCTCGCTCCGGGGAACAAGATCTCGGGTGGCCGGGTGCTCAGCTCGAAAACCCGGCGGTCGGCCAACCGTGCCAGCGCGCTCCTGCGCATCGCGGCCGTCAACGTGGGCCGCACCCATACCGCCCTCGGGGCGTTCTACCGCCGCCTCGCCAGTCGCATCGGAAAAGCCAAGGCGGTGACGGCCACGGCGCGCAAGCTGGCGGTGCTCTTCTACAACAGTCTCCGCTTCGGCATGCGGTACGTTGATCCCGGTCAGGCGTCCTACGAGGAACGCTACCAGACCCGCGTCCTGGCGAACCTCACGCGCCGCGCGAAACAACTGGGGTACGCGCTCGTGAAGAACTCCGACATCGAGCTTGGAGTTTCTTAGGAAAGGTGTGGATCGGCTGGTTTGACGGGGTCCTCAAGAGCGCGGAGACTGGAAACCTAATCGCAACCGTGTGAAGTCGCCTCGCTCGTGGGGGCCATTTCCCAGAGGAGGCTCATTGGCGTTCTTTCCATCGCACACCCGCTCCGTCCCTCGGCCGCGCTCTCGATCGATCCCCGTCATGGCAGTGGGGCAGCGCGTGTTCGTCAATTCCGGCGGCAATCACCCGGGGACAGTGGCCCTTGCGGACGAGAGTGGCAAGATTGTCTCGGCCGTGGAGCTCGCCGACGGGGTCGAGGTCGAAGTGGTCGGGTGGAGACCGCGTGGCGCCAGCGACACGCGCTATCGGGTCCGGACGTCACAGGGCACCGACGGCTGGCTTCCTGCCGGCAATTTGCGGAAGACGCTCGTCCCGCTTCCCGCCCCCGAGGCCCCCGCGCCGGGGCCCGTCGCAAACGGCGGCGGCCGCCGGTTTGGGCAGCATTTCGAGGCGGAACGCCCTGTCGCATGCGGGTCGCTCACCCCGGCGCAGACGGCACCCGTCGTCCCCGCCAACGGGCGCCGGTTCGGACAACGCTCCTGAACCGGAGGGCGAAGCCACCATCCATCTCGCTCCGCGAGCCCGTCATCTGTAACGAATGACAGCTACCGGAGGCGGCGAGAAGGTGGGCTCGGCTGGACTACCTGCGATCGGCTTCCAAGGAATGAGATTGTGCGTGGCGCCTGGCGGGTGTAGCGTCTGACGCACTCCCTGATACGCCCGCGCACGGCTCAACGTGCGTACCACCGAGCGGCGCACCCGCGCCCCGCCACCTCGGCCAGTCTCCCGAGCCCCGTGGGAGCGCGCGATGATTGACGGCTCGGACCGAGTGGAATTCGCCAACGTAGAGGTCATCAACCAGAGGGGTTTCGTGCTGACGTGCCGCGTCGGGGACCACGTTGTCGGCGTACCCGAGCTTCGCATGTTGCTCGGTACGAAAATCCACCGTACGGGCGACCGGGGGCGACTGGTGCTGCGGCGCGACGCGGCGGTCAATCTGGGGCTCCTTGACCGGTCGCGGTGCGAGAGCGTGCGGTCGAACGGTGAGCCGTGCCAGGCGGACCGACGCGCAGATTCGGGCTTCTGCTGGAGCCATGACCCCGCGCTGGCCGGAGCGCGGGCGGCCGCGCAAGCGAGGGCGGTCACTGGAGCGCGAGAGGGCATGATGCGGCGGCAGGAGCTTGGAAAGCGGTCAGGGCATTAGTCGTCATCCGTCAACGCCGAGGATGGCTCGGTGAGTTGACGATGAGGCCGCCGCGTGGCCTTTCCGCGCGGGCGAGGAAGACAGCCGAGTGCCTGAGCTGCGGCCGACCGACGGACCACAAGCGCGCGCTTGGCTTCGGGACGTTCTTCGCCATCCGGCTCACGAGCGGCCTATGGCTCCTGGCGCTTCCTTTCTACCCGACACGATGCGAGGTCTGTGGTCTGCGGCAGTCGCTCCGGCGCTTGAGCTAGACGCGCAGGATGGCTGATTGTGGGTGGGCGCCCCTCATCTCGGCCGGCGCTGGCCTGGTCGGCAGGGGGGGTATCTACTCTGATGACCGCCGCAGGCCGATCAATTGGAAGGTCGAAATGAACGCCGGCATGTCGGATC
>JBGQLS010000545.1:0-3258 GCA_041500205.1 Anaeromyxobacteraceae bacterium | reverse complement strand
GGTGCGGGGCGTCGGGCTCGAGATCGCGGTCGAGGATCACGGTCGCGAGCAGGACCCAGCTGCCGAGGTCGGTCGTGATGAGGCAGCCGTTCTTGCCCACCCAACCCAGGCCGGCCCGCTCCGCCCAGGCCTTCTCCATCACGGGCGCGAGGTCGGCGCTGGCGAAGGCCCGGACCTCCGGGTCGCGCGCCTGCAGCGCTCGCACGAGCTCCTTGAGCTTCCGCTTCATCACGGCGTGGTAGTCGCGGCCGCGGGCGTAGCGCGCCACCCGGGCCTCGGCCGGTTCGTCGCGTTCGGGCTCGCATTCCTGAAGGTACGAGAGCGCCAGCGCGACGACGCTCCGCGCGCCGGGGAGGAGCCGCGCCGGGTCGAGCCGCGCCGCGCGCGTCGCGCCGAGCCAGACCATGTCGGCTTCCCATCCGGACGCGAGCACGCGGTCGAGCGCCACCGCGTCGAGCTGCGTGGCCCGGGCGATCCCGACCTTGTGGAAGCCCGCCGCCAGCCCGGTGGCCTTCACGAACGCGCTGTCGAACACGGTTTCCATGGCTCTAAAGCAGCGACCAGTAAGAAATGCCTTTGATTCCGTACCTATCCCCTCTTCCCCACCGGGGGAGAGGGCTAGGGTGAGGGGGCCGATCCTCGGGCGCCAACCCCTCACCCCTGCCCTCCGTCGACCCCGCCGGCAGAGCCGCCGCGGTCTCGTCTCCCCGCCCCTGGCCGCGACAAGCGCGGCCAGGAGTCCCTGCGCGGGGAGAGGGAGATCCCAAATTCCGGGCGACCGGAGTAGCCGGAGACACAATCACGCTCGTGTGGCCTTGTGCCGAACCCTGCGCCTGCAAGCCCACGGAATCGAGATCGCGTTCAAAAACGTCACGCTGCGGTCGCCGCTTTGGGGCGTGCGATGCCCCGCTTCCTGGCCTGTGGCACGAACCGGCGGGCCACCGCTCCCGCCAGCCAGCCGCCGAGCGAGCCGCCCAGCGCCCCGAGGATGATGCCGCCCACCGCGGGCCCGACCGCCGCCGCAGGCGTCGCGTTGTAGGTGACGAGGAGCCCGAACGAGACCGCCATCCCGGTGGCGACCGCCAAGTTGTTCTTGAGGCCGAGCCGTGCGTCGGCGATGGCAGCCAGGAGGAGGGCCACCGCCGCGAGCACCCAGGGCCCACCGGCGACGGGGATGGGCTCCCTGTAGACGGCCACGAGCAGCCGGCTCCCGAGCTGGCCCCGGAGGCGATCGAGCTTGAGCTCGCGAGTGCCTGGTGAAATCCGGGCCGGGTAGAAGTCCGCCGTGTGATCGTGGGCGATGCGGGCGCGGCCGCCACGGCCCACCCGCGTGTAACCGAAGGTCCGCTCCAGCTTGCCTTCGACGGGATCCTTCGTGCCGGTGATGATGAAGGTGGCGGAAGGCTCTCCGCGCTCGGCGAGCTTGCCCGAGACGAGCAGGCGCACCGGCCCGGAGAAGCCCTCGGGCACGGCGATGGTCTCGTCCACCTGCCCCACGTCGCCCCCGAAGACCGGGTCCCCGGGGTGCACCGTCCGGAGCGCGGGGAGGACGGTCGCCACCGCCGTCAGGATCGCGGCGGCGGCGGCCACGGCACGGCTCCCCGGATCGCGCCCGATGTCGAGCGTGGGGCGGAGGACGTAGAGACCGACGCCCAGGCCGACCGCCAGGACGACGACGGACGCGGTGGCTTCCTCGCTCACGATGTCCGCCACGTAGAGAAGCCCGAACAGCGCCACCAGCGCGAGCCCCGCCACAGGGAGGATCCAGCCGGAGAGCGCCTCGTCCAGCCACAGGGAGAAGGAGCTCATGGGTGCTTTGTCTGCCATCTTGGGTCCCCTCGAGAAGGGCCGTGAAGATAACGCGGCAGCCGGGTCAGGTCACCGCCCGCGCGGACGCGCACCATCGGCGCCTACTTGCTACGTCTGCAGAGTCGGTCTAGTCGAGGACCTGCGCAGGAAGGTGGCCGATGCGCCGCATGGCGAACAGGCGACAGTGCGTTCCTACTGCACTGACCTTCGCTAGTCCGGAGACCGGAATCGCCTGGCCGACAAGGCCAAGTACTCTTCGTTGCGATCGATTCCCAGGAACCGGCAACCTGCCCGAATGGCCGCGAGGCCAGTCGTACCAGAGCCACAGAACGGGTCGAGAACGAGGTCATCGGCTGAGGCGCTGGCGGCGAGCACACGCTCCAGTAGCGCCAATGGCTTCTGCGTCGGGTGCCGCCCGTGCACCTTCTCGCGCGGGCCAGGCGTCGGGATGGGCCAAACGACCTGGTTCCCACCGGGCTCAGGCCTCTCGGCGATTTCCCACACATCTCGCATCTGCTTGCCGGTAACCGACTTCATCTCCTTGTAGTGGAACCTGTGCGCGAGCGGCCGCCCGCGACTTGGGCTTGCCCAGAGCAGAATCTCGGTCGAATGCGTGAAGAAGCGGCACGCCAGATTGGGTGCGGCGTTTGGCTTATACCATGTGATTGTATTGAGCAAATGGAAGCCCAACTCCTGCATGGCATAGCCAACCGAGAAGATGACGTGCTGTGTACCGGAGACCCAGATCGTTCCCGAGGGCTTCAGGACCCGCCGGCAAGCAGCGAGCCAGCGCGACTGGAACTCGTGATCCGCAACGACACCGTTCGATCGGTCCCAGGCCCCCTTGTCGACGCTTGCGCGCCGCCCACTGCGACAGGTGCTGCCGCCGTTGGAGAGGTGATACGGCGGATCTGCAAAGATGAGGTCAACCGAGCACGGAGGGAGCTGCTCGAGCTTCTCGACGCAGTCCCCTTGCGCCAGCACCCAGCCGGGCCCACGGTCGGTCGCTCCGGAAACGCCATCCCACTCGCACAGAGCCAAACGTCGCGCCATGCGCCGATACTGATCGATAGCGGATCGGCGTCAACTTTCTGGCCACGGAGCGCCGGGCGAGGCGAAGAGCCCGAAGGAGGTGATGGCCCCCGCCAGCTCGGTGCGGGCGTAGCGGCAGCCCGAGGCGCCCAGCACGCCGTAGAACGAGTTCTGGAGGATCTTGTAGACGTGGGCCGCCGTCTCGTCGCCGGCGCGGAGCGCTGCCTCCCGCTCCCGCGCGTAGCGCTCCAGGATGCCCGGCAGGATCCCCTCGGTGCGGTCGAAGCGGGCGCCGTTGGGTGCCACCAGGTCGTCGGACCGGGGACGCGCCGTGGCGCGCGCGTGGGCGAGCGGGTCGAGGTGAAACGTCCGCATGAGCGACGGGTAAAGGCTGCGGAAGTCGAGGACCAGGACGTT
>JBGQLS010000544.1:0-3272 GCA_041500205.1 Anaeromyxobacteraceae bacterium | reverse complement strand
GGGCCCGTGCTTCGCCTGCGCAGTCACTTTTGGTGCCGAGAGCACGCGCGTCCTCGACCTCCAGTGCGCCTACGCGCTCGCCGACGCGCGGGTGGCGGTGGCGATGGTCGGGCGCCTCCGGGAGCGGGCGCCCCAGCGGCTGCTCGCCTTCCTCCCGCGCGGGTTCGCCGAGCTGTGAAGACCAGGCTCTTGCTCCTCAAGCCACCGGAGGAGTCCCGCTTCAACTTCGGCGCGTTCAGCCTGGGCGTGCTCGCTGCAGCCGTCCGCGACAGGGCCGAGGTGGCCATTCTCGACGCCACGCGGCTGAAGCCGGGGGATGTCGTGCGGGAGGTGGCGGCGCGCGCGCCGGACCTGCTCGGCATTACCGTGATGGGCCCCGGCTCGGTCGGCCCGGTTGCGGGGTTGATCCGTCGCTTCCGGGAAACGACGGGAGGCCGGACGGCCAGTGCGCGCACCGTGATCCTGGCCGGAGGGCACGGAGGGTCGATGGTGCCGGAGCCGCTCTTGGCAGCCGGGGCGGACGCGGTGGTGATTGGGGAAGGCGAGCGCACGCTCGCGGAGATCCTGGAGCGCGGCGTGCGGCCCGGTGCCGCTGGCGTCGCTTGCATGGCTGGCGGCCGGACGGTGCTGGGTCTGCCGCAGGCCCCCATCCAACCGCTGGACCGGCTTCCGCTGCCCGCGCGCGACCTCATGCCACCTCCACCCGACGATGTGCACCTTCTGGAGACCAGCCGCGGCTGCCCGCACGCCTGCAGCTTCTGCGAGGCCACTCGCTTCCACGGGCGGCTCTGGCGGGCCCATTCGCCCGAGCGGGTGGCGGTCGAGGTCGCGGGTCTGATCGAAGAGCGCGGGGCGTGGGTGATCGAGTTCGCCGACGACAACTTCGCCGCCAGTCCAGCGCGCGTCCTGCGCATCTGCGAGCTGCTTCGCGCCGGGCCGCTCCCTGCGCTCATTCTTGTGTCGGCACGGGTCGACGATCTGGGTGCCGACCCACGCCTCCTGCCCGCGATGGCATCCGCGAGGATGCTTCGCATCTCAGTGGGCGTCGAGACCCTGGACCACGCTGCCGCGGCGCTGGCGGGGAAACCCATCGCGGCCTCGACCTACCGTGAGGTCTTTGCCCGCATGCGGGACCACGGCATCTTCTCCGTCGCCTCCCTGATCGTGGGACTCGAGGGTGAGACATTCGAGGCGCGGCACAAGGCGGCCGATCGGGCGATCCAGGTGGGCCCGGACGCGGCACGCTTCCTGCCATTCCTGCCGCGTCCCGCGGTGCGGACCGGGGCTGCGGCCGGGGACTTCGAGCCCAAGGCGGCCGACGTGCGCGACGCGCGGCTCTTCACCCAGGCCTTCTACCGCCACCGCGACGTGCGGGAGCGCCTCGAGTTGGCCGCGCAGGTCGGCGGAATCCGCGGCATGCTGGCGCGAGGCACACTCCGGAACTGGGAGCGCGAGGGGGCGGGGGAGGGCCTCCCGCCCGGCGAAGGGCCGTTCGACTGATGCCGTCCGCGCCGGGCGGAACGAACTCCGCTGCTGGGTGCCGCCGCCTTCACCGGCCCGTCGCTGCGCCGCCAGTGAGAACCGCTCTCCGAGCTCGAGCTTGAGGCCGCTGAAGAAGCTCTCCATCACCCCCGTTGTCGTAGCAGTTGCCACGCCTGCTCATACTGCAGGTGATGCCAGCAGCGTCGAGAACCTTCTGGTAGTCCTCGCTGGCGTACGGCTGCCCTGGTCGGTGTGGTGGAGCGGGCCCACCTCGGGGCAGCGGCGCCGGAGCGCCATGTCGAGCGCCTTGATGGCCAGGTGCCGGTCGTTCACGGCCGAGAGCGCCCAGCCCACGACGAAGCGCGAGAACAGATCCAGGACGATGGCGAGGTAAAGGCGGCCGTCCTGGGTGATGAGTTCGGTGACGTCGCCGACCCAGCTCTTGTTCGGCTCGGCCGGGTCGAACTTGCGGTCGAGGATGTTGGCCGCGACCGGCTGGTCGTGGTTGCTCATGGTCGTGCACTTGTAGCGACGGCGCACGCGGCCGCGGATGCCTTCTCCCTGCATGATCCGGATGACGCGCTTGCGGCCCACGAAGGTGCCGCCCGCCTGCAGTTCTGCGTGCAGGCGGGGGCTGCCGTAGGTCTTGCGGCTACGCTCGTGAGCTGCGTGCATGAGGACGGCAAGGCGACCATCCTCGATGGTGCGCTCTGAGGGTGGCCGGCCGAACCAGGCGTAGAACCCGGCACGCGACACCGCCGCCTGCCCCGGATTGGCCCAGGCCGCGTCACTACTCCGTGAGAGCGATTTCAGGCCGTCGGGTGTCCTCTCTGCGTGCCGACGTGAGGTTCTGTGGTTCCGCCAGACCTGGTTGGCTGTCATGACCGGGAGCCGATTCGTGTGGTCGCGGAGCTCGCAGGGTCACGCGGCGAAGGCGTGGACACGGGCGCGAGGGTTAGCTCAGACCCCACTACAGGTCGCGATCGGCCGATATCCTGGCATAGCAGGGATACGTATTGCCCTTTTGGTCGAGTTGGTACCAATACAAGGCGTCCGCCGTCGTCCCGGCGTCGAGCCGGAACAGGTCGAGCTGCACGTAATCGAAAGCAGGCAGCGCGGGGTGCTCGGGAAGGGCCGGGAGGTGGAGGACGCCGTTCTCGACCGCGCTTCCTGGGAAGTAGATCTCCCACACGAGGCTCCCTCCCTGCTTGAGGAACAGCCTCCCCAGATCGACGGAATCCGTGCCCGGCTCCCCGGGCAGTGCCGTCAACGAGAAGGCGAAGGTCCGCTGCGCGGGATCGTATGCCATGCTGCCGCCCACGATCGCGCGGTCGAAGGGCCTCAACACCGTTGCAGCAGTCGGCGCGGGATCGATCCGCGTGACCACGTCCAGTTCGGCCATGCTCCCCGCGCCGAGATACCAGTTGTCTGCCGGGAATCGATCTGGCATCCCGAAGCTCCCCCCCGTTCCGCCGGAATCGGACCTGCCGACGTCGTAGAGCAGGAGCCCGTTTCGCTGGGCGATCACGGTGGGCCTGTCGCTCCCCAGATCGGCCGTCGCCGTCCAGCTCCTCGCCGACGAGCGCTTCATCGTCGCAACGTCGAACGTCTGGCTTCCGAAGGACTCCCACGGAAGGTCGAGCTTGAAGTCATAGTACGATTCCGGCTCGTCCGATGAGAAGGCTCGATAGCTCACGAAGAGGCTGGCGCGGGCGTCCTTGTCGAAGACGTTGCTGGAGAAGACGTTCGGGACCGTCGTCGAATAGGGATCCGACTGGACGAGCGCCCAT
>JBGQLS010000543.1:0-3283 GCA_041500205.1 Anaeromyxobacteraceae bacterium | reverse complement strand
CGCCTACATCATGGCCAACTTCCAGGGCGAGCGGCTGGTGGCCGCCCTCCTGGCTGTCTCGGCCATGCAGCTCATGCTCGAGGAGGCGATGCGCTACGGCCGGGAGCGGCACGCCTTCGGCCGCCCCATCGCGTCGATGCAGGTCTGGCGCCACAAGCTCGCCGAGCACCTGTCTTCGCTCGAGGCGGCCCGCTGGCTCACCTACCGCGCAGCAGACCTCTTCAATCGCGGCGAGCCTGCGGTCAAGGTCATCTCGATGGCGAAGCTCGTCGCCTGCGATCTCGCCCAGCGCGTCGCCTACGACTGCATGCAGCTCCACGGCGGCATGGGCTATGTGCTGGAGAGCGAGATCGCGCGGGCGTGGCGCGACGTGCGGCTGTTGACGATCGCGGGGGGTACGAGCGAGATCATGAAGGAGATCGTCTCCAAGGCGGAGGGTCTGTGAGCCCGCTTCCGCCCGGACTGAAGAGGCTAAGGAACCCTGAGATGACCGAGACCGTCGTCGTGCTCGTGACCGCGCCGAGCGTGGAGAAAGCGGCCGAGATCGCGCGCACGCTCGTGGAGGAGAAGCTCGCCGCCTGCGGCAACGTCATCCCGGGGATACGCTCCATCTACGCCTGGGAGGGCACGGTGCACGACGATCAGGAGGCGCTGCTCGTGCTCAAGGCACCCCGAAAGCGTCTCCAGGAACTGAGCGATCGCGTCGTGGCCCTCCATCCCTACGAGGTGCCCGAGGTGATCGGTCTGCCGATCGAGGGCGGGAACGAGCGCTACATCGACTGGATCATCCAGACGATGTACTGAGTCGCCGGGGGCGCAGGCGGCCCCCGCCCCCCCGGGCAAGCCCGTCGGGGCCCCACCCCCGCCAAGCGGCTGGGTGGTCCATTTTTAGTCAGGGCTTGAGTCGCCCGGGGCGCAGGCCGCCCCGCCCCGCCGGGCAAAGCCCATCGGGGCCCCACCCCGGCCACGCCGCAGAGCGATCACATCTTTCGACAGGTCTTGACTGGGCGTGGGCTGTGTCCGGAGCCCGATAACGCCCGGAGTTGCCTGGCATTCCTTGCCACGATACCGAAAACATGTTCAGGTGGCGCGCCCGTGCCGCTTGGGGCAGGATCGCGACCGATTCCCCGATAGAAGCCGTGTCTCACCGAGTCCAGCGCACGTGGTTTTTCAGCAGAGGCCGAAACACGCCTCGCCCTCATGGGTCAACCGAACGGCGGGCCTCCACCAAGGCTGCGTCGCTGGGAAGGAGCAGGCATGTCGCTCGAAGGTGATCTGAGCGAGCTGCCGTTCGTGGAAATCGTCCAGCTCTACGGAACGGGACGCCAGCCTGTTGCGGTGCACCTCCAGGTCCCTGGTTCGGAGGGCGACGATGGAGCGGGCGTCTTCTGCCTCGAGGAGGGAAAGCTGACGGACGCGAAGCTCGGTAAGTTCTCCGGGCGCGACGCCTTCCGTCGCGCGCTCGCGCTGAGCCAGGGACCGTTCCGCGTCGAGATGGGCGTGCGCGCTCAAGGCGGGGGCAAGCCCGAGCTCCTTTCTCACGTCCTCATCGAGGAGCTGGCGCGCCTCGATGAGGAACGGCAGGCCGCAGGCGCCCCGCCCATGCTGACACCGGCCCCGTACCGTTTGCCGGCGGTGACGCCCGGTTCCGTGGCGCAGCCGGCCACCCTCGACGTCAGCTCGCCGGCGCCCGGCGCCCCCGGATCCCGCAAGAATGTCGTGACGCTTGCTCTCGTCGCCGCGGTGGTTCTGGTCGGCGTCATCTTCGCCGTCGCCCTGCGGAGGGGCTCGTCCCGGCCGGATGGCGCATCACAGAGCGGCGTGGGCGCTGTCACTGGGACCGCGATACCACCCGGGAACACGCGCGGGGTGAGCTCCACCGAGGTCGTCTTCGGGATGGCCTCGCCGCTCAACGGTGCCAACCGGGACCTCGGGCGCTCGATGAAGCTCGGCGTGGAGCTCGCCTTCATGGCCGCCAACGACGGCGGCGGCGTCCACGGGCGCAAGCTGCGGCTCGTGGCGCTCGACGACGGCAACGAACCCGAGACGAGCGCCAAGATGGTCCGCGACCTGGTGGAGCAGCAGCAGGTGTTCGCCATCCTGGGCAACGCCGGCACCACCACCGCGTCCGCGGCGCTCCCCTTCCTGGTCGGATCGAAGGTGGTCTACTTCGGAGCGGTCTCGGGAGCCCCGACGCTCCGCAAGGACCCTCCCGACCGCTATGTGTTCAACTACCGGCCCAGCCTGGCCGAGGAGACGTCGGCCGCGGTGCGATACCTGGTCGACGTCCGCCGCATCCCGCCGGACAAGATCGCGGTCTTCGCCGAGGAGGACGAGTTCGGGGAGGCCGGCTTCTCCGGGGTAGCCCAGCAGATGAAGCAGCTTGGACGCAATCCCGCTCAGGTGCTGCGCGTGGGGTACGCACGGAAGAGCGCCGACGTCGACGCGGCGGTGGCGAAGATCCGCCAGGCGGCGTCCCAGGTGAAGGGCGTGGTCATGATCGCGACCTACGCGCCCGCTGCCCGCTTCATCCAGCGGGTCAAGGGCGCGGGCATGAACCTCGTCTTCCTGAACGTCTCGGCGGTGAACTCGTCGGCGCTGGCGGAGCAACTTCGCGAGGCGCGCTTGCCGGTCGCCGGCGACGTGGTGATCACCCAGGTCGTCCCGAATCCTCTCTCGCGGGCGACGGCGGTGTCGCGCTATCGCAAGCTCCTCGAGGAGAAGGCCATCGGCGAGCAGGTCGGGACGCTCTCCCTCGAGGGCTACATCGTGGGCAGCCTGGCGGTGGAGGCGCTGCGCCGCGCGGGTCCGGCCCTCGACAACGAGAAGCTGGTGCAAGCGCTGGAAGGGATCCGGGATCTCGACATCGGGATCGGCACCAAGATGACGTTCGGCCCGCAGAACCACCAGGCTTCACACAAGGTGTGGGGTACCGCGCTGGACGCGGCGTGGACGTTCCAGCCCGTCGAGCTGGAGTGACGAGCACGAAAAGCCGGGCTCGGGCTCGTCTACGGGATCGACGCAACGAGCACGGCTAGACTAGAGCAGCGAGTGGTTTGAATGCGATCTGATTCCGTGGGATTGCAGGCACAGGGTTCGGCGCAAGGCCATACGAGCTTGATTGTGTCTCTGGCTACTCCGGCCGCCCGGAGTTCACGGTCTCCCTCTCCCCGCGCAGGGACTCCTGGCCGCGCTTGTCGCGGCGAACTCCTGGCCGCGTCCCGTCGCGGCCAGGAGCAGGGGCGTAAGATCGCGACGGCTCGGCCGGCGCGATCGAAGACGG
>JBGQLS010000542.1:0-3288 GCA_041500205.1 Anaeromyxobacteraceae bacterium | reverse complement strand
GGCGAGCGCCATCTGCGCCAACGTCTGGCCGCGCGCCTTCGCGATGTCGTAGAGGGCGCGCGCCCGGGCCAGGTTCTCCTCGCTGAGGTGCTCGCGCAGCAGAGAGTTGCCGCCCGGGCGGTGGCAGGCGCAGCCCGCTCCTACCGCAGGTGCGGTACGTCATGCCCTGGTAGCGCTGCGCCGCTGCGATGTAGCCCATGTCCGCCTCCTCCGCTGCCGTGCGGGCGACCACTTCACGATCCTGACTAATCGGGCGAGCGGTGCCGGGACCAGGGCTCCAACGAGGGCCCCTCCCCGAATGATGCGCCGCTGCGCGAGGTGGCGCGCGGCAGGTGCGCGCGGTGCGCGGGGAGATCGAGCTCCCCCTTGACGAGGGCTGCCGCCGCGCCGCGCTTGAACGCGGCGCCGTCGCGAGGGATACCGAGGGGCCCTCCGCCAGGGCGAGGAGACCGGGATGAAGCTGGACCACATCGGCATCGAGGTGCGCGACCTCTACAGCGTCGAGCTGTTCTACCGGAAGGCGCTCGGCTTCGCGCCGCGCTATCGCTACGTCAGCCAGAACTCGCCCGGGCTGCGGACCGTGTTCCTGGAGCGGGACGGCGTCGCCCTCGAGCTCCTGGAGCGGCCACGCGGCGATGGGTTCCCCGGCGAGCGCGCGCGAGCCCCGAACCACGTCTCGCTCGAGGTCGACGACGTGGACGGCGCCCACGCGCGGCTCGCGGCGCTCGGCCTCCCGGGCGCGGCCCTCACGCCGCCGCGCGACACCGGCGACGGATACCGCGAGCTGTCGCTGCGCGATCCGGAGGGGAACGTGGTCGAGCTGTCGACGCGGGTGCGCCCCGCGCCGCGCTACCCGGTGCAAGCGGTGATCTTCGACGTCGACGGGACGCTCGTCGACAGCGAGGAGAACTACCTCCTCGCCGACCAGGAGCTGCTGGCCCGACGCGGCATCGCCTTCACTCGCGAGGACAAGCGGCGCTACATCGGCGGCGGCAACCTCGACATGATGATCGACCTGAAGCGCCGCTTCGAGCTCGCCGAGACCGCGCACGCGCTCGCCGCCGAGAAGAACGTCCTCTACCTCGAGCTGGCGCGACACACGCGCGCCTTTCCCGAGATGGAGCGCTTCCTGCGCATTGTGCGCGCGAGGAGGATCCCGGTCGCCGCCGCGTCGGGCTCGTCCCCTTCCGTGCTGGAGCACGTCCTCGCCGCGGCTGGCCTCTCCCGCCACCTCGACATCGTGGTCTCCGCGGAGGATGTCCCGCGCGGCAAGCCCGCGCCCGACGTCTTCCTCGAGGCGGCGCGGCGCCTCGCCGTACCGCCGCAGGCGTGCGTCACCGTGGAGGACTCGTCGCATGGCGTCGAGGCGTCGTGCCGCGCCTTCATGCGCTGCATCGCGGTCCCGTACCTCGTCGAGGAGCCGCTGGCGGACGCCTTCTCCATGGCGGATCTGCTCTTCGAGCGCGGGATGAGCACCTTCGATGCCACCCGCGCCGCCGCCTGGCTCGAGCCCCTCGTCGCCGGGCCGCCGCCGGTCTCGGGGCCTTGATCGAGCGCCATCGCCGCAGGACCGGCATGGTCTCCCGAACCCGCAACGGGGAAGCGAATCTATCTCTTCAATTCCCGCAATACCCGCGCCACCGCCGCTATCGAGCGTGCCACGTCCTGTGAATTGGTCTGCCAGTTGCACACCGACACCCGCATGCAACGCTTGCCCCGCCAGGTCGTATTGCTGAACAGCGCTTCACCGCTTGCCAGCACCGCGCTCGTGACAGCGTCGGTCCATTGGTCATGATCGCTCTCTCTGGCGGCAGGCCGTGGATCGAGAAAACGAACCAACCCCTGGTTGATCCGCGGCTCCCACATCAGCTCGACGCCGGGAAGGACGGCGATGCCGGTCACCAGGGCACGGGCAGCTTCGCAGCAGGTGTCGATCAGGGCCGCGACGCCGTGGCGGCCGAGCTGACGCAAGGCAGCATAGGCCGCGACACCACGCCCGCGCCGTGACCAGTCCGGATTCCAGTCCTTTTCCTCGCGCACCTGGTCGTTGTGCGAAATGTAGCTGGCCTGGTAGGACATTGCATCGCGATGCGCCCGTGGATGTGCGACGAAGGCGAAGCCACTATCATACGGCACATTCAGCCATTTGTGGCCATCGGTCGCCCAGGAGTCGGCGTGCTCGACGCCAGTCAACAAGTATCTATGGCGCGCGCTGGCATTCGCCCACAGGCCGAAGGCGCCGTCGACATGCACCCAGGCGTCGTAGCGATGTGCCAGCGGAATCAGTTCGGCGAAGCAGTCATATGCGCCGATGTTGAGATCACCCGCCTGCAGCAGCACGACAGTCAGCGTGTCGGACGCTTCCCGCAGCTTTTGCTCCAATACTGCCGCTTCCAACTGGCCCGTGCCGTTGGCCGGCAGTCCCGTTACCGCGTGGGCGCCTAGCCCCAGCAGGCGAGTGGCCCGCGTGATGCTGCCGTGGAATTGATCGCTGCTCAGGACGCGGATCCTCGGCGCACCGAACAGGCCGTCGCGTTCGGCCTGCCAGCCACGTCTCGCCAGAAGTGCATTGCGCGCAGCGGCCAGGGCGGTGACATGCGCCATCTGGCAGCCGCTGGTCAGTGCAAAGCTGGCGTGGGCCGGCAGACCCAGCAAGTCCTTCAGCCAGACGCCACACGCTTCTTCGACCACGGCCTCGGCGGGCCCGCAGGCATACGAGGCCGCGTTCTGGTCCCAGGCACTGGTCAGCCAGTCCGCTGCCAATGCGGCAGGCAGCGAACCGCCTATCACCCAGCCAAAGAACCGACCGCCGGCGCTGCCAATGATGCCACCCGCCGTATCGGCGGCCAGGTCATCAATCACCTGCTCGGCCGGTATGCCCTCGCTATTGAGCGGCTTGATCAGCCGTTCGCGCAGTGTTTGGAGGCTCGCGGTCGCCGCGACCGGGCTGTGTTCCAGATCCTCCAGATGTGCCAGTGAATGATTCAGGGCGTGCTCGAGAGCGGGGCGAAATGGAGATGGGGATTTCACGTGCACCTCCGAAGATGTGTGGCCAGGGTGCGCCTCTGAGGCGTGGTGATCTATACGTTCCATGGCGGATCCGCTCTTCGAGCGCGGGATGAGCGCCTTCGACGCCACCCGCGCAGCCGCCTGGCTCGAGCCCCTCCTCGCCGGGCCGGCCAGCTCCTCTCAAGACCTGTCGAAACATCAGTTGCGGTCGCAGGGGCCCGGGTGGGGCCCCGACGGCTCTGCCGGCGGGGCGGGGGCGGCCTTCGCCCCCGGGTACTC
>JBGQLS010000541.1:0-3291 GCA_041500205.1 Anaeromyxobacteraceae bacterium | reverse complement strand
GGGCCTGCACCCGGCGAGTCCAACTCAAGACCTGTCGAAAAATGTGATCGCTCTGCGGCGTGGCCGGGGTGGGGCCCCGATGGGCTTTGCCTGGCTTTGCCCGGCGGGGCGGGGGCGGCCTGCGCCCCCGGCGACTCAAGACCTGTCGAAAAATCAGTTGCGGTCTCAGGGGCCCGGGTGGGGCCCCGACGGCTCTGCCGGCGGGGCGGGGGCGGCCTGCGCCCCCGGCGACTCAGTCGTCTTCGACGCGGCCGAGTGCGGGGCGCGAGTAGACGGCCGGATCAAGTCCCTGAGCCCGCGCCTGGACTCTCGACCAACACTCCTCGCAGAAGTAGGCCGCGAGACCTGAACGAACGACTTGCGGGAGCGCTCCGCCACAGCGAACACATGGTCCACCTGTGTACGCGCTCGGCAGGGGGAGGGGTCGAGGTGACCGGGGGCGTTGGCGCATAGGTGCCGTTGGAGGCGCTCGGACACCGAGCACACCGTGTGCCACCGTCGGCCGAAGCGAAGTCAGCCGTTTTGGTGCTGGTGACCGCGGGGCCCGGCCTACCTGGGTTAGTCGGCCGGGACAGGGGAAACGCCCGCGGTCGCTGTAGGCGCGGGACGATCCGGATCAGGAGGTCGGCAGGCTCAGGCGACCATCCGCGACGGGTGGAAGAGGTGCATCTCCCCGTGGTGGTGGTGCAGGAGTGGTCTCGAGATCCAGTGGCAGGCCCGGCAGTAGGTGGTGGCCGAGCGACCCACCACTCGCAGCGAGAGCGCGCCGCCGCACAGGATGCAGCCCTGCTCCAGTTCCACGTCCGGCTGCGCCTGGGGTGCCTCGGGTTCGCGTTGGGGCCTCATTTCCTCAGCGTAAGGACGATCCAGGGCGTGGCAAGCGAGCGCGACCCTTCGGCTCAGCTGTGCGCCTGCGGGTTCTCCTCGACCGCTTCGCTCGGTGAAGCCGATGAAGGCGCTACCGTGGCACGTTGGAGTGCCTTGCTGGCTACCTGCTTCATCTCCGGGTCGGTCAAGCGGCTGGCCCTGCTCAAGGACTCCATGAGAGCCTCATTCAGGTGCGTCAACTGCCGGAACTCGCAGGCGTTCTCTGAAGTCGCCGTTCCGCGCGCTTCCAGCCCTGAACCGCGTCATGATGCGTCAAACCCATGGCGGATCTCTCGTGGGCAACCCGGTGACCGGTGATTTTGGTGATCGGGGGGCCCCACCGAGGCAGGTGGTGACAATCGGCGCAGCTATGAGCTACCGCACCGTACCGCCCCGAAGGATGTCACCGCATGCTTTGCTGTGTGGCGCCGATGTAGCTACACTCATCCCCATGCGCAAGGACGCCGTCTACCGCATGCGGGTGCCCAAGAAGACCCTCGCCGCTATCAAGCGGGTGGCGGCCGCCAAGGGCGAGGATGCCTCGGAATGGGGGCGCGCCATCATCGAGTCGGAGCTGCGCCGAGACGTCGCGGCGATGCAGCTCCGCGACCAGCTCCAGGCTGCCAAGCCCGGTAGCCTGAGAGAAGACGAGGCGATGGACCTCGTCAACGAGGCGAAGCGTGCCACGAGAAGCCGGTGATCCGTGCGGTCCTCGACTGCAACGTGGTCGTGACCGCCGCGCTCTCGGAGGGCAAGTGCGCCGAACTGCTGCGGCGAGCACGGCTGCGAAACGGGTTCGAGCTGGTCTGGTCCCCGCCGATCATCGCTGAGTGCCTTCGGGTGATCGCGTACCCGAAGCTCGCCGGGAAGTTCCGCACCGATCCGCACGCCCTCATCGAGCGCGCGATGGAGAGCGCACGCATGATCGCGACCGATCTCCTGCCTGCGATCGACGTCGTGAAGGCCGACCCCTCGGACAACGTGTACCTGGCGACCGCGCTCGCCGGCGGCGCCCGGTGGCTCGTGACGGGTAACACCCGCCACCTCACGTCGCTCGACGGATACGCCGGCCTCAGGATCGCCGGCCCCGCCGTGTTCCTGGCGGAGCTGGACGCGCAAGGCTGACGTACCCAGCGCGTTGGTGCGAGAGGTGGCCACTTCAGCATATTCTCGGGAGCAGCTCCCCGCGCCAGGATCTCCTCCACCTCGGAGGAGCACGCCGCCGATCTGGTTCGTGGAGTAGATGATCCTGTTGCCGGTGGTCTTCTCGAGGATGTCCACCACGCGTTCGCGGATCCGCCAGAACTGCATGAACAAGCTCTCGATGCCGAGGGCGTCCCCGAGCAGGCCCAGCCACATGATGTGGCTGGTGACGCGGTTCAGCTCGGCCCAGATGACCCGCAGATAGGCGGCTCGCCGCGGGATCTCGAGCTGCTCCATCCGCTCGATGGCCGGCAGTACGTCATCGCGTGCACGAAGCTGCAGATGCCGCACACGCGCTCCACCAGGTACGGGTACTTGTGGTAGTTGTTGGCCTCTGCGGCGCGCTCGATGCCGTGGTGGCAATATCCAATGGAGGGCAACGCCTCCTCGACCCGGTCGCCCTCGCTGGAACGAGACCCGCCAGCAGCCGGACACTCAGCAACGGCTCGCCGCCCTGCGCCTGCTCGGTCGGAACGACGGGTCGCACGCCATGGAAGCTACAGCACCAACCTGAGCGTCGCAACTACGCGGTTGGCCGTACGGGTACACTGTCCGAGCATGGTCGCACCGTCTCGGCCGCCACGGCGAGCATTGAAGTCCTCCTGCGCCTGCTCGACTCGCGCCGGCCTCGTCAATCGGGGGCTTTCTAAGACTCGCTCCCCCAGCGCGTGTTCCGAAGAAGAGCCAAAGATGAATCAGGCCTGGGCTTCGACTACCTTGAGGACCGTCGCCTGGCGGACCCCGGCCTCCTTCTCGATCGTCGAGACGGCGCGCTGGAGGCCCTCGCTGGTGGAGGCCTGCAGCACGAGTCGCTGCTCCGCGCCGACGGCGTCTGCTACTGCGACGCGGTCTGCGGAGACTGGGACATGGTGATCCTGGTCCAGGGCGCCGACAGCGCGGAGATCCGAACGGCTTGTCGAGGAACACACACCCGTCCATGCGGTCGATGACATCCGTGTCGTATTCGCTCCCGAATCCCGAGATGGCGATCAGGCCCACCTCGGGATAGGTGGTGTTCACCACCTCCATCAAGCGGCGGCCGTCGATGTCGGGCAGACGTAAGTCCATCACGACGTAGTCGTGGGGCGTGCCTCCCTGTCTGGCCGACTGGATCCGCTCGACCGCCGGGACCCCTTCCCCTGCACATTCCACTTCGAATCCACGCTGCGTGAGGCCAATCCTGAGCTGTTGACGGATGCCGGCCTCGTCGTCGACTACCAG
>JBGQLS010000540.1:0-3407 GCA_041500205.1 Anaeromyxobacteraceae bacterium | reverse complement strand
TGTCAAATCCGGGCCCCGCGGGGGGGGGGGGCGGGGGGGGGCCCCCGGGGGGCTGGGCCGGGGGGGGGGGGGGCGGCCGGCCCCCCCCGCGACTCGGCTCTGGCGGGGCGCCGGCCAGGGCAGCTCCCATTCTTACAGCACCCGGCCGGGAAAAATGACATGGCTTGGCGGAGGCCGATCCCCCTTTACCCTCAGATCGCTAAGCTTCCCCGGTGGCCCCGGCGTTGCAGTGTCACGAACACGTCGCGCGCGAGGGGAGAAACGCATGCAGACGAAGGGCGACGAGGCCATGTTCGATCCCATCTGCGGCAAGTGCGTGGATTCAACGGCCTCGCACTCCGTCGAGTACAAGAAACGCACGTACCTCTTCTGCTCCCTGAGCTGCAAGGAACGGTTCGAGCACCAGGCGGAGAGGCTCCGGATGAAGGACCTCGCGCGCATGGGCGCGTTGTTCGCGAACCGCAAGGTCCACTGGGGCCTGGCGTAGCGGCCAGTGACGATATCGCGGAGAGCCCTCGCCCATTCGGGGTAGGTCCCTCATGTCAGGGCGCTCGACGCGTTCTCGCTGGGCACGCGTAGGTCGCGGATCTTGAGCTCCAGCCGGCGCGCGCCTTCCCACTCGTTGAAGCCAAGCGTCACGGCTGCCTCCACTTCTCCCGAGCACAGGCCCAGCCTGTCCCCGAGCGAGAACCCGATGGCGTCCAGGCCTCGCCCGAACGCGAACTTGAGGTGGCTTCCGCCCGCTCCAACCGTGCGCGCGCGCTCGGGGCGGCCGCGCAGCGCGAAGAGTGGCTCCGGGTATCCCGCTCCGAACGGGCCAAGCTGCGCGACGGCCTGTGCCGCGCGCTCCGATATCTGGCCTGGCTCGAAGCGCCCCTCGATCCGGCAGCGCGGCACCAGATCGTCGTCGTCGAGCCGCTCCCGCGCGTAGTCCTCGAAAGCCTGGCGGAAGGCGGGCAGCGCTGAGGGCTCCAGCGTCACGCCCGCCGCGTGCCGGTGCCCACCGAAGCGCGCCAGGTGTGGCGCGCAGTGCGCGAGCGCGTCGTACAGGTGGAATCCCTCGATGCTGCGCCCGCTCCCCTTGCCCACGCCATGGGCGAGCCCCACGAGCACGGTCGGCCGGTGGAAGCGCTCGACGAGGCGCGATGCCACGATGCCGATGACCCCCGGGTGCCAGCCCTCCTGGCCGAGCACGAGCCCGCGCGCGCCGGAGCGGACGCGCTCTTCCGCCATGGCCGTCGCCTGAACCAGGATCTCGCGCTCGATCTCCTGACGCACCCGGTTCTCGCGGTCGAGCTCGTCGGCGAGCGCTGCCGCGGCAGGTTCGGCGGTCTCGAGGAGCAGTCGCACGCCGCGCGAAGCGTCGTCGAGGCGGCCCGCCGCATTGACGCGCGGCCCCAGTCTGAAGCCCACCTGGCCGGCCGTGACGGCAGCACCCTCTTGCAGGCCGGCGACGCGCTTCAGCGCTCTCAGCCCGGGCCGCCGCGTCCGCGCCAGCTCCTCCAGGCCCCAGCGCACCAGGATCCGATTCACTCCGGTGAGGGCGACCACGTCGGCGACGGTGCCGAGCGCGACGAGGTCGAGCGCCTCGCGCAGGTTCGGCTCCGGCCGCGCGGCTCCGAAATGACCCACTTCTCGCAGTCGTCTCCGCAAGGCCATGGCGAGGCAGAACGTGACGCCCACCGCCGCGAGCGGCTTGTACGGGTATCCGCAGCCCGGCTGGTGCGGATTGAGGATGGCGACCGCGGCAGGCAGCTCGACGGGCGCCGTGTGGTGATCCACCACCACCGCGTCCACGCCCAGATCCGCTGCCGCCTTCACCTCCGCCACGCTCGTGATGCCACAGTCGAGGGAGACGAGGAGGCGCGCGCCCTCGGAAGCCAGGCGCCGCACGGCGTCGGTGTTGAGACCGTAGCCTTCGACGAGCCGGTGGGGCACGTAGGTGACGACCTCGGCCCCGGCCGCGCGCAGGAAGCCAGCGAGGAGAGCGGTCGAGGTGACCCCGTCCACGTCGTAGTCGCCGTAGAGCGCGATGCGCTCGCGCGCCTGGATGGCGCGCACGAGGCGCGCCACGGCGCGATCCATCCCCTTCATGAGGAAGGGGTCGGGGAGGTCGGCGAGCCGCGACGCGAGGAACCGCTCCGCCTCGGCTGGCTCGACGAACCCGCGGCAGGCCAGGACGCGCGCCGCCAGCGGCTCGAGACCGAGCTCGCGCGAGAGCCGCCGCGCAGCCACCTCGTCGCAGTCCACATCCACCCAGCGTCGCGCAAGCACGAGGCGTCAGGTACCACGGTAGGCTGACAGGCAGGCGAGCGGGGCGCACGCCCGGTTTGAGGGATTTCTTGAGTAGCTGATCGGGGTTGGGCCGAGCAGCCAAGCGATCCGCGGGCTTGAGCGTCTTTTCTGATCGCAGCGTCGCGCGACGTGCCCGATGTTGCTGCGGAAGATCGACAGCCAGCGCGCGGCGTGATCCTTTGGCTGCATGGCACGGAAGAAAGGGCTGAAGCAGTACTCGAAGCAGGAGCTTCTGCGAGAACTCGCCGCCCGCGTCGCGGACGAGAAGTTCCACGACGGGATGACGATGACGGAGATGGAGGTCGCGGCAGAAGAGCTGAAGGGCGAGGCCGGCGAGCCGTCGGTCGCGCTGATGCTGGCGCGCATGAAGCCGGAGAAGCCGACGGCGAAGGCGTGCCCCAAGTGTGGCAAGCGTATCGCGGTGAAGGCGCGCGACCGAGAGCGCACGGTGCGGAGCCTATCGGGTATGGTCACGTTCCGGCGCAACTACCACTATTGCGAGCGGTGCCAGTACGGCTTCTACCCGGTGGACCGGCTCTTGAGCCTGCCGGAGGAAGGCGAGCTCACATCAGAGCTGGAGAAGCGCGTCCTCGATTTCGCGGTGAACGACGTCTACGGTGAGTGCGCCTCGCGCTGGAGCCTTCACTATCAGCAGCCCGTATCGGAGAACCTGTTCCGTCGCGTCGCTGCCCGCGTGGGTGAACAGTGCGAGGTCGCTGACCAGGGCCGGCTGCAAGAGGAACTGAAGCCGCGCTGCCAGGCAGCCGAGGTGCTGGTCGTCGAGGTGGACGGCAGCATGCTGCCGATCCGCGGCCAGGAGCCGTGGAAGGAAGCGAAGGTCGGCGTGACGCCCGCTCCAGGGTCCGTGACCGCGACCCGGAGCGTCGCAGAGCCGTTTCGCGGTGCGACGTCATCGCGTACGCAGGCGCCTGGTGCTCCTCTCGTGCCAACTTGATTTCGGCAGAATTCTGCTGAGGCGCGCGGTTTTGGCCGCTGTGGCTCCACGGCACGCCGCCCCATCGCTGCCGGTCCAGGCACGCCAGAGCCAGGTGGGCGGAGCGCGCCTCCGCAGGGCCGCCAATGGACACACCGTTCGCCGTGCCGCGCATCGG
>JBGQLS010000539.1:0-3408 GCA_041500205.1 Anaeromyxobacteraceae bacterium | reverse complement strand
CGGTATTCCTCGACGTGGAGCACGGCACGTCGGAACTCGACGTGCAGCGCTTCGTCTTCGATGAGGCGACCGGCCGCACCACGCCAGAGACGTTCGATGAAATGCTGCTCGCGCTTCGCGCGCTCGAGGTCGAGCCGCACGACTTCCAGACGGTGGTCATCGATACGCTCGACGCGGCCGAGGCGCTCATCCACGCGCAAGTGGTGCGCGAGGCCCGCAAGCCCGACGACATCAAGGGCATCGAGGACTTCGGCTTCGGCAAGGGCTACGTGGCCGCCCTCGACCGCTGGCGCGTGTTCGCCGCACAGATGGAGAGGCTCCGAGACAAGCGGGGCCTGCACGTCCTCATGTTCGCCCACAGCATGATCCAGACGTTTAAAGATCCTGCCTCGGAGGGATGGGACCGCTACACCATGAAGCTGCACAAGTCGGCCGCGGGGCTCATCAAGGAGCGGTGCGACATTGTCCTCTTCGGAAATTTCGAGGAGTTCGCGGCCGAGGACAAGAGGACGAAGCGGGTGCGCGGCGTCTCCGAGGGGTCGCGCGTCATTCACACGGTCCACAGCCCGGCATGGGATGCGAAGAACCGCCACGGCCTGCCCGAGGTGATGCCGCTCAACTGGGATGGTTTCTTCGCCGCCTGCAAGGCCCACCAACCAGCCCCGCCCGAGGAACTCACCGCTGCCATCGCGGGCCTCCTGCCGGACCTCTCGGAGGCCGATCGCAAGAGGGCGGAGGGCTACGTCGCAAAGGCTGGGCAGGATGCCGAGAAGCTCTCCCAGGTGCTCGGGTGGGCTCGCCAGAAGGTCACCACCACCAATTCGGCCACGGCCGGGAACGAAGGAGCGTAGCTCATGGAACCAGGCGACTACCGCGCACGCGCGGTCAAGGTGCAACTCGGGAAGGCGAAGAGCGGGAACGAGCAGATCGGGGTGGAGTTCGAGCTCCTCGACTTCAACGGCAAGCGGATGGGCTGGTACGGCAGCTTCTCGGAGGCGGCCTTCGAGATCACCATGAAGGGGCTCGCGACGGCCGGCTTCCACGGGGCCGACGTCTCCGACACGGCGTGGGTGGAGCACGCGCCCGAAGTGATCCTCGTCATCGTCAACGAGGAGTGGGAGGGCAAGGTCCGAGCCAAGGTGAAGTTCATCAACAGCCTCGGTGGCGTGAACATGAAGGACGCCATCACGGGCAGCGACGCCAAGACCTTCGCCGCGAGGATGAAGGGCCGGGTGCTGGCCTACCAGTCGAGTGCGGGCGCACCGAAGACGCAGAAGCCGAACGGGGGTCAGCGGAGCAGCGCGCCCGCGGGCGGAGGTTTCGACCAGCCCCCACTGTCCGACGAGCCGCCCCCCGGCTTCGATGACGGCGGCAGCAACGACATCCCCTTCTAGCCTCCACGACAGGACAACCTGATGCCGAAAAACGGAACCATCGAGAAGCGCACCATCGCGGTCCAGACCCGTCAGTTGCCGTGCGAGCTCACCGAGGTTGAGGAGCGCGAGTTGGGCAAGAAGCTCGCCCACCTCGAAGGCGCGCTCGCCTCTCACGAGGCCGGCGAGAAGGAGGTCAAGGACCAACTCAAGTCGAAGCGGTCCTCGCTTGAGGGCCAGATCCACGGGATCGCCGGAGTCATCCGGCAGGGCCACGAGTACCGCCCGGTCGACGTGAAGATCGAGGCGGACTACAGCGCCTCGCGCGTCTACGAGATCCGCCAGGACACGGGCGAGGTCATCACGGACCGCCCGCTCCGGGAGGACGAGCGGCAGACGTCGCTGCTTGATGAGCCGGTCGAGGACGAGCCCACGACGGAGGCGCCGAAGCGCGGCAAGAAGAAGGTGGCTCCCCCGGCGCTCATGTGGGGCCGCGAGAACGGCATGGAGATCGCCTACTCGAACGGCGGCGAGTACCGGGTCATCGGCCCCACGCCGGACTCGACGTGGAACGCCGAGTGGGTTCCGGAGAAGGGACGCGCGAAGTCGCTCTCGTTCAGCCCGACCGAAGCCGACGCGAAGAAGGCCTGCGACCAGCACCACCTCGAGCGCGGCGCGGACGCCATCCTCAAGAACGCGGGAACCATCCCCTACACCAACGACGCCATCCCCTACGACATTGAGCCACCTCCCGATGCCTGACGTCGACCGCCTCGCCGATCTCAAGGCCCTCCCGGAGGCCGAGTTGGAGAAGCGCCGGCGGGAAGCCGAGAAGAAGAAGGAGCGGGCCCGGTGCGCTCTTGACGCTGCCGAGGTGCTCTTCTCCCAAGCCTGCGACCAACTCCAACTCCTCGGCCTCGTGCTCGACCTGAAGCGAGGCGTTCGGTGACAACCCCTTCCCTGCTGGCGCCGGCTGCCTTGTGTCTCCCCCCGGCACAACGCGACGGCCGGCGCCGGCGGGGATCTTTCTTGAAGGAAGGAGAAGCGATCGTGAGCACGAAGCCCAAGCCGAAGCTCAATCTGCCGTGCGTCGCCAAGGTGCTGCCGCTGAAGCCGCCGGGCAAGATGCGGGCCTGCGGGATGCCGGCGACGTCGCTGGTGGAGGGTCGTCCCCTATGCCCGCGGCACGGCCGGGTAGCCCGCCAGCGCGTCGCGGAGCGCAACGCCCATCAGGAAGGAGCCGCGCCGTGAGCGACGACACGGTTGAGATCGAAGTCGAGGTCTTGCGCGAGACGGACAAGGCCTTGCTCGTACGCACCGCCGAGGGCGACGAGGTCTGGATCCCGCAGAGCCAGATCGACGACGACTCCGAGGTCTACAGCGTGAAGTCGAGCCCCGGCACGATGACGGTCACGCTCTGGATCGCGACGCAAAAGGGACTCGTATGACCTGTCACACCGCCTGTCCTCCGTGCGAGGGGTGCGAGGATCTGAGGGCGACATCCGAGTCGTGGCGGGTGGCGCTGGTCGCGTGGCAGGACTGGGCCGCTCGACTCCTCGCCGAGTGGGGACTGCAGCCCGAGGGAGGACTGCTCGGGGACGAGGCGGCACGCGGCGCGATCGAGGGCGCTCTGTCCTCACCCGCAGGAGACCGACCATGATCGAGTGCCCCCATGGACGCACCGGCGAAGAGGCGGCGTGGTGTCTGGACTGCGAGTCCGAAGCAGTGAGCGAGCGCGCACGGCACCCGCTCCGTCCCGGTGGGTGGCAACCGTTGCCGGGCCCGATCCCGGCTCACATTGAACCGCCCACTACTCCTGGGGTGGGGAGAGGACCGGCCGAGACGGAGATCGGGCGGCTCCGCTCCGAGTTGATGTCCCGCCCTACGCGCGCCGAGTACGACGGCTGCGTTGGCCTGCTCGACGCCAACCGCAAGGAGGTCACCCGGCTCGACGCCGTGATCCGCGACCAGGCTGCGCGCTGGCGTCGAGAGAGGGGCGGGGAGACGGAAGCTCATCAGGTTGGCGTGGAAGTGG
>JBGQLS010000538.1:0-3408 GCA_041500205.1 Anaeromyxobacteraceae bacterium | reverse complement strand
TTCGAACCCGGTTTCCCGCTCCAGATTCGGCAGAGTTTGCGAGGACTTCCAGGGCGACCTGGGAGCCCTTCGTCCTTCTCGGGCAAGGAAGAACCTTGCCTGGAGCAAGGCATTGGCGCGCACCTCGGCGCAAACACACGGAGTTCGGGAGCGACCTTCAGATCCGGAGTTTCGGGCAGGAGTGATTGGCGGCCGTAGTCGGCCGTCCCGGTGACCTGACACGCCAGCTGCTCGCGTTCGCCAGGCGGCAAGTCTTCGCTCCAGTCCCCGTCGACCTGAACGCACTCGCTCAGGACAGCGAGAAACTGCTCAGGCGCGTCCTGGGAGAAGACGTCGAGTTGCTCTCCACCCTGCAACCGGACCTCTGGCGGGCTCGCTGTGATCCCGGACAGATCGAGCAGGTCATCCTCAACCTCGCTGTGAACGCCTGCGACGCCATGCCGGCCGGCGGCAAGCTCACCATCGAAACCTCGAACGTCGCCGTCGACGAAGCCGAGGGCGGACCTGTGGTCGAACGGCAGCCCGAGGATGAGTCCCGTCCCGACCACGCCCAGGCTCCGGCGTCCTGTACTGCCGCCGGTATCCGGCCTCGGCGCCGAGCCCGAACACGAACGGGCTCAGCTGCTGTGACCACTGGATCAGCCTGAACCGCGTCGTGACGTCGAAGAAGCCCTGGCCCGGGTTGAAGGTCGCTCCGGCGCCGAGGAGCAGACCACTCGCCTCGACGAGCTCGACGGGCTGCCTCGCGTGGCACTCCGCCCCCTGGCACGGGTTCACGGGAGTGAACCACCTGGCCTTGAACCTCTTCCAGGCAGCGGACTGCCGGGGATCGCTGGGCGGTCCAGGCGGGGAGCCGACCTGCGCCCGGCGCAGGTCGCGCACCACGATGAGGAGCTCGACGAGCGCCTGTCGCGCAAGATCGCCCTCCTCGGAGAGACAGGCGTACGGAACCCCGTAGGGGAGACCGGTGAGCTCCCTGCAGGGGAGCCCGTTGACCTCCGCGAACTTCCGGACGTAGGCGCTGTCGCGCGAGTCGTCGGCGTCGTGTTGCAGGGGTGAGTCCGCGAAGTAATCGCTGAGCCGACTCAACGCGAGCGTCCCGATGGGCCCCCAGACGCGCAGACGCGCAGGAAGTCGACATGGTGCGTTCCCGGCTCCCGCTCGGTGTGGGCATAGGAGAAGGAGTCGGTCACCGCGTGCATCAGCTCGTACAGACCGTAACCGCTCTCGCGCGTGCGAACGCCCCCCACGATCACCACCTGCCCGACGATGTCGTCGAGCATGTTGCTGCAGCGGGCGAGCGCCCCGACTGACCCTGGCGCGGCGCCGCCCGTGGCGAGGCTCGCCCTCGCGGCGACAACCCTTGCCCGTACCTGATCGGGCGCACCCTTGCCGGGGCGCACGAGCCGCGCAACCATCGCCGCCGTGGTGGGCCAGCAGTCCGGCCCGAGCGCCAGCGGTTTCCAGAACGCACTTTAGACCCGAAACGCGGGTTGAATCGCCTACCCGCTACCCGCACCCACACCCGCGCGTGGTTCACGCCGCATCGGCCGGGCGCGCTCCGTCGATCTGGACGAGCGGAAGGGCACGCTTGGACGAGATGAACTCGAGCACCAGTTGCTTGTCGACGGCCAGGCCGACCCGCCGGAGCACGTCCCAGCGCGGGGTGCGCTGGTCGGAGCCACGCTCCACGCGGGCGATCATCGGCTGCTTCACTCCGATGAGGGCAGCGAGCTGGGCCTGGGTGAGACCGGCCTCTTCACGCATCCGGCGCACCGCCAGCGCCAGCTCGGCCACCACCATCCGGGCCTCGTAAGCGCGGCGGAACTCCGGGTCCGCGAGCTGCTCCTTGAGGTACTCGTTGAACGAGCCGCCCCGGGCGGTCCTCTTCTTCGTGGCCATGGTTCACCTCACCTGCTTCATGCGCTCGCGCGCGAGTTCGATCCCCGCACCCTGGTCCTGTTTCCTGCACCCGTGCAGGAGCCACATCACGCCGCTCACCACGCAGTAGAACGTCCGGTAGCCGCCGGTCCGGATCTCCAGCAGCCCGCGATTCTGCGGCCCTTTGATGGCCTTCACCGAGACCGGGGCCTGCCGGCCGTGCTCCGCCAGCAGAGCAACGTCGCCGAGCACGAGAGCGCGGAAGTTCGCCGGGAGGCGGTCGAAGAAGTCCTGCACCGGGCGGCGGCCCGCCGGGGTCTCGAACATGCGCACATCGAGCACGGAGCGACTATAGCCAAACGGTTATCGGCGATCAAGGGGACCGGCTCGACCCGCGGCAGCCCATCCGATCCGACCGGACGCGAGCCAGCGATACGCGCCCTGCGTCATCCGTCTCCAACGCGTCTCCAAGACCAAGGTCGACTGCGGTGGACTAGCGTGGCCCCGCGTCGCCAGGCTCGGGCCTCGAATCCGCTGAGCCGCAGGTCTCTCGTGACGAAAGGCGTGCCCCGTCGGCAGGTTGCGCCACTGCGTCCCAGCGGTTTCGAGTCCCGTACACCCCGCCAGTAAGAGAGGCCGGTAACTCTCGCGAAAAGTCGGGAGTTCCGGCCTCTTCGTCTTTGCGACGGCCAGCGGATACCAAAGGGTTACCAAGGGCGCGGTCAGCAGTTGCACGCAGCTCGGTCGAGGAACCGGCGCCGGCCTTCGTCAGCCCCGGCGAAAGCCAGCAGAACCGCCTGGCTCTACCGAGAGTTCTCCCTCGCACCCGCGATTCGCCAGCCGAGCGCGGCCGCCCTGGCGCGGGATACTTGCTCCTCCAATCGGGATAGGGGGTAGCCGGTTCGCCCGGCTACTCCCCTTTCACACTCACTCTCACACCACCGGACGTGCGGGTCCGCATCCGGCGGTTCGAGTTGTTGAGGTTAGCCAGCAAGCCTCGGGACTCCCATTCCGTCGTAATAGCTCATGGGCAGAGCTGTCTGGAGTGCGCCGTGCCCGGCCATTCTCCACCAGCGGGCAGCATCGGCGGCCGCACGAGCGCGCAGATCGGGACCGCCCCGTGCACGTTCCGGACACCGCGACCAGGCGGTGCGTGACCTGGAGCGACCTCGCGATGAACGCGAAGGGCGTCGGCATCCTCGCTGAAGCTGCGCGTGAGTGAGTCACTGAAGCAGGGCGGGCGGCTACAGCAAGGATGTTCGGGTTCGCCGGTCCCGTCGTACCCAGCCCGTCCGCGGGCAAGGTTTGGGCAAGGTCTTGCCCAGCCGGACGGGATCTTTCGGGACTGAACCAGCCTGCTGATGTCATTTTGCTGAGCTTTTCGAGCCTTTCCTGCGGACTGGTCAGCTTCCCAAGCTGAGGGTCGCCGGTTCGAACCCGGTTTCCCGCTCCAGATTCGGCAGAGTTTGCGAGGACTTCCAGGGCGACCTGGGAGCCCTTCGTCCTTCTCGGGCAAGGAAGAACCTT
>JBGQLS010000537.1:0-3416 GCA_041500205.1 Anaeromyxobacteraceae bacterium | reverse complement strand
GCCTCGCCCACGGGCCCGCCCGCCTTCACCTTCACCCAGGTGATCCCGTCGTTCGACTCGGCGTAGCCGACGACGCCCTGGCTCGGCCCGCCCACCGTGGGTGCGGAGGCCTGACAGCCGCGGTACCACATGCGATAGAGGTCCGGTTTCTCCTTCACCACCGTGGGCTGGTAGGCGCAGGCCACGTCGAACGCGCCGCCCGGACCGATGTCGAGGACGGCGCCGCCGGTGCTCTTGCCGCGCACCTTCGTCCAGTGTCGGGCGTCGCTCGAGGTGGCCAGCGCCACGCGCCAGGTGTTGGTCACGTCGTTGGCCGAGTAGTACATCTTGTACTGGTCCCCGTCCTTCAGGACCCAGACGTACCCGACCTGCTGCGCGTCGATCTCGCCCGCCGCGCCCAGGGGTAGGACGCTCCCGCCCAGCCCAGGGCCGTCGTTCATCTTCGTGAAGTTCACGCCGTCGGACGACTGGGCGTAGCCGATGCGGCGATCATTGGCCAGCGGCGACTGTCCTGCCGGTGCATTGCAATCGTTGAAGGGCTTCGTACTCCCGTTGTACCACATGCGCCACAGGTCGCCGTCCTTCAGGACGTACGGTCGGTACGTTAGGTAGCTATCGAATGCGCCGGGAGCACCGTTATCCAGGATCGCGCCCCCGGTCTCCACGCCTGGCACCCGCGTGAAGTTGACGCCGTCCGTCGAGGTCGCGAGCCCGATGCGCCAATGCGCCACGTTGATGCCGGGGCAGATCCTGGTCCCGCTGGCGTCGGCGCCGCCGTAGTACAGGAACGTGACACCGTTGTCCTTGAAGGCGGTGACGGTGAAGTTGCCGATCTGGTCGAAGGGTGACGGGTTCGTGGCGTCGGGCGGATCGAGGCCCAGCACCGATCCGTCGAGCCCCGTCGTGGAGGTCTCCACCTTCTGCCACTGGAGCGGAGTGATGCTGGCGGTGTCGGAGGAGCAGCCCGCGACGCCGAGCAACACCACCGCCGCGCACAGCATCGCATCCGCGCGTCGCATCACCGTCATGTCGTCGAAGCCTTCAAGCCTGGGGGGAGTCTGCCGCTCGGCGTTCAGTAACCGCCGCCCGATACTGCGGCGCTCGTGACGGCGACCGTACCGGAGAGGGCCGTGTTGCTGTCGAGGTGGAAATTGCAGTTCACCGCCGTCGTGGGAAACGTGACGGTGACCGGAGAGCCCGTCGGGATCGGTATCGGCGAAGCGGGCGTCGTCGGGCAACTCGAGGCCAGCGTGTCGATCACGATAGTGTGCGCACTTGCGCCAGAGTTCGTGAAGGTGACCAGGCCACCCAGCTGCACGCAGGCGTTGTTGGTGCCGTTGGAGAAGCCGGTATCAGTGACGGTGAGCGCCGCGGTCGGCCCGGGCGTGCAGCTGCCACCTCCCCCTCCACCCCCTCCACACGCCGCGAGCCCGAGTGTCGCGACGCCCAGCACGAAAAGGGTTCCGGACCTCATCGCGTACCTCCCCTTGTCCGATGCCATATACCCGCGCCGCCCACGGGCCGTTCGCTCCCGCTGGGGTGCGGTTCGTCCCGTCGGGGTCCAAACGACCAGCTGTCTTCAGGACGCAGGGCCTGGCGCCTGTGCCCAGGATCCCGAGCGTGGCCTTCCATCCCCACGCCTCGGTCTTCACCCGGCCCTTCGGCGCACCGCTTTCGGTGAGGTGCCGACGTCCTCGAGAAAACGCGGCTGGGGCCGGGACCCGCTTCGCGCCACGGTGGCGCCCGGCCGCGCGGCTACCCAGCACGAGCTCGGCCCCCGGGACCACGATGCGGAAGTCCGTTCTTGACGGGGACATGGGACGTTGCGTCCGAAAAGTACGAAACGTACAATGCGCCCATGACCCTGACGACCACCCGGGCCCGCGAAGCCTTCTCCGAGATCCTGAACCGCGCTGCCTATGGCAAGGAGCGAGTCGTGCTCACCCGGCGCGGCAAGAAACTGGCCGCAGTGATCCCCGTCGAGGACCTGGCCCTCCTGGAAGAGCTGGAGAACCGCCTCGACGCGGACGAGGCCCGAAGGGCGATCGAGGCTGCTGCCCGCAAGGGCGAGAAGCCGGTCCGATGGTCCAAGGTCAAGAAGGATCTCGGCCTTTAGGTGGCCGGTTACACCGTCAGTCTGCTTCCCGCTGCGGTGAAGCAACTCGCCGCGTTCCCGCGCGATGTGCAGGTTCGCGTCGCTCGCAAGGTTGACGCGTTGGCCCGCAACGCTCGCCCGCCCGGGGCCGAGAAGCTCTCCGGCGCGGACGACCTGTGGCGCGTCCGCGTTGGCAACTACCGCGTGCTCTACGAGATCCGGGACGCGGCGCTGGTCATCCTCGTCGTGCGCGTAGGACACCGACGTGAGGTTTACCGTCGGTAGGCTGGGCAACGCCTCTCTCCTCGCCACCCACGGCGCCGATTCCTACTGCTTCAGCCAGCGCTCGCGTTCTCCATGCCACTACGGCGCTCGCCCGCCGCCCTGCTGGCCGCGCGATGGACCGCCGCTACACACCCTCAAGCCAGGCGGTGAAGGCGTCGAAGGAGAAGGGACGGCCCAGGAACGCCTGCACCAGCTCCGCCGCGGGGCGCGAGCCGCCCGGCTCCAGAACGGCGCGGCGATAGCGAAGGGCCGGGCCCGGATCGTTCATGCCCTCGAGCCGGAACACGCTGAACAGGTCCTTCGCGATGACGAGCGACCACATGTACGTATAGTAAATGGCGGAGTAGCCGTCGAGGTGGCCGAACGACGCCTGGAAGTACGTCCCCTCCACGTGGCGGAAGGGCGTGTACGCCTCCTGCAGCTCGGCCACGAGCCGCGTCGTGTCGAGCGCGGCCGGGTCGCGCCGGTGCAGCTCGAGGCTCACCGCCGCGTAGAACATCTGCTGCCGCACCCAGAGCCCCTTCCCGTATTCGTCCGCCGCGCGCATGCGGCGCACCAGGTCGTCCGGGATGGGGGCGCCCGTCTCGACGTGCCGGGCGAAGGTCCCGAGCGCCTCCGGGTCCCAGACCCATTCCTCGAGCATCTGGGAGGGCGCCTCGACGAAGTCCCACTCGGTCGCGACCCCGGACTGCGTGGCGTAGCGGGTGTGGCCCCCGAGCACGTGGTGCATGAGGTGCCCGAGCTCGTGCAGGAACGTGCGCACGTCGCCGTGCTCGAGCAGCGCCGGCGACTCGCCGGGGCGCGGGAAGTTGCACACCAGGACGCCCTGCGGGAGGCGCTTTCCCTCCACACCGGAGGCGAGCGTGAACTGCGCGTAGTGCTTGTACTTGCCGTCGCGCGGGTGCATGTCGAGGTAGACGCGTCCCAGCGGGCGCTCCCCCTCGACGACATCGTAGGCCTCGACCTCGGGGTGCCACAGCGGCGCGGCCGCAACCCGCAGGAACGCGACACCGAAGATCCGGCCCGCCAGCGCCAG
>JBGQLS010000536.1:0-3438 GCA_041500205.1 Anaeromyxobacteraceae bacterium | reverse complement strand
CGCAGGCTATGCGCTGTACGCCAGGAACCGTCGGCCGAAGCTGGCGCTCTTCTGGCACATGACGGCCGACGGCGAGTCTTGCTTCGAGCCCAACGACGAGATCGATCGGGTGAAGTGGCTCACGCCCAAGGACGCGCTGGAACGGCTCAAGCATCCCGCCGAGCGGCGGCTGCTTCGCAGCGTGCAGGTGGCGCGGGTCGTGCGCCACCTCCCGCGTTGATGCGCGCTCGCGCGGCGGCCCGACGGCTCACCTCGCACAAGCTCACGCAGTGAGTTCGTCGGATCCGGTATTCGAGCTGTCCCCGTGCGCCACGGCGCCCGCGGGCGCTCCCGACAGAAACGTGTTGCGGCGGTCGGGATGCTGGGAGTCGACGTGGCCTCCCCAGCGAGGCTCCTGTGAGCCGTCAGACTTGAGCTCGAAAGCGTTCACGTCATCCCGGAGCTGCGCCTCGAGCTCGGCCATGACCGCGCGCTTCGCGCCGGGATCCATCACCGGGAACAGGAGCTCATACCGCCGTTCGAAGTTGCGCGGCATGGCATCGAAGCTCCCTGCCCAGACGTCCCAGCCGCCCTGACCCCGAAAGGCCATGACGCGGGCATGCTCCAGAAATCGTCCCACGATGCTCCGTGCGTGCACGAACGGCGTGACCTGGGTGAGCGTGGTGCGGACGATGAGGTCGACGCGCGCACCGCGCCGTGCGCACTCGTCGAGCGCCGCGAGCACCTCGGCATCGGTGAGGTGGTTGAACTTCAAGATGACATGCCCGCCCAGGTGGCCCTCCGCCCGAATGCGGTCGACGAGCAGCTTGCGGATCGCCGCGCCGGTCCGCATCACCTTGAGATCGGGAGTCGACTGCGCTTCGAGCGCATCGAAGAACGCCTTGGCATCCGAGGTGAGCCGCGGGTCACGGGTGAAGAGCGAGAAGTCGGTGTAGAGCCGACCGTTCATCGTGTTGTAATTGCCCGTGCCGATGTGAAGGTATTCGACCCCGGCCCGCCGGACCCAGTAGACCTTCGCGTGCACCTTCTTGTCGGAAAGGGGAAGGACGCGCACCCCCGAGTTCCGAAAACGGAGGGCCCACTCCATGTTGGTGAGCTCATCGAACCGGGCTCGCCCCTCCAAGAGCACGGCCACGTCCTTCCCGGCACGGGCGGCAGTGATGAGAGACGTGGCGAGCACGTTGTCGTCGCCGACGCGATAGAGCGTCGCGCGGACCGCCGTCACGTCCGGATCGTCAGCGGCAGCCTTGGCAAAAGCCTCGACGTCCTCGTAGCTCTCGTAGGGGTGGAACAGGAGCACGTCTCCGGCATCGACGCTCGAGAAGGGCGCCGCGGCGAATCCCGGCCGCCGCTTCGGCTCGAAGGGAGGGAACCTGTCGCGCTTGCGCACGCTGTCGACGATCGTGCTCACGAACCGGAGATCGAGCGGAGGGACGACCTGCATCACCTCTTCCGTGCGAAGTCCGAGCGCGAGCCTGACCCACTCACTCCAGAATGTCGGGAAGCCACGCTCGACCTCGAAGTGGCTGACGCTGCCGTCCAGCCGGCTCTCGAGCGCGACCGGCAGGTCCGACCAGTCGATGGGTGTCTGATCGCTCGCCGCCAGGCGAACGGCGCGCAGCTCGTGCAGTCTCGCGTCCTTGCGCGCGAGGAAGAGGTCTGGGCGAAGGCGCAAGAGCTCACCGAGCCGCACGTACGTGCCCTCTCGGCCCGGAATCGGGAGGAGACGAGGTACGCCGTCGGGCAGCCGTATCAGATACTGGAGGGACGCGGTTCCGCTTGCGAAGTAGAGCGCCTGGCTACGCACCTCGCGCAGGGCCTCGGCGCGGATCACGTCCGTGCGGGGAGCGACCTCCTCGGCGAGGAACGCTCCGAAGTAGAGCCGCTCCTCCTTCGTCAGCTCCGAGACCGAAACAATGCGGATCCCGAGCCGCTCCAGCTCGGGCAAGAAGTGCTGGTACGTCCCAGTCGCGTACTCGGTTTGCGATCGGACTTCTCGCAACAGCGCGGCGTATGCCTCGGTTCCACGCCCCTCCAGGAATGGACGCCAGACGCGCGCGGCGAAGAACTCGTCCAGGTTCGAGGCCCAGATGGCGAGGTAACGAAGGCGCTCCACGACAGGGAAGTCCGGGCGCCGTGTCTGATCCAGCACCCGGCGATTGAACTGGAGCCAGGAGAGCTCTTGGGTCGTGTCCATCTCGGCGGGGGCCAGCCTGAACTGAAGAGTGGCGCGGAACGGAGGGATTCCGCACGTCCTAGTGTACCGCCCCAAGCCCGAGCAGGGCGCCCTTTGTAGGGTGCGGCGGAAAGCCTGCGCAACCATCCAAATCGTCACCTATTTGTCACATTTGGCCTAATTGGGTTACCGCCGAGTGACCAAGCGTGCGCGTTTCACCCGCCGGGCTTCGCGACGTGCCCTCGACGGCATGCCGAGCCAGTAACGATTCGAACTTGTCACGATGCGTCACGCAGTCCTGTCGCACATTCTTCTCGTCCACGAAAAGGAGACGCGATGAGCGAATCGATATCGCAGGCTGAGGCGCGGACGCTGAGGATGCCCGAGGCAGGAGTCATCATGACCGTGGTGGCGTCGGGATCGAATCTCGGGGAGAAGGCCATCTTGGGCGGGTTCGGCGTGGTGAAGATGGTGCGGGGCGAGCTGTTTCGCGCGAGCGGCGCTGGCATCGATTGGATCGAGACCGTACAGCAATCGGCGTTCAAGATCGTTCGCGAGGCGGTCCTGCGCGTCGACGGCCTATCTCGAGAAGCCGTCGACGGCGTCGAGTCGGTTTCCATGGCCGTCATGATGACCGTTCGCGGTTCCAGTGAAGCGATCGGTGACGTGCTTTCCAGGACCGCCGAGTCGCTGGCCGGGAAGAGCGCGGTGGGGCCGAAGGCAGCCTGAGGCTCAGAACTGGACGCAGGGGAGGAGCTCGTCGAGATCCGGCAATGAGGAGTGCATGCGTGAACCCGCGGAATGGTCCGGGGCGGTCCCTTGGCGGCGCGCGGCCGCGAGGTGCCGTGGTGGGGCCGGACGCCACGGGCATGTCGCCCGCTCACTGACACTGCCAGCGCGATGTCACGAAACTCCGACGCCCAGGCCGGTCTCCCGAGACTCCTGGCGCGCGGTGCTGCGCAACTCCGCGCGTCCTCGCGGATCCCCCAGGTCGCCGTCGAGCAAGACCGCGGGGGCTCTCTCTTGCGCGGCGGCGTCGAGGCCGATTTCGGCCGGAACTCCGTTGTGGAGGACGAGGGGCAAACCGATGCTAACCGAGCGCGAACTGCGCCAGATCGCGTCACAACGCTCGGCACAGGAAGAGCAAGCTGATGTGGCCACGCGGATAGAGTCGAGGGGCCAGCCCCCATGCGCGGGAGAGGGCGCCTGGGCCGGCGCTCGGAACGATCCGGTCGTGCAGCCCGCCTGCGATGAAGAGGCGG
>JBGQLS010000535.1:0-3560 GCA_041500205.1 Anaeromyxobacteraceae bacterium | reverse complement strand
GGTGTTCTCGGCGTTGGTGATGATGTTGCGCTTCGCGCCGTTCCCGACGAGGACGGTCCCCTCGGGAAGGAAGCTCACCACCGAGGCCTGGGTGTGTTCCCCCCACTCGTTGGGGATCACTTGGGGCGCGCCGTCCAGCACTGCTGCCACACAGCTGTAGCTCGTCCCGAGGTCGATCCCGACGGCGATGTCGTCGCTCATGAAGTTCCGCAGTCGTTTCAGTTGCTTGGCAGGAAGCTGGTGAATATTCCGCCACGCCTCGGCCGCTCGGGCGCGCTCTCGCAATGCTGCATGCGGCCATGCAGTCTTGGGCGCGGGATGGTCCCGGGCCCGGATGGCCATTATAGAGTACCAGGGCGCCCGTGAATGGCGCTCAGGAGCCGTGAAGCCGATGGGTGCGTTGGTCGCGATACTTCAGAGCGATCCCAACCTGCTCCGCTGCCAGGTGCGACGTCTCGAGGATCATGTCGTGCTGCGCGAGGCGGAGCGGCTGCCGGACGCTTATGGATTTGGCTACTACAAGGGCAACGACGTCCTGCTCGGCAAGCGCCCGAGTGGGGCGCCGAGCACATACACGTTGACACAGCTGGCCGGCTCGGTCGACAGCGAGGCGGTGCTTGCACACGCTCGCTACGCCACGGTCGGCGGTCCCAAGGACGAGAACACCCACCCCTTCCGGTTCAGGCGCTGGCTCTTCGCGCACGATGGCACGGTGGAGGCCTTTCGAGAGGTCAAGCCACGCTTGCTGGAGGCCCTGCCAGAATTCCTGAGGCGCAACGTCGAGGGCGATACGGACTCGGAGCATGCCTTCATGCTCTTCCTCAAGTACCTCCGCGAGGGTGGCCAGCTCGACGACCTCGACGCGGAGGCTCGCGCTGTCGGCCGCGCGCTGGCGCAGGTGACGCGCGACCTGGAGACGTGGAGCCGCGAGGCGGGCGCGAGCAAGCCGAGCTCGCTGAACTTCGTGGCGACGAACGGCCGCGTGCTCGTGGCGACGCGCCGCGGCAGGCCGCTCCACTACGCGCTCTTCGAGGGCATCATGCCTTGCAAGCGCGAGGGTATCGGCCCGAACACTCCCGAGAGCGATCCGCGCGTCCGGCCGCACCGGCAGGTGAAGGCGGTCTGCTTCGCCACGCATCTGCTGCAACCGAACGGCTTCCTCGAGGTGCCGGAGGCAAGCGTCGTGGCGGTGAGCCGCGCCCTCCAGGTCAGTGTGTCCAGCCTCGCCAACGCCTGATCGCGGCCGCGTCTCCAAGGCCGAGGCAGCCTTCTCCCAAGGCGGAGGCGGCCATTTCCCCAGGTGGAGGAAGTCCATCTCCAGGGCGGAGGCGACGGCCATCTCCGGGGCGGAGAATTGCCGGTGGGGTGAGGGCGAGGGCATTACCCCCCTCGCCCCCAGCGGGGGAGAGGGCCGGGGTGAGGGGGCCGTCACACGATGGCCCAGGGCCTGGGCACGACCATCGCCTCCCAGGTCTCGAGCGCGAACCTGTCCGTCATGCCCGAGATGAAGTCCGCGACGGCGCGTGACAGCGGCTCGCCGTCGCGCGGCGCCACCCCGAAGCGCTCGCGGAGGCGCCCGGCGTCCGTCGCCAGTCCAGCGAAGAGATCGCGCAGGATGCGCTGGGCCTTCTTGAACTCGTCGTTCACGACGGGGTTCTCGTAGACGCGGTGGTAGAGGAACTCGCGCAGCGCGAGGATCGAGGCGTGCACCTCCGCGGACATCTCGATGTGCCCACCGCCATCGAGGTCGGAGGCGCGGATGACGTCACCGATGAGGGTAGCGAGCCGGTGAGAGTGGCGCGTGCCGAGGATGCGCCGGATGTCGGCCGGGACGTCCTCCTCGCCAAGCAGCCCGCCCCGCACTGCGTCGTCGAGATCGTGGTTCACGTAGGCGACGATGTCGGCGATCCGGACCACCTCCGCCTCGAGCGTGAGCGCCTTCGCCCCGCCGCCCTTCATGAGCACGTTCCCTCGGCCCTTGGAGTGGCGCAAGATGCCGTCGCGCACCTCGGCGGTCAGGTTGAGCCCCCGGCCCTCCGCCTCGAGCACCTCCACGACCCGGAGCGACTGCAGCGCGTGGTGGAAGCCCCCCTCCAGCACCTCGTTCAGCAGCCGCTCTCCAGCGTGCCCGAAGGGCGTGTGCCCGAGATCGTGGCCCATGCAGATGGCCTCCACGAGCATCTCGTTCAGGCGCAGCGCGCGCGCGATGGAGCGGGCCACCTGCGCCACTTCCAGGGTGTGCGTGAGGCGGTTGCGATAGTGATCGCCGCGCGGCGCGAGGAACACCTGCGTCTTGCCCTGGAGCCGGCGGAACGCCTTGCTGTGGAGGATCCGATCGCGATCGCGCTGGAAGGCCGGACGCATGTCGTCCTCTGGATCGTGCCGATCACGACCGTGAGAAGCGGCCGAGAGGGCGGCGCGCGGATGCAGCGTGCGCGTCTCCTGATCTTCCAGCATCTCGCGGATGGACCCGGTCATGGACGTGGTTGTAGCGCCGGGGCTCGTCCCCCGCCTCATCGCGCTCCCGGGCACGACGCGGCGTCCCGTCCCCGCTTCGTCGAGCTCGAGGCTGTAGCCGGGGGGCTTGTCCCCCGCCTTCACCTCACCCGTAGAAACTGGCCTCCAGGGTGGCGATGAAGAGATTCGAGAGGGCGTGCACGAGCACTGACGCGGCGACGTCGCCCGTGCGCTCGCGGAGCCAGCCGAAGAGGAGGCCGGGGAAGAAGGTGGCTAGCCGCCAGGGCTGGAGCACGACCAGGTGCCCGAGGGCGAAGAGCACCTGCGTGGCAAGGAAGCCGGCGCCGAGCCCCGCGCCGAGGACGCGCACCCCGCGCTCCGGAGCGGTCCTCGCCCAGGCGGTCTGCATCCACCCCCGGTAGAAGAGCTCCTCCGGCAGCGCCACCACCAGGACCTGCACCAGCGCGAGGAGCGCGAAGTGGGGCGGCAGCCTCAGGCGAGGCGTGGTGGGAAGGGCGTACGGAGCGATGATCGAGGCGAGCTCCCGTGGCAGGTGGGGCAACACCTGCCCGTAGCCCCAGAACACGGCGAAGAAGAGCGGGAAGACGACGGCGCACACGGCGAGCGCGAAGCCGAGGCCGCGGGCCCAGGCGCGCCAGGTGCGCCCGTCCCCGGCGCCCCACCACGGGAAGCCGTAGGCGCCCCATCGCTCACCGCGCTGGTGGATCCTTCGCTCGGGCAGGGCGATGAAGAGGAGCGCCGCCACGCCGGCCAGGTTGCCAGCGAGCAGCCCCGTCGGCTCGAAGAGCGAGACGAGCTTGGCGGCCGCGAGCGCGCCGATACACAGGGCCCAGGTCGCGACGAGAGCGCGCCGCGCCTGGGCTGGTTGGGCTGCGAGGGGGTCGATTCCGCGAGTCTACTATGGCGGGTCACCGAGCACGACGGGTGGGCCCCTGGAGCTGCGGCCCGTGCGGCGGACACGCCGCAAGGGCCATCGCCGCAGGCGGCTACCGCAGTGCGCGCGCCCGGCGAGGCGTGGCGCATTCGGGTCAGGCAGCTGCGTCGACGAGGCACGAGGAGGCGGCCGAGGTACGTGAAGGTCG
>JBGQLS010000534.1:0-3576 GCA_041500205.1 Anaeromyxobacteraceae bacterium | reverse complement strand
TCCTACGTGACGTGGGAGGCTTTCGCGGAGCTGCGCGGCCAGCCGCTCGGCCCGGATCGCGCGCTCGCCCTCGTCCAGAACGCGGAGTTTCTCGCCGGGCTCGCCATCGCCTACTGGTTCGGCTCGCGGCCGAACCGGAGCAAGTGACGGTGAAGTGGCTCCTCGTCACATGGTGGAATCTCGTCTTCTGGGCGAAGTGCCGCGCCGGCTTCCGCCTGCTCGGGCCGGTGAGCATCTCGGGCGTGGTGACCGCCTATGAAGTCTCCGAGGACGGAGACACCTGTTTCGACGTCTCGCCTGACGGGCGGGACGTGGACCTCCTCGAGTACGACACGGGCCACGTGCAACACCTCTCGCTCGTGTTCCACTGCGAGGTTGCGCCGGCGGATCGCGAGCGCCTGGCCGGTGAGATCGCGAGGCTGACTCCGGGGGTGCGCGTGCGCGTCGGCGGCACCCGTGCCTGGGACGGCTGCCACCACGGGCGCGGCGTCATCTTCGACGTGCTCATGGCCTTGCTGAGAGCTGCGCCGGTGCTCGACGGGTGGATAGAGATCCACCCGACGAAAGAGATCGAGGTGCTCTTGTGACGCTGCTATTTCTGATCGTTCTCGTCGTGCTGCTCGTCCTCCTCTTCCAGATCCCGTCCGTGCCGCCCCTTCTGCGCAACATCGGCGCGGCGGTGATCTTCGTCGTCATCCTCTGGATCATCCTCTCCATGCTGGGCGTGGTCCCGCCGGTTCATGGCGGCCGGCTCGGGCGGTGAGGCGTTCTGGCGATCGACGATCTCCAGCTCCACCGGCAGCGCCAGGCCCTCGCGGTGCGCGCGAAGGCCGAAGCGGAGCCCGGTGTGCAGCCGGCGACTCCTCCTCGCAAGATGGTCCCGCTCCTGGAGGTGGCTCCGCGCGAGACGTCCTCCTCGCACGTGATGCACCTTCTCGTCTCGCCGGAAGAGGCTGCGCGCCGGTTCGGGAAGGTGGCCTGCGGCAGGCTCATCCACCGCGGGGGCGGCAGGACGAGCGCGCGAGAGGTCGTGACGTGCCCGGGGTGCCTCGGGCGGGCGCTGTGAACATCGACGTCGGCACCCTCGTTGGATGGTTCACCATCATCGGTGCCATCGTCTCGCTCGGGCTGTGGCTGCGCAGCGAGACGAGAGAGATCGCCAAGGACGCAAACGATCGGCTCATCCATGGCGAGGAGTTCGAGCTTCGTGTCACGAAAATCGTGCTTGCGGCGATGACCGGCGTCGCCGAGCCGCTCACGCGCGCCGTGGCTGATGTCGAGGGCCGGCAGCGCGAACATGGGAAGAGGCTGGGCGAGCTGGAGCGCAAGGTGGCGGGGCTGGAGGGGCGCCTCCTCGCGACCAGGAGCGCCGACGCGCCATGAGGCCCGATGACGCGGCGCCTCCACCGCTACGCGAGCCGGCAAGCCTTGCGGACTGAGGCCGAACGGCTCCGGGAGCTCGCCGCGAAGACGATGAACCTGGAAGCCCGATACCTCTACGAGAGAGCTGCGGAGAACTACGACCGAGCGGCAGCGGCGGCGATGCAGGGGAGACATCTCGAGGCGCAGGCGGAGAGGCTGGAGAAGGAGGGCGCCTGACATGACTTCTCCGCTGCCGCAAAAGCCTCGTGCGGGGAGCGGCGCCGGCGCGGCCAGCGCTCACCGCTCGGGCTGGACGGAGGGGGTTCGCGGCGCGCGCCCGCTTGCCAATGGCTTGTCATTCGATGGCGCGGGGTGGCGGGGAGGGTGACGCGGATCAACCCCACCCGGGGTACGAACCGCCGTGATCTGGCGTGCTTTGGCTGCGGCGCGCGCCACCCGAGGACATCCGCACCGGATTTTAAGTCCGCTGCGTCTACCAGTTCCGCCACGGCCCCAAGCTACCTACCCGGCTGGCGATTCCGCCTCGCTCCGCCCTCCGCTTGTCGCCCTGCCGCTTGCCAATGGCTTGTCATTCTCGGGCCCGCGGCGAGAGCGCGATCACGGTTGCATCGCGGGTGAGGCTGAGCCTCCAGGGGTCCTCGGTCGCCCCGCCCTCCTGGTGCGCGTAGCGCTCCGTGACCCAGGTCGTCGAGTGGCCGAGGACGTGCGCGAGGCCGGCGATGGGGTGGCCGGCGCGGACCCAGTGCGAGGCGAAGGTGTGGCGGGTCGCCTGGTACCAGGGCTTCGGGGAGAGCGCGGGAAGGTGCAGCCGCTCGAGCGCCGGGACGAGCTGCCCATACAAGCGATGCGGTGTCATGTACTTCCCCATGCGCCGGCCTGGCGTTCTCGTGAGCTCGGGCGGGAAGAGGAGCCCCCGGCCGCCAGTCCGAAGCCTCCAGGCGCGCAGGATCGGTACGAGCGGCGCCAGGTACTCGCCCTGAAGGATCCTCGCCTCGTCATCCTTGAGCGGCCCGCGCTTCCCGTTCAGCGCTTGCCACCGGACGTCGATCCTGGGCTCGGCCTCGTCGACCTCGTTCCAGTCGAGCGCGAGGACCTCGCCCGTGCGCAGGCCGGCGCAGACTCCCACGGCGTAGGCGATCGAGATGGGCTCCGGGAGCTCGCCGTACAGGGCGGCGACGTCTCCGAGCCGGCGCAGGTAGGGCGTGAACCGCGAGTCGTGCTCTGACTTGTAGAGCCGGCGCAGGCTCTTCGGCAGACCAGCCACGGGGTTCCGCGCGGCGCCCGTCTCGCGCGGCCTCTCGCAGAGGTCCGAAAAGAAGGTGGAGAGGCACCGGACGCACAGTCCAATGGTGGTCTTCTCGATCTCGGCCTCCTGGATCTTCGCCTCGACGAAGGCGCGGATCGAGGCGGTGTCAACGTCGGGCGCGCGCAGCTTCCCGAAGTGCGGGGCGAGGTGGTGATTCCATCTCCCGCGATCATCGGCCCACGATCGGTGCGTGAACTGGCGGCGCGCGATCCATTCCGCCGCGAGGTCGCGCAGGAGCGGCAGCCCGCGCTTGTCGGGAGGGAGGCCCGCCACCTCGCGCGCCGCGTCCACCCGCACGGCGGCCATGAAGGCTTCAGCGAGCGCCTTGGACGTGAATGCGCCCTTGTAGCGGCGCTGTCCGTTCTCCCGCCACTGCACGGCCCAGGAACGGCCGGGCTCCTGATAGACGCGACCCGAGCCGCGCGTGCGACGCTTCTTCTCGGCCATGAGCCTCCCCAGGCTCTTCCCAGACTGGAAAACTGGGCAGCGGGGCGGGCGTGCTGGGAAGGCGCGATTTCGGTCCGTCGACCTAGCCCCGTGCCAGGGCGCTATCCTAGCCGGCTCTTGCGCACGGCGCGCAAGGTCTCTGCGGCCTCGTTGCGCGCATCGGGGAGGCGCACCCGGGGAGAGCCGCCGTGCTGGGGCCGGAATACCTCGACGTCGCCCGCCTTGATCCTGCGCTGGAGGGTGCGAACGGAGATGCCGAGCTTTCGCGCGGCCTCGGAGAGCGAGTAGCCCTCCTGCTCATCACGCTTCCGGAGGTGCTCGGCGAGCACCTTGCGCACGGCCTCGCCGACGACGGTTGCGAGCTCCTCGGGGGTGGTGATGAGGGTTGCCATGGCTACGCCCGCCTCCTCCCGGAGATCGCGCCGCGAGGCTGGAGGTAG
>JBGQLS010000533.1:0-3577 GCA_041500205.1 Anaeromyxobacteraceae bacterium | reverse complement strand
TCGTGGAGACTGCTCGTCGTGGAGACCGGCCGGTGGCTGCCCCGCGAATCAGGGCGCGCCAGCGCTGGCCGCTACCTCGGGCGTCGCGCTGGCGAGGAGCGTCGCCTCGAACATGTCGAAGATCTCGCGCACGCTCGGGAGCGCCTGGGCCGACCGATCGGTTAGACGTGTGACGGCGCCCTGCACGATGAACGAGATGCCTTCCTCGAAGGAGATGCGGAGGAGGGTGTCGAAGTCGATCCGGTTGATGGCCGCCATCAGGTTGAGGCCGATGTAGCCAGACGGCGCCTCGGCGCGGGTACGCCTGATCTCGGTGCGGAGCAACGGCTCGTTCTTCAGGACCGCAGAGATGGTCCCGACGCCGACGAGGTGCGGAGTTTCGATCGCCGCCACCTTGCCGGAGAGGCCGTCGGAAGCGTGGATGCCCATCGCCCCCTGAACGAGGAGGCGCTTGCCGGAGCGCACTATCTGTTCGATGGCACGGCGGCCGAGCTTGGGCGCGCGCCGCCGCACCGACTCCATCGACGTGACGGTGTGCGGTTCTACGGCGGCATCGGCGCGGTCCATGTCTCCTCCTTCAGTCCCCGCAACAGGTCCCCCCAATCCCCTGGACTTCGGCCCGCCCCCCTCAGGGTCCTGTCAAGCCAGAATCGTGCCGAGGTTGTGGCCGCGGTATGAGGGCCGATTCGACACGGCCGACGAGCCGCCGCGGGCGGGTGAACGTTCGCGAACGTCCGCGAGCGCGGACCTGTGTGATCGCTTCTCAGTGCGCGCGGAACTGTGCGGGCTCGAGGCCCTCAGCTCAGAGGAGCCGGTACAGCTTGGGCCTCGTGATCCCCAGGTGGCGCGCCATCTCCGCCACCCGGCCCTGGAACCGGCCGAGGAGATCTTCCAGGCCGGCGGGAGCCGGATGGTCCACTGCGCCAGCCGCGCGTAGAGGTCCGACCGGAGAGCCCCTCCTGCAACGCACCCTCCGGAAACGCCACTGGCCCCGCGCTACGCAATCGCCGGCGCGATGCGCCCGATCACGGCCATGAGATTGCCCGCCTCACGGGTTGGATGTGTGCGGTTCGCGTTCGATGATGATCTCGACGCGGCGGTTGTTGGCGCGACCCTCGGGGCTGGCGTTATCGGCGATCGGATGTCCCTTGCCAAGTCCGTGGGCCTGGATGCGATCGGCCTGGTAGTCTGCTTGCACGAGGTAGTTGCGAACCGCGTCCGCCCGCCGCTGCGACAGGCCGAGATTGTAGCTGTCGGAGCCCTGCGAGTCGGTGTGCCCCTCGACGGTGAGGTTGCGCTCGCGGGTCGTGAGCAGCACGGCGGCCACCTGATCGAGTCGCGACCGCGCCTCGGGCAACAAGATCGCCCGGTTGGACGCGAAGAGCACGCTCCCGGAGAGCGTGATGACCATTCCCCGGGGCTCGTCCTTGACCGCGCCCAGCTTGGCCAGCGCCGCCTGCGCGTCGGCCGCTCGCTGATCGGCGGCGGTCCGCGCCGCTTGCTCAGCGGAGAGACGCTCTGCGGCGAGTTCGCCGCTGCGCTCCGACGCCGCCAGCGCACTGCGCGTATCGCTCAAGTCTTGCTTCGCCTGCACGGCCATCTTGTCCTGTGTCGCTTGGTAATCGCTCTTTGCTTCAGTTTGGCTCTTCTGCTCGATGGCGATGGAGGCGGTCGCTTCAGCCATCTCCGACTTGCGCTGGGCGACATAGGCCAGGTCTCGCGTCCGATACGAGTCGGAATGCTCTTGAAAGGAGCGCTCCGCCTGGGAGAGCGCTTCGTTCGCCACGTGCAACTCCGCCGGGGCGACACTGGCTGCACTCCCGGTGCTCGCGCGCCGGTATGCTTCGCGGGCGCTGACGAGCTCGTTGGGGGCCGTGGTCGCGCAGCTGGCGAGGAATCCGGCACAGGCGACACCGACGAAAACCCTATTTGATCTCATACATTCCTTTCGTTGGACGGCGATTTCTCTTCACGAGCTAGTTCGTTTCCTGCCGGAGCTGGCGCGCACGCTCCACTGCCGCCCGGGCCTCTGACTTCTCGGTATCCTCACGGGAGAGCATGACAGCCAGCTCGGCGTCGGCTTGGGCCCGGAGCAACAGTGACGAGGCCTGGTCCCTGTGCCCGCTCGCGGCCAGTCCGTTGGCATGCTCCAGCTCCTCCTTGGCGAGCTGCAGATGGAGCGCAGCGCGAGGGACCTTGGGCGCTCCGACCTCCTCGGCTGCGCGGATCCCCGACGTCGATGCCTCCGTGCGAAGCGGGGCGGGGGCGCTCGCGCACCCCGCGGCGATTGCGGTGGCCACGACCGCCATGGCAAACACCAGACTTCCGGTTCTGGAAACGTGCCTCATGTAATCACCCTTAGTGTACTTGGATGCGTGGTTGCCTGTTCACGGATCCTCACATTGCAAGGTCTCGGCTCGCCGCAGCCGCTTGCCCGGTCGCCTGCGCAACTCGAGGATCCAAGTCGAGAGCAAGCACGCTCGCCACGACCGACTGCAGGTGGACGTGACTGCTCTCCTCGGAGGAGTCCTTCATGCACGCGTCGCGCCACGATCGCGGCCACTGAAACATCCGCGTCGCCCGGCGCTATCTCCCAGGGGCAGACCCAGTTTGCGTACGCGAGCGTTCGGCGAACGTTCTGGTCCCAGAACTCACGGGTGCTTCATCCGCTCAAGTTGAATCGTGAAGGAGAGAGCTGCGCTCGCCCAGCAATCTCGACCGCCCGTCGGGTTTCCGGCGAACGGTTGGGGCGGCGCCGCGGTTCCGGAGATGAAAGCGATGAGCCGCAGGTGCCCGCCGCTCGTCGCGGCTCCTCCGAGTCGTGAGACGGTGACGAGAGGTCCGCCGAGAGGGGCCAGCCCATCAAGCAGGCGGGCGATCACGAGGTGCTAAGATGCGGAGATGAGATCGCACCGATGGTCGATGCTCGTCCTGGCGCTGGGGCTGGGTTCCTGCGTGCGGCCACGTCCCGACGCCAAGGCGTTTCCCCAGACGCCCCCCCGGGAGCCCTTGAGCCGCGCACAGGCGAGCGCGTCGTGGGTGGCGGCGGAACACGTCCTCGAGGGCCGATGCGTGGTCTGTCATGGCTGCAACGACGCGCCCTGCCAGCTCAAGCTCGACTCCTACGCGGGCATCGCGCGTGGCGGCGCCGAGCAGAAGGTCTACGACGGCAGCCGGCTTTCGGCGGTGGAGCCGACGCGGCTCGACATCGACGCTCACGACGTGCCTGGTTGGCGGCAGAGAGGTTTTCACCCGGTGCTGCCCGAGGGCGCTCACGGCGACCCGCACGCCAGTCTGATCCTGCGCATGCTCGAACTCAAGCGGGCACATCCGCTGCCCGACAGGGAGGACCTCGGCAAGGAGTTCACCTTCGACCTCGACCGCAAGCAATCCTGCACCGACGACAGCCAATTCGACGTCTACGCCAGGGAACACCCGCTGTGGGGCATGCCCTATGGGCTCCCGGCGCTCGGCGACGTCGAACGGACCGCTCTCGCCTCCTGGGTCACCGACGGCGCGCCGTACCCCGAGCCGCCGCCACTCCCGGCGGAGGTGAACCGGTCCATCGAGACATGGG
>JBGQLS010000532.1:0-3626 GCA_041500205.1 Anaeromyxobacteraceae bacterium | reverse complement strand
CAGTTCCACGTGGCGCTGGCGTACAAGCTCATCCCGCCCTTGACCCTCGGATTCACCTACACGCTCAGCCGATACGTGATCTACGCCGAGGATCGGTTCGTGGGGGACAAGCCACTTCCGGGCCCGATCGTGGTGCCGCGCAACTATGGGAACGGGTACACCTTCCGGTTCGGCGCCGAGTGGATGGCGACCCGTCACCTCGCGCTGCGTGCGGGTCTGGAGCGCGACATCAGCGGGATGCCCAAGGTGAGCGGCGCGAGCCCCCTCACGTCGCCAACCTACTCGCCGACGCTACCCGACTCGAACACCTGGGTCGGCGCCATCGGCGCGGGATGGAGCTTCGCCCAGAACTTCTCCATCAACGGGAGCGTGTTCTACGCCAGGATGGACGACGTCCAGAGCACCGCCACCGTCAACGCTGCGAACGGTCCTTTCCCAGGGCTCTACAACAGCCACGTGATCGTCTACTCGCTCGGCCTCGTCTACAACTGGATGCCCGGGGAGCAAGTCGCCCACCTGCGACCGCTGTAGGTCCGAAGTGAAAACGCCCGCGGCGTGCGGGCGCTTGGTGGGGAGCGAAGGCTGGACCTGTTGGCGCGGGGGCTGGGTCCCCGCAGAGCGGATCGGGCGGGCCGGTGGCGAACCGGTCCGCCCGCTCTTCATCGGTGGTCGCGGTCTTCGTCCTTCTTCTTCCTGTCGTTCTTCTTGTCGTCTCGGCGCTCGTTCTTGGGCCCGGCTGCTGGCGGGGCGCCTTGGCCGTGGCGTTCCCCTTCGGCCTTCCTGGCTTGTCCAGGCGGCGTGCCACCTTGCCCAGGCGGTGGGTTGCCCCGGCCAGGCGTGTAACCACTGGCGCCCGGCGGGCGCGCACCTTCAGCCTGCCTGGCCTGCCCAGGCGGCGTGCCGCCTTGCCCGGGCGGTGGGTTGCCGCGGCCCGGCGCGTAACCACTGGCGCCCGGCGAGCGCTCCCCTTCGGCCCTCCTGGCCTGTCCAGGCGGCGTGCCACCTTGCCCGGGGGGTAGGTTGCCGTGGCCGGGCGCGTAACCGCTGGCGCCCGGAGGAGGTGGGCGCGCCGTCACCCCTGGAGCCGGCGCTGGTGCGGGAGTGGGCGGCATGGGCCGCCCGCCCCAGTGCGAGGGGGCAGGAGCCGGCGCCGGCGCCACGTAGCCGGGCCTTGCGGGCGCGGGGCGTGCTGCCGCCGGAGCGGGAGGAGCACGGTAAACCGGTGCGGGCGTGCGAGGAGCGCGGTATGCGGGCGCGGGTGCTGGCCGCACCCAGTAGTGGGCAGGCGCCGGGCGCGAGGAGCTATACGGGCCGCGATAATGGAAACCGTGACCGGGCGTGAACACCCAGTACGTGTCGCGCGGCGGGTAGTAGTTGTGGACGTGAGGACCGCCGATGTAGCACCAGCCGCCGCCCGGGAGCGGGTGGCCCGCGTCGTAGTTGATGGCGAGCGGGCCGCGCCACAGGTAGTACCCGTTGTCGTAGACGTAGTAGTCGCTTCGCTCGGGGTAAAAGTCGTGCTCGTGCGAACCCTCGATGTAGCACCAGCCGCCGCCCGGCAGCGCATGCTCACCGTAGTAGTAGACGCGTTCGGGAGCCGGCCCGGGCGCGGGCTCATATGCGGCCGGAGGCGCCTCGGGAGGAGGGGCCTCAGGGGGTGGCAAGGGCCGCGGACCCGTGTGGACGATGCAGCCAGACGCGAGGAGCCCGAGGAAGGGCAAGAGCGCGAGCCGTTTCATGGTCTTGTACTCCTGGAAGCGAGCAGAACCGCGCCGAACCCTTGTATGACGTTTCGATGGGAGCGTCCATTCAGCGGGGACTGGCAGCAGCGCGTCGCCGGGTTCGCCCAAGGCGAGCGAACGCCCGGCAGGCTGCGCGATTCCGGGCTATTCGGACCGTCGCGATCGCCGTCCGACGTCAAGACCTGTCGAAAAACGCGATCGCTCTGCGGCGTGGCCGGGGTGGGGCCCCGATGGGCTTTGCCCGGCGGGGCGGGGGCGGCCTGCGCCCCCGGCGACTCAGTGCACAGTGTGCGCCACCATCTCACCGGCTCGAATGGCGAGGTAACGCTTCATGACGAGGCGGTAGTCCCGGAGTGAACGCATCCCGGCGACGAGCCAATCGTCGTTGATGACGAGCGACGGGCCCACCTCCACCCCTAGGTCGCGCGCTTCCTCGATGTCCTCGAGGATGGCGCGCTCGGTGCCCGTCGCCTCGAAGGCGGGGATGAAGCGCGCCAGGTCGAGACCGGCGCGCGCCGCCACCTCCAGGATGACGTCACGCCGGGAGATGTCGAGGCCGGAGACGAGCGCCGCTTCACGGAGGGCGGCGCGCAGCCTGTTGGCGGCCGGGAGACCCTGAAACCGCGCCGCGGCGATGGCGAGGAGCGGCGGCGCCGAGGTCTGCGGGCCTGTGTAGCCACCGCTCCAGACCTCGGATGAGAAAGGCGGCGCGTCGGGCTCCCGCGCGGCGCGATTCAGCTCGCGGACCCGGTTGCGTCGCTCGCGGGCGCTCGGCGCGCGCGGCTCCCAGCGGCGAGGGAGAGGAGCATGCTCGACGGGCAGGAACCGTCCGTGAAGCTCGTCGGCGGCCATGACGATGCGCTTCTCCGCGATCCAGCACCAGGGATCGAGGACGTCGCCATGCAGGACGAGGGGGATCGGCGCAGAGACCGTTCGTGGAGCCACGACACATCATCCAACGAGATGAGCCCGCGCAGAAGAGCCAAGCAAGCGACGTCCCTTGGCTGCGGTACAGCGGAAAGCGAGCGAGCGCCCGCGGCCCCCGGCTGCGACTTTGCGTTAGATCAAGCGGTTCTTCGACCACCCTGCCGCCTGCGCCTGCGCGAACTCGACCGCGTGCTCCACGTAAAGTCCCGCGATGTCGACCCCCGTCGCCTTCTCGAGCCCCTCGAACCCGGGTGAGCTGTTCACCTCCATGATCTTCGGTCCACCGTGCGACTCGAGCATGTCGACGCCCGCCACCTCGAGCCCGATGACGCGGACCGCCTTGACCGCCGCCTCGGTGTACTCGCGCGGCAGCTCCACCGGCTGCCCTTCCCCCCCGCGGTGGATGTTGGAGCGGAACTCCCCCTCCCGCGCCGTGCGCCGCATGGCAGCGACCACCCGATCTCCTACGACGAGCGCGCGCACGTCCTTCCCGCGCGACTCGGCGATGAGCTCCTGGAGCAGGATCTCCTGGCCGAGAGTCCACAAGGTGTCGAGCATGCCCTCCACCTCGGTCATGGTGCTCGCGATGAGGACGCCCACCCCCTGGGTTCCCCGGATGAGCTTCATGATGCAGGGCAGTCCGCCCACCTGTTCGACGGCCAGCGGCACCTCGTCGCGGTAGCGGCACATGACGGTGCGTGGAATATCGATCCCGAAGCGGGAGAGGAGCTGCAGCGCGCGAAGCTTGTCGCGGGCGCGAGCGATGGGGACGGAGTTGTTGAGGATGGGCACGCCCATCATGTCGAACTGGTTCACGACCGAGAGCCCGTACCCGGTGATGGAGGCCCCGATGCGCGGGATGACCACGCCGACACCGGAGACCTCCGCGCCCTTGTAGAAGATGCGCGGCGCGTCGCGCGCCAGGACGAGGTTGCAACGGAGCGTGTCCAGGACCTG
>JBGQLS010000531.1:0-3641 GCA_041500205.1 Anaeromyxobacteraceae bacterium | reverse complement strand
GCGGCGGCTGGCTTCGTCACCACGTTCACCACGCCACCGAGCGCGCCCGTCCCTGCGTGCGCTCCCTCCGCGCCGCGCACGACCTCGATGTGATCGATCCACGCGCTCGGGATGGAGGAGAGGTCCACGCCGCCCCCCGCAGCGGTGTTGAGCGGGATCCCGTCGAGCAGGACCTTCACGTCATCCGCGGTCGCCCCTCGGATCGAGACGGTGGTGAGGTGGCCGAGACCGCCGTAGTCCTGCACCGCCACGCCCGGCGCGGTCGCGATGAGCTCCGCCACGCCCTTCACCTCGCCTGCGAAGCGCCGTGCGTCGACCACGCTGGCGGAAGCGGTGGGATCGGTGGACGCCTCCGCGCGCGGGAGACGGACGACGACCTCCTCTTCCTGGAACGTCGGTGGCTCGGGCTCCCCGCCGCGAGCGACTCGAGCGGGGACCGCCAGGACGCACGCGAGCGCGCACGCGGCCATGCCCCGCTGGGCGAGAGAGAGTCGGGTCAAGTCTCCGCGTCTCCTTCGGACGCGAGAACCTCGCCGGCCGCGACGATCGCGACCGGCGCTCGACTCGAAGGGAGGTCTCCTGGCTCCCGGGGCAGGGCGATGCTGCCGCCCTTCGCGCCTGCCACCTTCCCTCCGCGATACGGGCGGAAGTGGTGACGATCTGCAGGCGCTTCACCCCGGCTACAGTGGCGGGACCGCGCCGGACTCTGACCGGCTTCCCTGTTCCTCCGAGCGGGCTACTGTCGAAGTGCGTAGCGCTCTGCCGCTCGCCTTGTCAAGCAGATAGCCGAAGCGATGTCTCCCGCAGGCGCGTACTCCGCGGAAAGGCTCCCCGATCCGGCCGGGCGCGACCAGGTGGCCTTCGCCACGTCCCGGCCGAGGCGGCTCAACCCGTGCTCGCCACGTCGTGTCGTGCGTGTTACCTGGGTGCGCTCGAGCTGCGGGGTCTTCCGCGAGGACGACCTGGAGGAGTCTCTGGATCGCGTCGAGACTCGCCTGGCTCGAGGATAGGTGGCCATGGCGGGACGTCGAGTGATCCTGGTTGGCGGCGGGGCGCGATCGGGCAAGAGCGCGCATGCGCTGGCGCTGGCTCGCGAGCTCGGCTCGCGCCGCGTCTTCATCGCCACGGCCCGCGCCGGCGACGACGACATGAGAGCGCGCATCGCGCGCCATGTCGCGGACCGCGGAGAAGGCTTCCTCACCGTCGAGGAGCCGCTCGCCGTCCCCGAGCTCGTCGCCGGCCTCTCCGGCGCGGACGTCGCGGTCGTGGACTGCCTGACCCTGTGGCTCTCGAACCTGCTCCTCGACGGCCGCGAACCCGAGGCCATCGAGGCTCGCGTGGAAGAGCTCGCCCGCGCCGTGCGCGCCGCGCCCTTCCACGTGGTGCTCGTGACCAACGAGGTCGGCATGGGCGTTCACCCCGAGACCCAGCTCGGGCGCACGTTCCGTGATCTGGCCGGGCGCGCGCACCAGCGGCTGGCGCGAGCGGCCGACGAGGTCCACCTGGCCGTCCTGGGAGTCGTGCTGCGCATCTACCCCGGGCCGGTGACGGCCCTCGTCCCCGGAGACCACCCGTGACACTGCTCGCAGAGACCATCGCGCACATCGTCCCCGCCGACCGCTCGATCGCGGCGCGCACGCAGGCGCTCCTCGACCAGAAGACGAAGCCTCGAAGGAGCCTTGGCCGGCTCGAGGACCTCGCCTGCCGCATCGCCGCCGCGCGCGGTGAGATCCCGCTGGCGCTGCCGCGGAAGGCCATCGTGGTGATGGCCGCCGACCACGGCGTCGCGGTCGAGGGTGTGAGCGCCTATCCGCAGGAGGTGACACGTCAGATGGTGCTCAACTTCGCGCGCGGCGGGGCGGGCATCAACGTCCTCGCGCGGCAGGCTGGCGCGCGCGTGGTGGTGGTGGACATGGGCGTCAAGGAATCCCTGGGCGCCATGGAGGGGATTCGCGTGAGCCGCATGGGCCCCGGCACACGGAACTTCCTCCGCGAGCCGGCGATGACGAGGGGCCAGGCCACCGCGGCGATCGAGGTTGGGATAAGGCTCGCGGCCGAGCTCGCCGGCGAGGGCGTGGATCTCCTCGGGATCGGGGAGATGGGCATCGGTAACACCACCGCCGCGAGCGCGCTGGCCGCCGTCTTCACCGGCACGGACCCGGCGGAGGTCACTGGGCGCGGCACGGGCGTGGACGACGCCGCCCTGGCGCGGAAGGTGGAAGTCGTGCGGCGGGCGCTCGCGCTGCACCGCCCCGATGGCTCGGACGCGCTCGACGCGCTCGCCAAGGTGGGCGGGTTCGAGATCGCCGGCCTGGCGGGCGTGGTGCTGGGCAGCGCGGCGCACCGCGTGCCGGTGATCGCCGACGGGTTCATCTCCAGCACCGCTGCCCTCGCCGCGGTCCGCCTCGTGCCCGCCGCGGCGGGCTACCTCATCGCTTCGCATCGGTCGGTCGAGCCGGGGCATCGCAAGGTCCTGGAGGCGATCGGCGTCCCCCCGCTCCTCGACCTCGAGCTGCGCCTCGGCGAAGGCACCGGCGCGGCGCTCGCCATGCACCTCGCCGAGGCATCGATCCGCATCCTTCTCGAGATGGCCACCTTCGACTCGGCCGGCGTGAGCGACTCGGGCTCGTGATGAGCTTCTTCCGCCCCGTCGCGGTCGCCTTCGGGTTTCTCACCCGGCTGCCGCTGCGGGCCAACGAAGTCGAGGAGCGCGAGCTCGGACGTTCCGTCGCCTTCTTTCCGGTGGCAGGCCTCGCCGTCGGAGCGCTCCTCGCGGCAGCGGCCTGGTTCATGCGAGGGCGCCTTCCCGCGCCGGTGCAGGCGGTGTGCGTGGTGGCGCTGCTCGCTTGGCTCAGCGGCGGCCTGCACCTCGACGGCCTCGCCGACGTCTTCGACGGTCTCTCGGGTGGGCACGGCGATCGAGCGCGCGCCCTCGCCATCATGCGAGACGCCCGCATCGGCGCCCACGGCGCGGCCGCGCTCTGCCTCGTGCTCCTGGCCAAGACGGCGGCGCTCCTGCCATTGGTCGAGGCATCCGACACCTGGGCCCTGGTTGCCTTCCCCGTGGCGGCGCGCTGGGCGGCGGTGCCGCTCGTCGCATTCTTTCCGTATGCCCGCCCGGAAGGACTGGGCAAGGCTTTCCACGAGAACACCAGGCTCGCGTACGTCGTCGCGGCGACCCTGCTCGCGGCCCCGGTCGCGGTCGCGATGGGGCCACGCGCGGCGGTCCCCGTCGCTGCCGCTCTCGCCGCGGCGCTCCTCTTCGCGCTGGCGGTGCATAGGCGTATCGGCGGGCTCACCGGAGATGCTTACGGCGCGTGCATCGAGCTCGCCGAGGTAGCGTTCCTCGTCGCGGCGGGTGCGCGGTAAGCCAGGTCTGTCATGGCGGCCTCGACGCTTCGCTCGTCCCCGAGCCTCCCTCACCCCGACCCTCTCCCTCGCGGAGGGAGAGGGAGACGGTTGCCCCCGCTCTTGAAGCTGCGAACCCGCTGTGACGAATGCCGAGCCGCAGGCGGGGAGAGGCAGACCGTGAACTCCTGGCGGCCGGATTAGCCCGGGGCCCTGGGCATGCAAGCCCACGGACTCAAGACCTGTCGAAAAACGCGATCGCTCTGCGGCGTGGCCGGGGTGGGGCCCCGATG
>JBGQLS010000530.1:0-3656 GCA_041500205.1 Anaeromyxobacteraceae bacterium | reverse complement strand
CGTTCGGTGCCAGCGGGACCTGCTTCCCTTCGAGCCAGTAGTGCCCCACGAAGACGGGCTTCGCCGCCGAGTAACCGATCCGGGTGTGCTCGGGCGTGAGCTCGTCGGGCAGATCCGCTGGGTTCAATCCCTTCGCGGGCATCGCAGCATCGCGGAAGGTCACCGCCTGCGCATCCCACCAGCGTATGCGAACGCGATCGCGATGGAGGCCGTCCTTGTCCGAGAAGGCCCAGCCCCGCGGCAACGGTGTCTCGATGCCCTTCGTCAGCGCCTCCACGGCCTTGAAGATGGTCGGTTCGGGCGTGTCCTTCTCACGCTCGTCCGCGGGCTCGTGGGTAGCGGGGATCATCAGGTCCGCCGTCAGCCGGTTTCCGGCGACGAGCCGCGGCCGGAGGTACTCCATGAAGCGCGTGTGCCAGCAAGCGTGGACGACCCGCAGTTCCGGCAGGTCAAGCCAGAGCGGCAGCGTCAGGAACCAGTCCATGATTTCCTTGTGCAACGCGGGCCGGTCCTCGACCGCTGCCAGGAAGGCCTGGTGCTGCTTCCGGTTCTTGGCCCCGTGCTCTTCCGAGAAGTGCGGGCGCAGGAACTCGCCGTCCTTGCCAGGATCGGGCAGGAACCACGCTATCGCGTTGAGCTCGTGGTTTCCCATCACGGCCAAGGCGCTGCCCGCGTCCACCATTCGCCTGACGAGCATGACCGACTCGACCTGCTTCGGGCCGCGATCGATGAAGTCGCCGACGAACAGCGCGATCCGAGCGGGATGCCTCCACGCTCCCCTGCGCTCGGCGTAGCCGAGCTTCTTCAGAAGGCTTTCCAGCGCGTCCGCGTGACCGTGGATGTCGCCGATGATGTCGTAGCGCACTGGTCCTCCGAATCCTCAACTCCGTAGATGCTCGAGCACACGGCGCGCAGCCTCCAGCACCGCCAGGTCGCGCCTCCTGCCCTTCTCGTTCGTCGTGAGCGCGATGAGCCCGGCAGCTTCCTCGAGCGTTGCCCAGCGAACGCCCTGAGTTTCCCCGTGGGGCTCACCCGACACGCGCATGAACCGCATCAGAAAGTACGTGGTCTCGGACGTCCCGCCCCTGTTAGTGCCGGGGATGAGCTTCTGGATGACAGCCTCAACGCCTCCCTCGAGCCGGGAAACGGGCGCTGGCGCCGGCGAAGGCTTCTTGCCGTGAGCCGATTCTGCCACCGGTTGGGCCATGATGCTCCAGACCTTCATGCACTGCTGCTCGCGTGGCGGCCCGAGCTCGTCCAGGACCTCGTCCTTGAAGTTCTTGTATTCGATGGCCTGGCGTGTGGTTCGCCGGCTTCGGCCTCCGGACGTGGAGCAACGCCCTCTCCCACCCCGAGGCCGCTCCCACCGACCCCGAGCTTGCAGGGCTGCTCGAGCGCCTCGAAGCGATCCCGCGGGAGCGACTCGTGCTCGTGACGCACCTGCCGCCCTTCGGAACTCTCTCCGCACGCGACCGCAAGTTCGTCGATCGCGGGAACGTCCAGCTCGCTGACTGGATCCGCGAGCAGCAACCGGCGGCCTGCGTCTGCGGCCACGTCCATCACCGGGAACCGGTGACGGAGAAGCTCGGCGAGACGATCGTGGTCAATGCGGGCCCGCATGGGTGGGTACTGCGCCTGTGACCGGCTCTGCGCGCGTCCGCTGGGGTTGTAGAGTTGGGCCTTCCGATGCCGAGCAGGTTCGTAGCCGCCATGCTGGAGGGCACGTCACCGCTTCACTTCGCGAGATATGATGTCTGGAGCGCGCGCCCCGAGGAAGGATCGACGGCCTTCCCCACCAAGGCTGACCCGCGCTCCGCCCCTGCCGCGAAGGTCGCGACGTCGCGTGACGATGGCAGCGGCGCGGCAGGACGAGGATCGCTCTGCGCGGCGAGAGCCTGCGCTGCGTAAGACGCGAGGACCTTCTCGCGAACGTGCGAGAACAGCTTGGGCGACGCGAAGTACTCGACGCCGATGATCTGGCCGTTCACGGCGGCGGCGATGCCGGCGGCGTCGGGAACGCCGTCGAGGGCCTTCGCGAGACGCGCGACGATGGGCGCCGTATCCTGGGCGACCTTCTTCGCCGCAGGGCGATAGGTGTCGGAGGCGTTCTCGGTGCGCAGGCGAGCGTTCGCGGCCGCGACCTCGCGCCAGACCTCCGACTGGCTGCCCCCGAGGGCCTTCTTGCGCAGCTCGGGGTGCCCGAGCGCCCCGGCGCTCTGGAATGCGGTGGACGTGCCGTTCCAGCGCCCGTGCTCGACACAGAATACGGAGACCCCCACATTCGAGGCTCGGGGTGGGAGGACGAGCGACTGGCCGATGATCCGGTCCTGCTTGCCCCCGATGACGAGCTCGCCAGCCATCGCGTAGACCGGCCGTTCTCCGCGATTCGATACGAGAAGCGTGTTCACGGCACCCCCCTCCACCTCGCGCACGGTGACGAGCCCTGCCTTCATGGCCTCGTCGAGGGTGAGGGCATCGGTCGAGAGCGCTGCCCGTCGCAGCCGCAGCGGGAAGACGGTGAGGTTCTCGACGGAGATCGGATCGCCGACACTCATGTCCTCGACGAAGCGATCCGGTGGGGCGGCCGCGGCAGCGAGCGCAGCCAGCATCAGGAAGTGCGCGTTCATGTGTCCCTCTCTCACGGCGGCGGGGATGCCGCGTACAGAGGAAACGGACGACGGCGCGGAAGGATCTGCGCGGCTCGGGCTGGCACCGAACAACGTCGGAACCCGAGGGGTGAGCATGCTGAGGCACGCTCTGCCACGAGCCCCGTCGAGCGGTGTGCTCTTTCGGCTACTTCGGTGCCCTTCGACGTCGTGCCCGCCGCCGGGCAGCTGACCCGGGCATCACAGGCTCGACGATGAACCCAGGTTGGAGTCGCGACTCGATCGACTTGAGCTTCTTCCGAGAGACGATGCGGGCCGCCGTCGACCTTCCAGGTTCCCCCTCGAGAACAAGGAGAGCATCCTCGCGGATATTGTCCCTGCACCACTCCAGAAGCGGTTCGAAGCTGTGGCTCGCCAGGAGCGCCATCCGATCATCCATGTACTCTGCGTGTCCCTCTGCCTCGCAGGTGGCGCAGCAGTACGAGCCGGCCGCGTTCCTCGACGGCACAACGTCGAAGTCTCCAAGCAAATCCTTGAACCTGCGCTCGTACATCACGGCGACCACGAGCGTGTCGTGACCGACCCAGACTCGGAGAAACGGCACGCCTTCGAACTTGTAGCGACGGTATTCCCCCCTTCTTTCGTAGGCTCGCAGCCTCGCCGGGAACCTGGCTCGGTTCGTGCTGAGCCACTTCGCGAAATCGTGAGCGATCGAGCCTCGCTTGATCCTCGACTGCCTCTTCGGACGTGTGGTCGCCCTCATGGTGCCCATCATCCCCGGCCCACGGACACGGCTGGGAGACCTATACCGGTACGTTTTTCGCTCGGGTTTGGGGAACCTCGAGGAGATGCTCTTCGGGGATCGTCGAGGCGCCCTGCGCAGCGAGCTACTTCGGTGCCCCCCGATGTCGCCCCCGGCGACCACCAGCTGATGCCGACGGCTCGAACAACGGCTCGACGATGAATCCAGGATGGAGACGCGACTCCATGGACTTCACCTTCTCCCGCGGGACGATACGAGCTGCCCTCCATCGGCCAGGTTCCTCCTGG
>JBGQLS010000529.1:0-3660 GCA_041500205.1 Anaeromyxobacteraceae bacterium | reverse complement strand
TGAGAGGGTTGTCCAAAACACCGTTCCCGTCGCCGCGGCGAACGATCCGCGGCGCATCGCTTCGTTGCGTCCTCCCTCACATAGCCGCTGGCTATGCTCGGTCGTCGCGCCTCGCCCTGCTTGCGTCTCGCTCGCCTGGCTCGGTCCCCGGTATTTTGAGCAACTCCGAAGGACGAGGGCCTCCCTCGAGAACAAACCGGTGCCTCACGGGCGCGACGCGCGCCCGGAAGGGCACTCGGTTACATTCCCGAGATGGCGCGTGAGCCGGAACATCCGTTCGAGAGCCCGAGCTTCTCGAATCTGGGCTTCGTCGAGAAGCTGTACTTCGACTACCTGGGCGACCCGGGCGCGGTCGATCCGACCTGGCGCCCGTACTTCGACAGCCTGCCGCGTGTTCCGGCGACGGTAGAAGGTCCCTTCGCCGCTCGCCCGGCCCGAGGGGCACCCCCGCTCTTCCAGGACGGCGCGCGGGGGGCCGCCGACGCGGAGTCGCTGCAGTACCGCGTGGATCGCCTGGTCGAGGCCTACCGCGAGCGCGGCCACGTGCATGCCCGTCTCGATCCGCTCGGCCTCGAGCGGCGCAACACCGAGCCCATCGCGCTCGCCGCCTGCGGCCTCACGGAGGCCGATCTCGATCGCGAGGCGCTCCTGGCGACGCGATCGGGCGCGACCACCACCACCACGGTGCGCGCGCTGCGGGCGCGCCTCGCCGAGACGTACTGCCGGACACTCGGGGTGGAACTCGGCCATCTCCACGACGCCGAGCTGCGCTGGTGGCTCCAGGAGCGGATGGAGCGCACGAGCAACCACATCACCCTCACGCCCGACGTCGAGCGCTTCCTCCTGCGCAAGCTCACGGAGGCCGAGCTCTTCGAGCAGTTCGTGGGGACGCGCTTCCTCGGCGCCAAGCGGTTCTCCGTCGAGGGGGCCGAAGGGCTCGTGCCCCTGCTCGAGCTCGTCATCGACCGCGCTGTCGGACACGGGGTGAAAGACATCGCCATCGGCATGGCCCACCGGGGGCGCCTCAACGTGCTCGCGAACGTGCTGGGCAAGCCGGTCAAGGAGATCTTCGCCGAGTTCCGCGACCGGGCCATCGTCTCGGGCGGCGCCGGGGACGTGAAGTACCACCTCGGCTACCAGGGCGAGCACGCCAGCATCGAGGGCGCCCCGGTGAAGGTCTCGCTGGCCTTCAACCCGAGCCACCTCGAGTGGATCAACACGGTCGTGCAGGGCAAGGCACGCGCGCGCCAGGATCGCTACAAGGATCTCGACCGCTCGGGCGTCCTGCCCGTCCTCGTCCACGGCGACGCCGCCTTCGCCGGTCAGGGCATCGTGGCGGAGTGTCTCAACATGGCGCTGCTCGAGGGCTACGCGGTAGGTGGAACGATCCACGTGGTCGTGAACAACCAGGTCGGGTTCACCACCTCGCCGCGCGACGCGCGCTCCACCTTCTACGCCACCGACGTCGCCCGCATGCTGCAGATCCCGGTCTTCCACGTGAACGGCGAGGACGTGGAGGCGATCGCCCAGGCGGTCCTGCTGGCGGTGGACTTCCGCCAGCGCTTCCACTCCGACGCCGTCATCGACCTGTGGTGTTACCGCAAGTACGGCCACAACGAGGGCGACGAGCCGAGCTTCACCCAGCCCGTCATGTACCGGGCCATCGCCAGCAAGGCGACGCTGCGCCAGTCGTTCGCGGCGCTGCTCATGCAGAAGAAGGTCGTGTCGCAGGAGGACGTGGACGCGGTCGCCGCGAGCAGCAAGCGAGGGCTCGAGGAAGCCTACAAGGCGTCGGCGGCTATCGCGGTATCGCCCGGACCGCCCGTGCTGGAGGGAGTGCGCGCGCGCTATCGCGGCGGCGCCATCTACGGTCCCGCCGCCGACATCGCGACCACCGTGCCGAGGGACCTCCTCGTCGAGGTGGGACGCGCCCTCGCCTCCACCCCGCACGGCTTCAACGTCCACCCCAAGGTCACGAAGCTCCTCGAGGCGCGCGCCGAGATGGCCGCCGGGAAGCGCCCGGTGGACTGGGGGATGGGCGAGCTGCTCGCCTACGGCACGCTGGCATGGGAAGGGGCGCGCGTGCGGCTCACCGGCCAGGACACCCGGCGCGGCACGTTCAGCCACCGGCACGCGGTGCTCTTCGATCAACAGACAGGGCAGCCCTACTCCCCGCTCGCGCACCTGCGCGACGGTCAGGGCGTGGTCGAGGTGCGAGACAGCCCCCTCAGCGAGGCGGGCTGCCTGGGGTTCGAGTACGGCTATAGCCTGGAGATGCCGGACGGGCTCACCATCTGGGAGGCGCAGTTCGGCGACTTCGTGAACGCCGCCCAGGTGATCATCGACCAGTTCCTGTCCTCCTCCGAGGCGAAGTGGAACCGGCTCTCCGGACTGACGCTCCTCTTGCCCCATGGGATGGAAGGGCAGGGGCCGGAGCACTCCTCGGCGCGCCTCGAGCGCTTCCTGGAGCTGTCGGTGGAGGACAACTGGCAGGTCATGAACCTAACCACGCCGGCCCAGATCTTCCACGCGCTGCGGCGACAGGTCCTGGCGCCCTGGCGCAAGCCGCTCGTGATCATGTCGCCGAAGAGCCTGCTGCGGCGTCCGGAGGCGGTGTCCCAGGTCTCGGACTTCACCGACCGTGGCTTCCAGGCCTTCCTGCCCGACGAGGGGGCGGACCCCGCCGCGGTGACGCGGGTCGTCCTCTGCTCCGGCAAGATCTATTACGAGCTGGCGGCCGCTCGGGCGGCGCAGAAGGCGAACAAGGTGGCCATCGTCCGCGCCGAGCAGCTCTACCCGCTCCGAAGCGAGACGCTCCTCTCCATCCTCTCGCGCTATCGCGAGGGCGGAGAGGTGGTATGGGTCCAGGAGGAGCCCCGCAACATGGGGGCCTGGGAGTTCATGAACCTGCATCTCTCACCTCTCCTGCGCGGCTTGTGCGAGTTCTCGTGCATCTCGCGACCACCTTCCGCGAGCCCGGCCGCCGGTTCCGCCACCCGTCACCGGCTGGAGCAGGAAGGTCTCGTGAACCAGGCGATCAGCGCGCCCGCGAACATCGCGGTCGCATAGCCACGCACGCCGCAACCGCGGGCGGGGCTCTCCCGCCGAGGAGGAGGGTGAGAATGGCCATCGAGCTGCGCGTCCCGGCGCTGGGCGAATCGGTCACGCAGGCGACGGTGGGGACGTGGCTGAAGAAGGAGGGAGACACGGTCCAGATGGACGAGCCCGTGGTCGAGGTGGAGAGCGAGAAGGCCACCGTGGCGCTCCCCGCGCCGGCCGCGGGTGTGCTGCGGAGGATCCTGAAGGCGAGCGGCGCTGAAGTGGCGGTGGGAGACGTGATCGGAGAGGTGGAGGAGGGGGCCGCGGCGGCTGCCGCGCCACCTTCGGCTGCACGCGCCCCTTCACCGCAGGCATCCTCGGGCCCGAGCTCTTCGACCGCGCCGGCAGAGCCGTCGCGGTCTCGCGACAGCGCCCCTGACCGCGACGAGCGCGGTCAGGGGTTCCCGGCAGAGCCGTCGCGGTCTCGCGACCTGCCTTCGGCCGCGCCGGCGGAGCCGTCGCAGCCTCGCGCCCCGTCTTCGACTGCGCCGGCAGAGCCGTCGCAGTCTCGTGCTCCTGCTCCTGACCGCGACGAGACGCGGTCAGGAGTCCATCGCGACG
>JBGQLS010000528.1:0-3682 GCA_041500205.1 Anaeromyxobacteraceae bacterium | reverse complement strand
GGCCAGTCGCCGTTCTCGATCTTCGCCGGCGTCTCTGCTGGCGCCATCAACGCGGTCTCGCTGGCCGCCGGCGCGGACGAGTTCAGGGTAGCGGCCGAGCGCCTGGCCGAGATCTGGCGTGGGCTCACGCCTGATCGCGTCTACAGGACCGACGCGCGGGGACTCGTCGCCATCGGCACGCGCTGGATCAAGGACCTCTCCGCGGGTGGGCTGCTCGGGTCGTCGCGGATCAACTACCTCCTCGACACCGAGCCGCTACGGCAGCTCCTCGCCGAAGTGCTCCCCATATCGCGGCTCGGGCAGCACTTCCGCTCGGGGGCGCTGCGCGGCGTGGCGGTCTCGACGACCAGCTACGCGACCGGCCTGGCCGTCACCTTCTTCGACGGCGTCAAGGACGTCCAGCCGTGGTTCCGTTCGACGCGGATCGGGATCCGGCAGCGCCTCCGGCTCCCTCACGTCCTGGCGTCGGCGGCCATCCCCGTCTTCTTCCCTCCCGTGAAGATCAAGGGACTCTTCTACGGAGACGGCTGCGTGCGCATGCACGCCCCCCTCTCGCCCGCCATCCACCTCGGCGCGGACCGCGTCCTGGCCGTGGGCGTGCAGTCGATGCCGCCGGTCGAGCTCCCGCTCGAGCGCACCCGGGCTCCGCGCCGGGACTGGCTGCCCCCCTCCGAGATCGTGGGCGTGCTCCTGAACGCCGTCTTCCTCGACGCACTGGAGGCGGACGTGGAGCGGCTCGAGCGCGTGAACCGGACGGTCGCCTTCATCCACCCCGATCACCACGGCACCGAATCACAGCCCCTGCGCGCCGTCCCGACGCTGGTGTTACGACCGTCGCAGGACCTCGGGACGCTGGCAGCCGACCAGTACTCGCGTTTCCCGCGCATGCTCCGTTACCTGCTCAAGGGGATCGGCGCGACCGGCGAGACGGGCTCGGACCTCCTGAGCTATCTCGCCTTCGAGCCCGAGTACGTGGGCCGCCTCATGAAACTCGGCTACGAAGACACGATGCGCCGGCGAACCGAGGTGGAGGCATTCCTCGAGCCCGATGTCCCCGAGCTCCCTTCGAAGACGCCGCGCCCACGCGCCCAGGACCTCCGCCGCGCGGCCTACGCGACCCGGCAGGGCGGCGGATCAGATCCGTAACGCAGCGAAGACTTGCAGTCCCCGCTGGTCGACGGCTTCGGCGCCAAGTGGCTGCTTCCCGAACAGGTTCAGGAACGTGAAGCTCGCGCCGGCGTCGATCATGTTGGTGGGCGAGGCGATGACGGCGAGCCCGATTGGAATCCGGTAGAAGTCCCCGAAATCGCCGGCGGGTGGATTGAGCGGTCCGTCGAGCGCGCCCGCCACCGAGACCGCCAGCGCCGGCGTGAGCTGGAAGGTGATGACCGCCGGGACGCTCAGGAATTCCCTGTTCCCCGCCGAGAATTCTACCCAGCCGAAGGGAAAGGTGGCGAGCGGGAAGGCCATCGCCGTGGCCTTGACGAGGGGCGTGTCGCGCTCGTTCAGCCCGAAGTTGATGGCCGGCGCCAGCGCCAGCGCGATGGGGCCGCCGAAGCGCCCGATGAGCCGCACCTCGCCCGAGAGCGTGAAAGGATCGGAGATGGGCGAGGCATTGAGCGAGGCGGCCATCGCCAGGTCCGAGCCGCTCTCGTGGCGCACGCGCCAGATCGCGTCGAGGCTCACGTCGTTGTACGTCTTCGGGCAGCCGTGGTCGGAGCCCGAGAGACAAAGCCCCAGGAAATGACGGATGCCGAGGGTCAATGCGTCGGTGACCCCGTAGTAGACGCTGGGCGCGAGGAAGACAGGCTCGCCGGCGCGGCGCAGGGACAGGGTCACGTCGAGCGGGACCATGACCTCCAGCATGTCCCGCGCCAGCGTGAGCGGCCTCCGCGTGATCTCGGTCGGCCATCCCTCCTTGTCGATGGGCCTATCGAGGACGCTCTCCTGGGCGCTCGCTGGTGCGGCGAGGGACCCCGCGAGGAGTCCCGCCGCGATGGCGGCTTCGAGCTTGCGATAGTGCATCGTCTCGCCTCCCTCCCGATCTGGCCCGGGATCCGCCGGGCGCTCAAGGTCCGGAGGGGGCCACCGACAAGCGGTCGCGCAGGCGTGCCAGCGCGGAGACGAGGTCGGGCTTGAGATCCAGCACGGGAGCGAGCGGGTCCTCGCCCAGGCGAGCCATGCGCCTCGGCACGGTACCGATGGTGAACCGTCGGGGATCGAGCCTGCCGGTCAGCTCCGACCAGCGTAGCGGCGCGGACACCGGCGCCGCCGGCCGCGGGCGCGCGCAGAAGGGTGCGGCCAGCGTCTTGCCCGCGCCGTTCTGGAGCGTGTCGAGGTAGACGCGCCCGCGACGGGCCGCGATGACCCGCTCCAGGGTGCACAGGTCCGGGAGATCGTCCGCCACCACGCGCGCCAGCAGGCCCGCGAGCTGCCGCGCCTGCTCGTGGGTGCACTGACCTCCCAGCGGCACGAGCACGTGCAAGCCGGCCTGGCCCGTCGTCTTCACGAACGCTGGGAGGCCGATCCGCTCGCAGAGTTCGTGGAGCACGCGCGCCAGGCGGACCACGTGCGCGAAGGGCGCGCCCTTGGGATCGAGGTCCACCGAGCACCAGTCCGGTCGGCCGAGGTCGGGGGCGCGGCTCGCGACCACGTGGATGGGAATGGTGCCGAGGTTCACGACATGCAGGAGCGACGGGAGATCCTCGACGACGTACTGCTCGAGATCGCGGCCCCCCTCCTCGCTCCACACGCTCACGGTGCGGATCCAGTCCGGGCGCCACGCCGGCGCGTCCTTCTGGAAGAAAGACTTGCCGTGGATACCGTCGGGGAAGCGGGTCAGCGTGAGCGGCCGGCCCTTCAGATACGGGAGCAGCCAGGGCGAGATGGCGCGGTAGTACTCGACCAGGTCGCCCTTGGTGAGACCGTCCTCGGGGAAGTACACCTTCTCGAGGTTGGTGAGGGGGACGGTACGGGTCTCGCGCTCGTCGGAGGTGGAGTTCGCGTTCGAGAATCGGTTCGGTCGGTTACCCGCGCGTGCGGCCCCCTCACCCCGGCCCTCTCCCCCGCTGGGGGAGAGGGAGTAAGTCCTTCTCGAGGTCGGCGTCGAGGTCGAGGTCGAGGTCGAGGTCGGTATCGCCGGCCGCCCCTCCATCCCCACCTCCTCCACCCTCTTGTCCTCCCTCAGCCTCACGAACACGGGCTGGCGGAGCAGCCCTTCCGCGGTCCACGCGTGGTACTGGACCTCGCACACGAGGAACGGCTCCACCCAGGCGTTCCCGCGGGTGCTCGGGATCGCGCCGAGGCATGGCGGCGACGGGCGACGGCGCGACTCGAGCCGGGCACGCAGATCCTTCAGCTGACGATCCGTGAATCCGCTGCCCACGCTCCCCGCGTAGAGGAGCGCTCCTCCGTCCCGGACCGCGAGGTGCAGCGCGCCGAGGCCCACCCTCCCCTTCCCGCCAGGCGCGGTGTATCCCACCACGGCGAAGTCGCCGGTCCGCTGGCGCCGCAGCTTGAGCCAGGCGCCGGAGCGCCCGGCGCGGTACGGCGCGTCGGCGCGTTTCGCGACGATGCCCTCCAGCCCGCGCGCGTTCACCTCGCGCCACAGGTCCTCGCCACGCTCCTCCACGCCGTCGAGGAATCGCAGCGGGCCGAGCCGCGGAGCGAGGCGCGAGAGGAG
>JBGQLS010000527.1:0-3692 GCA_041500205.1 Anaeromyxobacteraceae bacterium | reverse complement strand
CGCTCACGACGCGCTCAAGGCCGTGGCCCTGGGGGCGGACGGGGTCGTGATCGGCACGGCGGAGATGGTGGCGCTGGGCTGCGTGCGGTGCGCTTGCTGCGAGAGCGGCCGGGGATGCCCGCGCGGCATCGCCTCCACCGATCCCGAATTGATGATGCAGATGAGCCTCCCGTGGGCGACCCAGCGGCTCGTCAACCTGCTCAATTCCTGGCGCGAGCAGATGGTCGAGGTGCTGTCTCAGCTCGGGATGAGGTCGATTCGCGAGCTCCGCGGCCGCTCCGATCTGCTCTGCTACCTGGGTGACGAACCGGGCTTCGCCGAGGAGGTGTCCCAGTGAGCGAGCAGGCCGCGCCGCCCTTTGCGGGCCCGCAGCGAGCAGGCCGAAGGGCCGTTGACGAGCTCGCCGAGCGTAGCGAGGCATTCCTATGAGCGCGCTTGCCGAACGGCTGCTGGCCGACCGGTCGCGGATCTACTCCAGCGAGGAGCCCATCCCGGCGGAGCGCGCGGCCGAGGGCGGGTGCGGCGTCACCGGGTTCGCCTGCACCGTGCCGGTGGGAGGCCGCTTCATCTACGAGCCCTCGGTCCAGATGCACAACCGCGGCAACGGCAAGGGCGGCGGCATCGCCGCGGTGGGCTTCGTGCCCGAGGAGGTGGGCGTCTCGCGCGAGGTGCTGGACAGCCACTACCTGCTCCAGATCGCCCTGCTCGATCCCACCTGCCACGCCGATCTGGAGAAGCGCTTCGTCCTGCCCCACTTCGACGTCGCCCTCTCCACCCGGCAGGGCCACATCGACGACCACCGCGACATCCCCGGCCTGGAGGTCCGCCCGCCCGACGTCCACCGCTACGTGGTCCGGGTGAAGCCCGAGGTCCTGGAGAGCTTCGCCACGAGCGCCGGACTCACCGGCCTCGCGCCGCGGCAGCTCGAGGACGAGTTCGTCTACAGGAACTCCTACCAGCTGAACGACTCCTTCTACGCCTCCCTGGGCGAGAAGCGCGCCTTCGTGCTGTCGCACGGAAAGAACCTGCTCGTCTTCAAGCTGGTGGGCTACGCCGAGCAGAACGTCCAGTATTACCAGCTCGAGGACACGAAGGCCCACGTGTGGATCGCACACCAGCGCTATCCCACCAAGGGGCGCGTCTGGCACCCCGGCGGAGCGCACCCGTTCGTGGGCGTGAACGAGGCGCTGGTCCACAACGGCGACTTCGCCAACTACCACTCGGTCTGTGAGTACCTGCGCCAGCGAAACATCCGACAGCAGTTCCTCACCGACACCGAGGTCTCGGCGCAGCTCTTCGACCTCTGGGATCGCGTCTACGGCTATCCTCTCGAGTACATCATCGAGGCGCTGGCCCCCACGACCGAGCTCGACTTCGACCAGCTCCCGCCGGAGAAGCAGGTCATCTACCGGCAGATCCAGGCCACCCACATCCATGCCTCTCCGGACGGTCCCTGGTTCTTCATCATCGCCCGCAGCCAGCAGAACCGGTTCCAGCTCCTCGGCATCACCGACACGGCGATGCTCCGGCCCCAGGTCTTCGCGCTCTCCGACAGCGGCCAGGTCCAGATCGGCCTCATCTGTTCGGAGAAGCAGGCCATCGACGCCACCCTGCGGAGCCTGGCCAGGGAGGACCCGCGATTCTGCCCGGTGGCCGACAAGTACTGGAACGCGCGCGGAGGCTCCAGCACGGACGGCGGCGCCTTCATCTTCACGGTAGCGCCGGGCCAGAACGGCCAGAGCGGTCGCATGCAGCTCTCCTGCACCGACAAGTTCGGCAGGGCCTTCAAGGTCGACTCGGGGACGGTCCGCTGCGACCAGGCGAGCCCGGAGATCAGCGCGGAATCGGCTCCCGCCGGGGAATCGACCGGAGCTCTCGCCGACAAGCTGGCGAGAGGAGACGTCGCCGCCCTGTTCCGCGAGGTTGACCTGCCGGCCTGGCCGGCCGATCGGCTGCGCCGGTTCTGCCGCGAGGTGCTCCTCGGAGCGGTTGGTCCCCGGTCCCGGGCCGCGGCCATCGAGCTGTTGACGCTGCTCCACGACCGGCGGTTCGACACCGGCGACAAGCGGCGCGCGACGGTCGTCCAGGTGCTGGAGGAGACTCTGGAGGCGCTCTTCGACTCCGCCCCGCTCTTCGGAGAGCCGGGCGCGCGCTTCTGGCGCCGGATCACCTGGGCCACCCGCCATCGCCTGGCCGCTCCCGAGTCCGGCGAGGAGCTCCTCTGCATCGACGCCGAGGGCTTCCCACCCGAAGGCGACGACTGCGACGCCGTCCTGCTCCGAAAGGCCCTCCAGGCGGGCTGGAAACGCTTCATCGTGTATCGCCTCCGCGGCCAGCGCTTCCACGGCGCGGGCCTCGGCCCGGATACGGACGGTGTCCGCATCGACCTCCATGGCTCCAACGGCGACTACACGGCCAGCGGCATGGACGGGCTGGAGCTGCATATTCACGGCAACGCCCAGGACCAGCTCGGCCAGATCGCCAAGCGCGGCAAGCTGGTGATCCACGGCGACGTGGGCCAGACCTTCATGTACGGCGCCAAGGGCGGCGAGGTCTTCGTCCTCGGCAACGCCGCGGGCCGGCCCCTCATCAACGCGGTCGGCCGCCCTCGCGTGGTCATCAACGGCACCTGCCTCGACTACCTGGCCGAGTCCTTCATGGCCGGAGACCCGCATGGTGGCGGCGGCTTCGTCATCCTGAACGGCATGGAGTTCGACCGGCGCGGACGCGTCGTCCCCCAGCCGGTGCCCTATCCAGGCAGCAACCTGTTCTCGCTCGCGAGCGGCGGAGCGATCTACATCCGCGACCCGCATCGAAGGACGTCCGAGCGGCAGCTCAACGGCGGCGCGTTCGTCGCCCTGGACGACAAGGACTGGCGGCTCATCCGCCCCTACCTCGAAGAGAACCAGCGGCTCTTCGGCATACCGATCGAGGACCTCCTGACCGTGGAAGGCCAGGTGAGGAGCCCGCAGGAGGTCTACCGCAGGGTGAGCTCGGTCAAACTGTCGGTGCTGTCCGATTCGGAGAAGAAGGAATGAGCGCGGCCGCGATACGACTCGAGAAGGTCGGCGGAGGGTTGGCCCGCGAGGTGAAGACCCGCAGCGGCGCCTCGCCCATGAGCTGCTTCCAGTGCGCGAAGTGCTCCAGCGGCTGCCCGGTCGCGTCGCGGGTGGACGTGAAGCCGCACGAGCTGGTCCGGCTGGTCCAGATGGACCAGCGCCGGGCCGTGCTGGGGAGCCGCAGCATCTGGGAGTGCACCTCCTGCCAGACCTGCGTCACCCGCTGCCCGCAGAAGGTCGACATCGCGACCATGAACGACGCCCTGCGTGCCATGAGCCTCGAAGCCGGGTTGGCGACCGCGGCGACGGCCGTGCCGGCCTTCGACCGGGTCTTCCTGAAGGCCGTGCGCGAGCGCGGACGCGTCCACGAGATGGGGCTCATGGTGGAGTTCAAGCTGCGCTCCCTGTCCGCGTTCTCCGGGAACTTCTCGCTGGCGAACGCGCGGCAGAGCTTCATGGCGATGTGCCGTGACAGGGCCCAGCGGCTCTTCGCCGACGCCGACAAGGTCCCCATGATGATCGCCAAGGGCAAGCTGTCGTTGTTCGGGCCGCGCGTCCGCGGCAAGGCGCAGCGCAAGGCCATGTTCCGCCGCGCCGCGGGAGGGAACCCGTGAGCTACGTCTTCTTCCCCGG
>JBGQLS010000526.1:0-3755 GCA_041500205.1 Anaeromyxobacteraceae bacterium | reverse complement strand
CGAAGCTGCCGGATCGATTGACGGGTTCAAGACCTGTCAAGGAATGTGATCGCTCTGCGGCGTGGCCGGGGTGGGGCCCCGATGGGCTTTGCCCGGCGGGGCGGGGGCGGCCTGCGCCCCCGGCGACTCAGCCCGCCAGGAGCTGGTCGGCGTAGGCGTACAGCGCGGCCGAGCCTCCGGTGTGCCAGAACACGATGGTCTCGCCCTTGCCGATCTCTCGCTTCCGGACGAGGTCGATGAGCCCGGCCATGGCGCGTCCCGTGTACACGGGATCGAGGAGGATTCCCTCGTACCGCGCCGCGAGCCGGATGGCCTCCTTCTCCGGTTCGCCCATGACGGCGTAGCCCGCGCCCAGGTACCCGTCGTAGGCGACGACCTCCTGGGGCGAGAGCGAAGACTCCAGGCCCAGCCGGCGAAAGGTGCGGTTCGCGATGCCGGCCACGCCGGCCTGGACCTCGGCCCGCTGGCTGTCGATGGCGATCGCGGCGATCTGGGATTTGAACCCGAGGGCCCGGGCGCCGACGCACATCCCGGCCTGCGTCCCGAAGGAGCTCGTGGCGAAGAGCACGCGGTCTGGATGGAGCTTGCGCTCGGCGAGCTGGGCGTCGAGCTCCTCCAGGGCGGCCACGTACCCCGGTGCGCCGAACTCGTCGGATGCGCCCACCGGAATGAGGTAAGGATGGCGGCCGGCGGCCTGCTCGTCGGCCAGGATGCGCTCCGCGACCTCCTCCCGGGTGCGCTCGCCCGAGAAGACCACCTGCGCGCCCAGCAGGTGGTCCAGGAGCAGGTTGCCCGTGACGGCGGAGGGCGCGTGCCCTCGAAGGACCAGGATGCAGCGCAGGCCGCAGCGCGCGGCGGCGGCGGCGGTCTGGCGGGCGTGGTTCGACTGTACCGCGCCGAGCGTCACGAGCGTGTCGGCTCCCCTGCGGAGCGCCTCGCCGACGCTGAACTCGAGCTTGCGCGTCTTGTTGCCGCCCGTGGCGAGGCCGGTCTGATCGTCGCGCTTGACGAGCAGGCGTGGTCCGCCCAGCGCCCGGCTGAGGCGCGGCAGCTCGTCGAGCGGGGTGGGGAAATGACCGAGCCGGACGCGAGGCAGCTTGTCGGTGAGCATGCTGCTCCTCTCCAGGAAGGAAGGCGCGTGGCGGAACCGGACTGGCCGCGCCGCCGGATTCTATTCTATAAGGATGCGGCTGCCTTCCAGGCAGGGCCCCGCGCCGACGATTCCGGCGGGCGCCCCATCCGTCTGGAGCAGCCGGACCGCATGGCCAAAGAACACACCACGGAGCTCCTGCTCGACTTCGGACCGGACGGCAGGACGCTCGTGCCCGTCGTGACCCAGGACGCCCATACCAGGGACGTCCTCATCCTCGCGTTCGTCAACAAGGAAGCGTATGACGAGACGCGGCGCAGCGGGTACGCCACTTACTGGAGCCGCAGCCGGAACGAGCTGTGGAAGAAGGGCCTCACCTCGGGCGACATGCTCAAGGTCGAGGAGGTCCGCATCAACTGCGAGCAGAACTCGCTCGTCTTCCTCGTCACGCCGCAGGGCAGGGGAGCCTGCCACGCCAAGCAGCCCGACGGGGCGCCCTACAAGTCCTGCTACTACCGGCGCGTCCGTGACGACGGCACGCTGGAAGACGTCGTTCCACCGCGCCGCTGACGAGAGAACGCACGCATGCAATCCACTCAACTCAAGATAGGCATGCCCGCCGGATCGCTGGCGAGCGCGCAACGCGGCGGCAACCTCATCGACCTGCTCGGCGCCGGCGGGTTCAGGACGTCGGGCTACGACAAGGGCGGCCCGACGAAGTTCACCACCATCAACCTGCTGTTCGGGTGGGACGGTAGACCGCAGGAGTTCGGCTCCCAGCTCGAGATCGGCGAGCTCGACGTGGCCATCGCGGGCGACGACTGGATCCGGGAGCGCCAGCTCGAGATGAAGCTCGAGTACGGCATCGACGTCCAGCTCGAGCGGGTGATGACCTTGAACCGCGGCGAGGTGCAGCTCGTCGGGATCGTCGCCGACCCCGCCTTCACCAGCACCGAGGAGTTCCTGCGCAGCGTGGTGTCGCGGAAGCCGCTCCTCACGGTCGCCTCCGAGATGCCCTATCTCGCGCTGGACTGGATCCAGCGCAAGCTGGCGGCAATTGATCGCGCGAACGAGTTTGGTTCCTATTCGGTGCAGAAATACAAGACTCCGCCCAAGATCCAGAAGGGCGTCCTGGTCTACGAGTCGTGGGGCAAGACCGAGTCGAAGGTCAAGCACGGTGCGGTGGACATCGGCCTCGAGATCTCCCAGACGGGCTCCGCGATCAAGGCCTACGGCCTGGCCGTGGTCGAGACGGTGATGCGGTCCCAGACCAGCATCTACACGAACCCCGCCACCAGCATGGACCCCGAGAAGCGTGAGCTCCTCGAGATGTTCCTCCTCAACCTCTACGGCGCCACGCACGCCGAGAACAAGGTGATGCTGCTCTTCAACGTCCCCAACCGGCTCTCCGAGGAGATCGAACGCTACCTGTCCGGCAACAACTTGTTTGGCGACGAGCCGACCGTCAACAAGGGCAAGGAATACACCGAATACAACATCCAGGTGGACGTCGACGATCCCGGGAAGCCCATCGCGATGGTGCGGTACAGCCTCGCGAAGCTCGGCGCCCGGAGCATCAACACCATCCCCATCACCTCGTCGATCCCGGGCATGAAGGTGATCCGGAAAGCTTGATGGCGCAGGTCGCTTGACGTGATCCTGTAGCGCGGGGCCTTGCGCCCCGCTCGACGCCCCCAGGCGGGGTACAAGCCCCCGCGCTACGGAACATGGCTCACGGCAATCGATCGCCCCTGTGACAGCGCTACCCGGTTGAGATGACCCCGTGAACGAGCCCGCGTCCGAGCCCGAGCCCGACAACACGGGCGCGGGCTCGGGCGCGTTCACGGGCTCGGGGGCTCACACCAACTGGTCTCCGCTATGAGAGCGTTGTCGGGGCGCAGCGCCCGGCCTTCGCTTAGAATCGTCGAATGCCAGCCCCCACCCGCGCCGCGGCATGGGCGCTCCTCTGCGAGTTCACGAAGACGCAGCCTCTCCGCCGGCACGCCCTCTCCGTCGAGGCCTCGATGCGAGCCCTCGCCCGCCGGGCAGGCGTCGCCGATCCGGCCGAGATCGAGGCTTGGGGCGTGGTGGGCATGCTCCACGACTTCGACTACGAGCGCTTCCCGACCCAGCAAGACCACGTCTGGCGTGGGATGGAGATCCTGCGCGAGCGTGCTTGGCCGGAGCAGATCGTCCTCGCGGTCGGGGCGCACGCGCCCTACACGGGGATCGCGTGCGAGACGCCGATGCAGAGGGCGATCGTGGCCGCCGACGAGCTGAGCGGTTTCGTGGGCGCCTGCGTGCTCGTGCGACCGTCGAAGAGCGTCCGCGATCTTCCGCCGGAGTCGGTCCTGAAGAAGATGAAGGACAAGGCGTTCGCCCGTTCCGTCGATCGTGGGGAGATCCGGCGGGGCGCCGAGGCGGTTGGCATGCCGCTCGGCGAGCTGGTGGCGCTCGTCATCGGCGCGCAGATCCCGATCGCGGACCGCCTGGGCATCGGCGGCGTGGCCGCCCCCGACCTGGGCGACGAGCCGGTGCCGTCGGAGCCACCGCCCCCCTGAGTACCCGGGGGCGCAGGCCGCCCCCGCCCCCCCCGGCAAAGCCCGTCGGGGCCCCACCCCCGCCCCCCCCCGGACCACACCCAATAATCGACAGGTCTTTAGTG
>JBGQLS010000525.1:0-3767 GCA_041500205.1 Anaeromyxobacteraceae bacterium | reverse complement strand
GACGTACGCCTCGTCGAGGCGCTCTCTCCGCCCAAGGCGCCTCCCGGCAAGAAGGGCATCCTGCCCGGTCAGGTGGTCGTGAGGATGATCCCCGAAGGCGAGCTGGCGCGGCTCGACGACAGGTACCTCGTCGAGCTGCCCGCGAACAGGAAGGTCACCGTGTGGTTCGAGCCCTGGCCCAAGGATTACGGGTTCAAGCTGAGCGCTTCGAAGGATGGCGTGGCGGTATCCATGCAACACGGGACCCTCGACCATTCGTTCGAGACGACGGACGCAGGACTCCATGAGCTTCATGTCCTTCCTGCTGACAAGGCCTCGAAACAACCCGACAGCTATTTCTTCTACGTCACCTGGGGAGATGCTTTGGACACCAGCGGTCAGTTGAGCCGACACAAGATCAAGTTCGCGGACACAGCGGTGAAGGCCACGGGTGCTGGCGAGCGACGCTGAGCTGAGAGGAACGCATCCATGGCCACCGATCCTGAGGGCTTCTTCGACAGCAAGGTCGTCGAGGCCTATCTCAACGAGAAGGGCGACCTCTATAACCGGGACAACGTGGAGTACTGGTTCGACCCGGCGAAGCTCCGGACGCTGACGGCGAAGAAGGCGACGGTGTGGAAGGACGGCACGGGGGGCAAGCAATCCTTCCCCGGCCTGGGGCAGTGCCTCTTCATGGACGTCGGCTGCTGGGCGGGGAACGGGAGCAAGTCCAAGCAGAACCACCAACGACACCGCGAGTTCGGCGTCGTCTGCGGGGACGTGGCCGTGCTGTGCTCGTTTCCGGAAAAGGCGACCGAGGTCGAGTTCGGTTTGCCTCCGGCGAAGAAGGTGACTCTCGAGGCGTCCGGAGGCCTCCCCACCTACGAGAAGCGCATCGAGCCCCTCCTCAAGCACCTCTCCAAGGCCGGCCTGGGGAACGTGAGCGTGATGAACGCGCTGGCCGTTAACGACGACGGCCTGCCCGGTGGACGCTGGTGGGAGCGCGACCCCACCATCCACGTCTTCCTGGGCGACTTCCACCTGCCGGTCATCACCGAGAAGGAGAGCACCTATCTCGGGCCCAAGCACGGCCCCTACGTCCCGCGCGCCGGCAGGCTCGACCTGAGCGATCGGGTGAAGGCGCAGGCGGCGGCCGCGGCCGCGGTGGCCGCGGCCAGCTGGTGGGTCCCCGCCCCCAAGGTATCTGCCTCCCTCATCGGTTTCTCGGGAGGGGTCATCTGGGAAGAGGAGCAGATCAAGGGCTGGGACGCCGTCAAGACGGACGGCTTCATGAAGAAGGAGGAGGCCGAGGCATGGGCCGACTTCTACCTCGGGAAGAACGGGGAGAAGGGCGCCGAGATCTTCCAGGGAGCGGCCGATGACCTGGTGGCGTTTCTCGCACAGCTGGAGGACTTCGCGCGAGAGAACCCGGAGTCACAACTCCATCTCGTCCAGACCGGCGACTTCCTCGACTTCTGGATCGGGTTCAAGTGCGGGTTCGGCGAGAAGGCCATCTTGAACCGCGACGCCAAGGAGTTCGTCAAGTTCTGGTACGACCGAACGGCGCAGAACAAGCGCACCGGCGGCCAGCGTGCCAGCGGCAACCGCGCCGGGGACGTGCTGGCTGCGTTCCACCGGCTCCGGAGCGCGAGCGTCCCCGACGTGTGCTCCAGCAACCTGCAGGTCACGCTCCTCCACGGAAACCACGACAACTACCTCCGCACGGGGCACGACCGCAAAGCGGCGCACTGTCCGGAGGGGAGCATCGTCTTCGCGGAACACGGACACCAGTCGGATGGATTCAACAGCGACGACGAGCCGCGCTGGGGATGGGCGCTGACGCAGGCGGCCTTCCTCTGGCCCTCGATCCGGGACAAGGAGGACTCGCTCGCGGCCGGCCTCACCGAGGTCAAGAGAACCGGCGGGGTGATTGTGACCGATCCGGGCGCGCGCCTGCAGCGGGTGGCCCGGGGCGCCGACGTATGCCTGAAGGAGGGGCGATCGATCTACGTGCTGGGCCACACGCACCAGGCCATGCTGAAGAAGGTCTCCTTGCGCCCGAAGCTCACCACGGCCGACGTGTGCGAGTCCGAGCTGCAGTGCGCGATCGCCTGGTCGGATGCCCTGTGCGCGCACGCGAACAGGCTCGCGAAGACGAAGCAGGAGGAGGCGCAGCGCGCGAATCAGCGCCTGAAGGAGGCAGCCCACGAGCGCTATATGAAGGGACTCGGGGCGGCGAGGCGCGGGATCCTCGAGACGCGGCGGGAGCTCGAGCGCTTGCGGGCGCAGGGCAAGGCCTTCGGCCACGAGCGGATGGAAGAGGCGCGCCGCAAGGTCACCGAGATCGAGCGGGAGCTCGAGCGCCTGGACAACGCCGGGGAGGCGTACGCCAGGAAGAAGGCGGAGGAGGTCCGGCAGCAGATCGTGGCAGCGCAGGCCGACCTCGAGTACGTGGCGGAGATCGTCAAGGCCCACGAGAGGTACATGATGGGATCGGCGCAGCGTAAGGTGGCGCAGTCCCAGGCCGAGCTCGTGCGCCTCGGGGAAGTGAGCGACGCCTACGCCCGGGAGAAGGTGAAGGTGGCCCGCCGGTTTCTCGAGGAGGAGCAGGAGGCGGCGAGGACCGCCCTCACCGGCATGCGCAGCGCGCTCCAGGAAGCGCAGGCCACCGCCAGGAAGAGGGCCAAGGGGGCCCTGGCCGACCTGCACGCGAAGGCGACCCTGGCGGAAGGCCGCGTCAAGGCGGCTCTGGGAAGCCTCTTCGGGCAATAGCACCCACCGACTCACCGGGAGCCACCTCACATGGGCAAGCTCGTCGTGGCCGGAGCCACCCTGAAGTGCTCGATGGGCAGCTCGACCAGCGCACTGGGCGTGCTCCCAGACAACAAGGCCGCGGGTGTGAACCAGGCGGTCGCCACCATCCAGGACTACAAGCCGGGCGTGAACGTGAAGCCCTTCGGGCTGTGCACGTCGCCGTCGAACCCGCAGGTGGCCGCGGCGAAGTCACCGCAGCCGTGCCTGCCCGTGGTGACCTCGCCCTGGACGCCCGGGTCGCCGTCGGTGAACCTCGCGAACCAGCCCGCGCTCACCGACGGCTCGAAGTGCTCCTGCCAGTGGGGCGGGACCATCGAGGTCGGCGAGGCCGGACAGGGCAGTGCGAACACGGCGTGAAGACGTCGTCTCGGCTCGGCTGCGGAGAGCTTCTTCGAGGGGGAAATGTGCGCGACGGAGGCGAGTGCGGCGGGACTTGTCGGAACGTTCAGGGCGCTGCTCGCCACGGTGTCCGCTTCAGCCGTGTCGCGATTCGACGCGACTGGTGCTCGGTGGGTTCGGATCGATGGCATCCCCATCGTCGGCACCGCTGCCGAGCTCGCCACGAGCAGGCTCAGCGCCCCCATCACCGTCCACGCGAATGGCTCGTATGTCTCGGCGCGCAGCAATTGGAACGCATGGCTTGGAGCTTCGGACCTGAGTTCTCCAGGCACCCCATTTACGACCTTCGATGGATGGACGGGCACCAACGCCAATTCCGGTATGGACGTCGTTTTCGCGGACAGCGTCATCGCTTCGTACGGCAGCTGCAGCGGCAACTGCGATGGCCTCCTCTTTTGCCTCGAGCAGTGAAGCGACCACCGTGGGCGGCGCGAGCTCGACGCGGCGACGACCGGGAAGCTCGCGGAAGTCCAGAGCAGCTGACGGAACGGAGAAGGTGAATGACCACGCGATGGTGGAGGAAGGCCATGCTCCTGAAGAAGGTCGTCTCGTTCGTCGGGTGCCTGTTCGGTGGG
>JBGQLS010000524.1:0-3816 GCA_041500205.1 Anaeromyxobacteraceae bacterium | reverse complement strand
GCGCCGCTACTCCTGGTGCTTCTTCTCCAGCTCCTTCTCGCACGCCGCGCCGAGGTAGCGGCCCGAGAAGGTGCCGCTGAAGGTCATGGCGTTGCCGCCGCCGGTCGCGTCCATCCTCATCGACCCCTTCACGTGCTCCGGGTCGGTGGCCTCGACGACGTAGGACCCGCTCTGCCGCATCTCCTGGTGGGCGCAGTCGAGCTGCACCTCGAGCTTCCTGCTCGTCGAGGTGACGATCGTGCGCTTGCAACCCTTCGCGTCCTCGCCGAGGAGGCCGGCCTTCGCGAGGTCCTCCTTCGTCACGCAGTGCTTCTTCACCTCGGTCTTGGGTTCCTTGCGCGCCTTCACCTGCTGCTCGATCTGGGCCCGGACTTCCGGGCTCATCTTCGCCAGCGCCTCGGCCGGGATCGGCGGCGCCCCCTTCATCACCGTCGTGTGCGTCATCTCCCATTGCCCGACCTTCACGCCGAGCGGCGTGACCCCCTCCGCCGCCCACGTTCCCACGGCCCACAGCGCGGCCAGCCCTGCGATCGTCGTTCGTGTCATGCGTTCCCCGGAGGGCGCCCCGAGCGGCGCCCGGCTCTTGCGGCGTGAAGCGTGGAGCCTATCAGGTAGCGCGAGAGGTCCGCTCCGAGATTCTGAATCCCAGCTTCAGTAGCTCTCCGTGGAGCCGCGGCCACATTACACGCCGTGATGAAGCGCGCCAAGGCGAAGGGGAGGAAGACGAATTCCCGGCAGGCCCTTGGTCGAGGGCGACGGCGGTGAGGTATGAACGCTCTCTCCAACGGGTAGCGCTTGTCGATCTGGTACGATTGCAGCCGGGTTGCCGAAGAACCCGTCCGGGCAGATGTGCAGATGTGCGTCGAGGCCCAGGGCGTTGGCCCGCTATCCTTTCATGATTTCCGTCTTGGGCCGTTGCAGGGCCACCATGCTTGGGGGCCTTGCTCTTCGTGCGCAGCAAGGTCTACATCCTGCCCGCTACCGGGATTGAATGGCGTTGAGGGAACGACGGATACTGCTCGCGCTCGGGGCGGCGCTCCTTGCGGCTCCCGACGTGACCTGCGCCTTCTGGCCGCAGGGGCACCTCGTGATCGAGGCCTTGGCCTACCGGAGCTTGGTGGAAGGGCACGACGGCCTGCCGGCCCGCCCCGATGTGCTCCGCGATCTCATCAACGATGGCGCGCTCGTGCCCCCGATCTGCTTCGGGCGCGGGACCAACCCCACCGAGGAGTGCCGCACAGCGGCGTCGGAGAATCCGCTCCTGGAATGGCCCCAGCCGCTGACGGATCGTCCCGACTACAACATCCGACGGCAATACAGCGATTCCGGGCAGTGCCTCCATTTCATGGGCATGCTGACCGACCTGCGCGGCGATGAGGACTCCACGCGATTGAAGGGGCGGCACGTGCCGCGTGCTCTCGCGACCACCGCGCTCGTCCGCTGCGACAGCATGCTCGACGACACCATGCGGCAGGTGGTGATCGTGGGAGGAGCCGGAACGCGCTCACGTGGGTACGGTCTGTATGAGCTCATGCCGTCCAGGCGCCGACGCTCGCCTGGCGAATCCGCCCCTTCGATACGGGAGAGATCGTCAGCCTGAGCGTCGCTCTCCGAGTCTCGCCGCAAGACTGACCACGCCACATCATGGGCGGCCATGACGTCAGCGCGCGCACGGCTCAGGAGGAAATCGAATGCCCGCAGATTGAGCCCGTCGTCTTCCCCGTGGCGGAAGAGTAGTAGATGAAGATCGAGCAATCACTGGTGATGGGGACCAGGCCGCCGGTAGGCCCTCGCCTGTCGACGCCTATGGTCCCTGTCATGCTGATATCGATGTTCGTGTCGGTCCCGGTAGCCGTGAGATAGAGAGTCCCATCCAGGATGACGCCGTTGCCCGCATCGCAGTCGTTCAGGTTATTGGTAGGATCGCTCACCTGGAAGGTGATGGTATTCGCCGTGTACCAGGAGGAGCAGTCACTGCAATACGTGACGGGGCTGGAATGATACGTCCACGCCGTACACGAAGTCTTGAGATTCCCCGTGTACGATATGCGCCCCCCGCCCGCGCAACTGTATGAGCCGTTCGGAACGGCCGTGAATTCCCATGCGGAGCTGCTGCAGGTGTTCGAGTATGCGAGGGCAGTCGCCCCTGCGCGATCAGCGACGAGAGAAGACCCCGACCCGCCACCACTCGATCCATTCATCCCCCCGACGAGCGCAGCGCTGATGCTGTTGACCTCTGCAGCAGTGAGATCGGATCCAGCGTCACTGCCGCCGCCACAAGCCAACAAGGACAGAACAGGGCCGAGGAACAAGAACTTCAACGATCTAGTCATGTCTATCTCCGGTTGGCGTATACGCAGGACCAGCGCTCGAGAAAACGTATGGCGAGGGTAGAGGTGAGTGGGATCGGAGTCTGCGGACGGCCCGGTGACGCCAAGGCGCGGTGCGATGTCGCCTGACCAGGATTCCTCCGCTCGCAGGTGGTTCACCAAACGGATACGACCGTTCGGTGGCGACACCTGGGAATGCAACGACAGCGCCAGATCGCCGGCCGCGAATACTAGGAGATCGTGCCGCTAGGCTCTGGGGCCGCGGGTACCCGGGGTCTGTTTCGCTCGGGCGCCTGTCCCATCGACGCGATCGTTCCCGGCCCGCAGGATCGGCGCCGTGGAGGACATCGGACACGCCGCCGTCTTCCTCATGACGAACCCGTAGGTCATGGGCGCCGTGCTCGAGGTCAGCGGCGGGGAGACGCTCGTGTCCCTCGACCTCTGATCACACGCCCGGTGCCTTCAGGATGAGGCGCTTCTTCCGGCGGCCGTCGAACTCATAGATGACGTGCTGCACAGGATCGCAGCGGCCCTAGGGTTGGGGCTCAAGGCGCGCCTGCGAGAGGTCGTCGGGACGAAGCAGACGCGGTGACCCGACTACCGCTTCCCGCCAGCGCTCTTCTCGGGCGCAGCCGCTTCCCGGTCGAACCCGGGTCCGCCCTTGGCGAGCGCCTCGTACCGCCGGAACACCAGGTACTGCATGTACTCGAGCCGGCCGAGCCCGAGCGCGGCGCGGTCCTTCTCGACGGCCTCCGCCACCATCGCCGGCAGACCGAACCAGGTCCGAAGGGACTCCAGCATCCGGTTGATCTGCGCAGTGATGTTGATGGCGCTCTCGAGGTCCTCGCCCTTGAGGCCGAGACCCGCCGCGCGGGCACGGGACTCACCCGCGACGAAGTTCAGGACCTCGATCGGCATGCGGATGGAAATGATGGACTTCTCGGCGGAGGCGGGAGAGCCGCGGGTCGACTCCACGGCCTTGGGGGCAGATCGGTTTCCTCTTGCCATGTTCCAAGTGTATGCCGCCAAGCGCAAAAGTGTAAGGCAAAGTAATGGCTGATACCTTCTTGGGCGCCGGCGGAGCTCCTGTGACATACCTCTCGGCGGAGGGCAGCACGATGCGCAAGGCGCTCCTGTTCCGCCTGCTGGGGCCTGCCGGAGCCGCGATCGCCGGCCAGCTGTCGCGGCCGCGCGGCTGGCTGGGGCGCACCGTGATGACGCGGGTCCTGAACCTCGGGAACCGGGACCTCATCGAGGCGACGCTCGACGGGCTCGCGCTCGCGCCGGGGTGCCGTCTCCTCGACGTCGGGTTCGGCGGCGGCCTCCTGCTGGAGCTGGCTTACCGGCGCGGCGTTCGCAGGCTGGCGGGCGTCGATCCTTCCGAGGCGGCGATCGCGTTCCTGCGCAGCCGCCCGGGCCGGCTGGAGGGCGCCGAGCTCGTCCTCGAGCTGGGCGTCGCGGAGGCGCTGCCCTTCGCGGACGCGAG
>JBGQLS010000523.1:0-3818 GCA_041500205.1 Anaeromyxobacteraceae bacterium | reverse complement strand
CCCATGCGGCGCCGGCCCTCTCCCCGTGGGCTCGCCTCGGTCTGCCGGTCGACCCGCCTTCGGTTCCGCCCACCTACCACGCGGTACTCCACCCCACGTCACGCCCATCGCCCACGGCCTCCGATTCCGGCCGCTATCGCCCGAGCGCAGCATGCCCGATCGATCGGGGTTTGCAAGTTTTTGGAAGTGGATGTGGGAGCGGACGCGCCGGGCGGGGCGACGCGTGAGGCCCATCTCCTCGATGCCCCCGTAATCGCTGCGAGAATCCAGGAGCGGCGAAGCCATGCCGGACGAGCGCGCGCGGGCGTGCTGATCCGACGGTGCCAGGCGTGCCGGCGCGCCGTGCGGCGACCGCCGGCCTCGAGCAGGCCGGCGCGTCCCGGAGACCCGCGGCGCCCAGTCAGGCGACGACGCCTACATCACCACACGTGAACGCCGCTTCACCGACCTGCGCCGCGCCTTCCACACTCCTCGCCGTCGCACATTCAACTGAGGGTACACTCGTCCCCAACTCAGGGTATGGGGCTTCGAAGGGGGGCGCAGGATAATGGAATGCGACTTGGCCACGTCACCAGATCCCGCGCCGATCCGCGGCGGCCGATCTCGGTGACCGTGGCAGGGAACACCGGAGTGGATACCATGAGCACGAAGAGGAAGGGCTTCATCGTCGTCGCAGTGGTCGGGGTGCTATTCGGACCCGCGCGGGCGCTGGGCGGTCCACCGGATCCCGCTCCGCTCGCGCCAGGCAAGTACAAGTACGCGACGCTGCGCAAGGTGAACAACAAGCCGCTGCCGGAGGGCGTGAAGGCGGCCAGCGTCATGGCGCCGTTCGCCGCTGGCGACTGCTTCTTCTGCCACGAGTCGAACGATCCCAAGAACCCGGGTCCGGTGAAGAAGGCGGGCAACGCGCTCTGCTACTCCTGTCACGAGGAGTTCCAGGAGATCATGGCCCGCCGGTACAAGCATCCGCCCTCGGTGGTGGCGTGCACGAACTGTCACAACGCGCACAACTCGACGGAGAAGAAGCTCCTGCACGAGGAGCAATCCTCGCAGTGCTTCGATTGCCACAAGAACATCAAGCTGATCGCCGATAACGCGAAAGTGAAGCACGGCGCGCTCACCTCGGCCCGCAAGTGCGCGAACTGCCACAACCCACACGGCGCGAACGTCGAGAAGCTGCTCACGGCCCTGCCGTTCGACCAGTGCGTGGGCTGCCACGCGGTGGACAACATCAAGGACTGGAACGGCGTGACGCTCACGAACTACAAGAAGTACCTCGAGGAGAACAAGGTCTGGCACAAGCCGGTCGCCTCGAAGGACTGCTCCGCCTGCCACAAGACGCACGGCGGCGACAACTTCCGGCTCCTGGTCGCCGAGTACCCGCCACAGTTCTACGCACCGTACGACATGAAGAACTACGCGCTCTGCTACGGGTGCCACAACGACAAGGTGGTGAGCGCGGAGATGACGACGACCCTGACCAACTTCCGCGACGGCACGAAGAACCTCCACTACGTCCACGTGCACAAGGCCGAGCGCGGCCGTACCTGCCGCGCCTGTCACGACGTCCACGCCGCCAAGCAGGAGCACCGTATCCGTGAGGGCGTCCCCTACGGCGCGGCCGGGTGGGTCCTCCGCATCAACTTCACCAAGACGGCGACCGGCGGGCAGTGCGCCAAGACCTGCCACGACACGAAGACGTACGTGAACAAGACGCTCACCACCGCCGCCAAGGGCCGTTAGAGGAGCGCACCATGACTCGAACCGCGACGTGGACGCTCGGCGTCCTGCTCTCTGGTGCTGTCTGGTCCGTCTCCCTCCCCGCCCGGGCGGACGTGGCGCCGGGCGACCCCATCCAGAACGTGGAGCTGCCCATGCTGGGCGGGGGCAAGCACGCGCTCCTCTCCAGCCAGGCGCAAGCCAACGTCTTCGTCTTCTTCCGGCCCAGGCAGGATCACTCGCTCGAGGCGCTCAAGGCCATGGCCGCGTGCGAGAAGGAGTTCTCGGGCAGGCCGGTCCACTTCGTGGCGGTGGTCTCGTCGAGCTGGCCAGCAAGCGACGTCGAGGCGGCCGTGGTCGAGTCGGGCACGCTCATGCCCGTCCTCATCGACCAGGGGGACGTCCTCTACGGCCGTCTGGGCGTGCGGCTGCACCCGGCGGTCGGCGTCGCGAACGAGAAGTTCCAGCTCGTCGCCTACGAGCCGTTCCGCAAGCTCAACTACTGCGAGCGCGTCCGCGGCAAGATCCGCTACGCGTTGCACGAGATCGGGTCGGCCGAGGTGGCGCAGATCGACGACCCGGCGCGGGCGGCCTTCCCGAACGAGATGAAGGGCGCGGTGGCGACCCGGTACGTGCGGATGGGAGAGCTGTACTTCAAGACGCGCCAGTACGAGAAGGCCGCCGCGGAGGCGCGCCACGGGGTGGAGAGCGATCCCCGGCACGCCCCGGCCCTCGTCCTGCTCGGCGACTCGATGGCCGCGCAGGGCAAGTGCCCGGAGGCCGCCGCCGCGTACGACGCGGCGGGCAAGCTCGATTCGAAGGTCGCCGTGGCGGTGAGGAGCAAGCGAGACGGATGTGCGTTGCGCAAGTGAAGGGGAGGGGATGAGCGTGAGCTCCATCGTTCCAGCTTCACAGGCCGCGCGGGTACCGGAGCAGGGCAGGTCACGTCCGCTCCGCGCGGTCCGCCTCGCCGTGGGTGGGCTCGCCCTCATAGCGCTCGCAGCCTCGCCCGCCGCGAGCGCGCGGGTGGGGGTGGGCGAGGTGCTCGAGGACACGGCGCTCCCCAGGCTCGGTGGCGGGACCGAGGCCTTGACGGCGAAGGGCGCCGTCAACGTCGTGCTGTTCTGGCGCCCCGGCCAGGAGCACTCGATCGACACGCTGAAGCAGATGGCCCAGTGCGGCGAGGTCTTCGCGGGGAAGCCAGTCCACATGGTGGCGGTCGTGTCGGGGGCGTTTCCGCTCGAGCAGGTGAAGGCTGCGTCGGTGGACGCAGCGCTGCACGCCCCCGTGCTGATCGATGCCGGGGACCAGCTCTACGGCAGGCTCGAGGTCCGGCAGCACCCCCTCGTGGTCGTGGCGGACGGGAAGGGGAAGGTGGCGCTGTCGCAGCCTTACGTGCGGCTGCGCTACTGCGAGATCGTGCACGCCCACGTCCGCTACCTGCTCAAGGAGATCGATGCCGCGCAGCTCGAGGCCGCCCTCAACCCGTCGCGCGCCAGCTTCCCCAGCGACGACCGCAACAACGTCGCCCGCCGCTACGTGAACATGGGAAGGCGCGAGGCCGAGGCGTCCCATTGCGACAGGGCCCTCGCGTCGTTCGCGAAGGCGCTCGAGATCTCGCCCCGGGACAAGGACGCGCTGGCCGGCGTCGAGGCGTGCGCTACCAGCGCCAAGCGCCAGGTGAGCGTGAAGTAGGGGCGCTGGACTTCCCGATGACTCCCGGGCGCGACGGCCGCGCGATTCGCCGATCGGCGCGCGCGCACGGAGCGCCTTGCCGCCCATTGGAGGCAAGAGGGGGGTCGAGAGCTCCCGTCCCCGGCAGCCGGCTATGCATGCCTCCACGAGAGGGGAGGCCAAAGGGATCCGTCTCCCTCTCCCTCCGCGAGGGAGAGGGTCGGGGTGAGGGAGGCTCGGGGACGGCGCGAAGTGTCGAGGCCGCCATGGCAGACCTCCCGCGCATTCTGGCAGCCAGCATGCCAGTTCTCGCCGCGCCCGCCTTCAGGTTCGGATCCTAAGGTTCTGGGCGGTCATCAGCCGTGAGCGTGCGGCCCCCTCACCCCGGCCCTCTCCCCCGGTGGGGGCGAGGGAGTAATGCTCTG
>JBGQLS010000522.1:0-3827 GCA_041500205.1 Anaeromyxobacteraceae bacterium | reverse complement strand
CTGGTTCGCAATCAGGAGGTCGGGGGTTCGAGCCCCCCGCGGTCCACCAACTTAGCGAACTGACCGGTCCTCGGGGTAAGCCAGGGGTAGGCTCCGGGCGACGGCCGCCACCCCTGGAGCGCCGTGGGAGACTGGTTCACATCCGGCTGCCCCGACGACTAGGGCATCGACATCGCCCAACGGCGCCCGGATTACGGGCAGGTTATGCGTGCGGATGGCGGCCAGCTTGGCCGCCGTGGGCCGATGCATCACGGCTGCTCCCGCGGTTCGGAAGGAGAATCCCGCGACTCGCGTTCCGAGCTCAGCAGGCGAGCCTGGGCGCTTGACGTTGCGCCCCCGGGAACTTCTCGCCAATTGAACGACCGCGATCAGCCCTGCCGCCGGGCACATCCGAAGCTGGCTCCCCGCCGTGCTTCACGCCACGAAAGACGCGGACCTTGGCTTTCGCGTCGCGCCGCGCGCAGCACAGGCACTGCTGCCCGGCCGCGCCTTGATCGACGGCGAGCCACACGAACCCGCGGAGGGTGTCGCGGCTGCGCTGCACGAACAGGTCGGCCGTCACGCAGGAGCAACGCGCCGGCTCCCCGGCAACGCGGTGCTCCAGCATCCACGCCGCGGCCGAGTCCATCGCCTCGCCGAGGAATCTCACCTGGAAGGTGGGATCCTCCGGCAGCCTCCTCCATGACCAGCAGCCGGAGCGATGCACGACGAAGGCGGGCCTCCGCCAAACAGTGTAGGCATAGTGTGCGGCGTTCGGGTTGGTGAGCCAGAACGGCATCAAAGGAGCCTACCCCGATTCTCCGCAGCAATCACGCCCGCGCCGCGGGCGGTCGGACCTTTCGGGTGACCGGAGGGCTCAGCGGACCAGCACGGAGTAGCCCGTCTGCGCGAGGACGCTCTCGGTCTCCGCGCGGGTGCCCGCGCTACCGGGTCGGACGACCACGTCAGTTACCAACGACCGGAGGTCCACCCGCGGCCGCTGGAATCTCGGCGCCTTCGATTCGGTGAGGGGCTTGGGGTGGGGACGGTTGCGCCCGTCGAAGTGGCGGTTGGTGCCGTACAGCGTCGCGACCTCAGGGCACCAGATGGCGGCCCGCAGCTCCTGCTCGTGCGCGAAGCACACGCGCTTCGTCGTGATGAAGCGCTGTGTGTTGCAGCCCGTGAGATGGCCGCCCCCGTAGCGGACGAGTCCGATGTGGGGGCGGCACGGCGGCGGGCCGCAGTCCGAGACGTCGAGGTTGTCCAGGGCAGAGTAGAGGACGCGGTACGTCGAGCGGACGGCCACGTCGTACTTGTGCCAGATCTCGTCGCCGGGCGGCCGATCGCTTTCGAGGTACCAGCAGCTCACGTACCACGACTCCGTGGACTGCTTCATCCAGCCGATGAAGTCATCGACATCCTCTGCGGTAACAAGTCGTGGCGTGATGAGGCGGACGTACTCCTCCGGCGGCAGCCCTTCCTGCTCGTCCTCGAAGAGGTCGGCGCGGCAGAAGTGTAGGCGGCTCGTCCTTAGGAGGTCGGAGAACTTCCAGAACTCCATGAACCGCCAAATGACCGCGTCGCCGTCATTCGGCTCGACCGCGTCCGTGAACAGCTCGACCGGCATCGGCAGGGATTCTACGTGCTCCTCTTCTCCACTGCGGCCCGGGTTTCGAGATACTGCTCGTAACGGCACCAACTTGGCGCGGCGGTCGAGACCGAGCGGTCCCAGCACGCCGTCTTCCGCCTGGCCGCGAGCGCATGTCGACGCCGATGCGCGAGGCTAACCATACGGCAGGGTCCGCGCCAGCGGCACGCGCGTCTGCTCAACGCTGTCGCGGTCCCTGCAAACCGTACGTCGCGCCCAGGCTAACGCTCGCCTTTTCACCCGCAGGCTCCGCGCTGTGAGGAGCCGGCGGGGGAGGTGGTTGAGGGGTCCTTCTCGTTCCAACCGACCCTCCACTTTGCGATGAATCGACATCCCGTGAATCGACGAAGGTGGGTAGCGACGTGACGGCGAGATAAGGGGCGTGACACACGCCCCTGCGTTCCGTGTCCACTCCACGGAGCTCGAAGGATTTGCTTTAGCCGCGAATGTGGTCGCCTCTCAACCCTGAGAAGAGGCCAGCGCGCCAGACCATCCGGCACGGGCCGTAACCCCAAGCCCGTCATCGCGCGTCAAGCTGCCATTCAACTTGGGCCACGACGGCACACCGTTTGCCCTCTCCTCGGATCAGCCGATGTTTGGCGGTTCAAGGAGAGCCCGATGCGACCTCACTGGATCAAAACAAGCGAGACAGAGGGTCGGAACCCACGCCGTTCCACGCCCGCTGGGCAGCCCGACGCCTCCGTCGTCGAGGCCTCTCTCCAGTGGGTCACGGCGAGGATTCCGCCCGCCCTCGTCCGCGAAATCGAGGCCCACGCCAGTCGCAGCGGGACAACTCGGTCCGAGGCGATCCGGGAGTGCCTGGCTGTCGGAATCGATACGATCCGCCACCGCGACGGCGTTCCCGGCGGGCGCGTCGAGGAGGTGCTCGGAGCGATCGAAGGCGTTCGTCTCCTGCTCGAGCTTCTCGGTCCGCCCACCTTCGGAACACAGCGCCTCCTGGCCCACTGGGCGTCCCGGGACGGGACCGTAAAGGTCAGCGAGGAGGAGCTGATGGCCGAGCTGCGAAACGTCAGCGCCGACGAGTGGGAGCAGGCCGTCGTCGAAGCAGAACGAGACCTCCCCAAGCCCCGGATGGGGCCCGAAGACGAGGAGGCCTGACGTGTTCTTCGTCGAGGCTCGCTATCACCGAGACCCGAGTCGAGCCGGCGCGCAGGTGCGCTACATCGCCCATCGCGAGGAGGGACTGACCAACGGGCACCGGCGTGAGCTCTACGGAATCGGCGAGCGCTTCCGCGGCATGAGGGGCGATGAACCAGCCATCCGAAAGGCCCTCCGCGAGGACGCGCGCGGGCTCCGGAATCCCGTCTACTTCCGCTTCATCCTGACCGTTGACAACCCCTCGGCCGAGCGCTTCCGGAAGCTGGACGGATATCTCTGCGAGCGCGTCCTCCGTGACGCCGTCGAGAAGACGTTTCGCGGCGCCGCCCGAGGCGTCCAAGGCGTCTTTGCCGTCCATCAGCACGGCGGGCAGGGCCGAGCCGCTCATCCTCACGTGCACGCTCTCCTCAGCCCGCGCTTCGAGAACCGGATGGCAGTACACCTTTCTCCTGTCAGGATCCAACGGATACGGGAACGCTGGGAGAAGGAGGTTCTCGTCGGCTTGGAGCGCCAGGAGCACAGGCTCGAACGCCCGCGACGCGCCCTGGCGCGGCAACCGTTACCTCGCCGGCGAGAGCGCGACGACGAACGGCCTTACGCGCTGCTTCCGTTCAGGAAGGCGCCTCGACGCGGCGGCCAACTCGAACTGTTCACGCCGACCCGCCGGTTGCCGAGCCGCGCGCAAGCCAATCCCTGGGTGGCGCGGTGGCTCCGCTTCGGTCGCCGTGGCATCCGGTGGCCGCAAGACCCAGAGCGCGTCGTTCGTCGCGCCGTATTTCGCTTAGCCAAGATCGCCATGCCAAAGCCGATCCGCGAGGTCTTGTGGCCGCTTCGCGGCGGCCGAGGTTCCGGCGATCGGTGCCGGTAGAGGGCTCACCTGACCCGCTGCGTTCAATTTAGCGATACGACGACCTTGCCTCTTGCACGTCCTGCTTCGACATACGCCATGGCCTCCTTGGTCGATGCGAAGGGGAAGATCCGATCCACGACCGGGCGAATGATTCCGCGATCGATGAGAGACGTGATCTCGGACAACTGGGCGCCGTTCGCCCTCATGAAGAGAAACGAGTATTGCGCTTGG
>JBGQLS010000521.1:0-3845 GCA_041500205.1 Anaeromyxobacteraceae bacterium | reverse complement strand
GGGGGGTTTGTGTTTGTGGGTGGGGGGCCCGCACGCTCACGGCTGATGACCGCCCAATGCTCCCGAGCACGCGCTTCGTCTCGACAAGTATCTCTCGATCAGTGAACCTAAGGATCCGAACGCCGCGAAGACGCAGATACGCCTCGCGGGCTCGGCCTTCGTCCGTCCGTGCTGCGACGCCGCAGCTGACGCCTGAAAGGCGAGCGCGGCGAGAACTGGCATGCTGCCAGAATGCGCGGGAGGTCCGTCATGGCGGCCTCGACGCTTCGCGCGTCCCCGAGCCTCCCTCACCCCGACCCTCTCCCTCGCGGAGGGAGAGGGAGACGGGATCTCCTTGGCCTCCCCTCTCGCGGAGGTCGCCGGCCGCCCGCGCTCTTGAAGCCGTCGAACCTACTTGTGACTAATGCCGAGCCCGGTGGGGGAGAGGGGATAGGTACGGAATCATAGGCATCTCTTACTGATCGCTGCGCTAGTGGACTACTCGCAGAGATCGACCTTCACGTCCCAGCTCTTGATGCGCATCGTCCCGTTCTGGGCGAGGTTGAGGTGCATCTTGAACGCGCGGTCCCAGAGCTGCGGCTCGTGACCGCTCTTCTTCTTGATGCAGTCCGCGGTCGCCCGCTCGAGATAGTCCTGCATGATCGCCTTGTACGCAGGGTGCACGCACTTCTCGATGATGAGCTTCGCACGATCCCGGGGCGCGAGGCCGCGGACGTCGGCGAGGCCCTGCTCGGTGACCATGACGTCGAGGTCGTGCTCGGTGTGGTCGGTGTGCGAGCAGTGCGGCACGACGCAGGAGATCCCCAGGGGATCGGTCTTGCTGGGACGCGTCGAGGGCGTGTGGACGATCGAGAGATACGCGTTGCGGAGGAAGTCGCCCGACCCACCGAGGCCGTTGATCATGCGCGTGCCGCCCACGAGCGTGGAGTTGGCGTGCGCGTAGATGTCGATCTCCACCGGCGTGTTCATGGCGAGGCAGCCGAGGCGGCGGATCACCTCGGGGCAGTTCGAGATCGAGAGCGGCCGCATCAGGATCTTCTTCGCGTACTTGTCCCAGTTGTCGAAGAAGCGTGGGAACCCGGGGTTCTCGGACAGCGAGAGCGAGCAGGCCGAGGCGAAGTCGAGCTTCCCGGAGTCGAAGAGGTCCAGCATCGTGTCCTGGAGCACCTCGGTGTAGACGGTCAAGTTGTAGAACTTGCCCTTGGCCAGCCCGCCGACCACGGCGTTCGCGATGGAGCCGACCCCCGACTGCAGCGGCAGGAGGTTCTTGGGCAGGCGGCCCGCCTTCACCTCGACCTCGTAGAAGTCGAGGATGTGGTTGGCGATGGCCTCGGAGCTCGCGTCCATCTCGGTGAACGCGCGGCCCTTGTCCCGGTGCTTGGACTCGACGACGGCCACGACCTTGCTCAGGTCGATGGGGACGTACGGCGTACCGACCCGATCGCTCGCCTTGTTGATGAGGATCGGCTGGCGATTGGGCGGGTTGTCGAGCATCAGGATGTCGTGCATGCCCTCGAAGGAAGGCTCGCCCGTATTGACTTCAAGTATGATCTTGTCCGCGATGGCGACGATCTCGGCCACCACGCCGCAGGACGTGGTGAGCGCGAGGCCTCCGTCCTCGTTCACGGCCGAGACCTCGATGAGCCCGATGTCGAGCGTGCCGCCGGCGTCCTTCGTGTAGAAGCCGTACTTGAGGTCCTGGGCGAACATCGAGAGGTGCTTGTCGCCCATCCGGATGCGGCCGGTGTTGATCCCTTCCTGGATGTTCTTGCCGGTCTGGTACGGCCAGCGGCGGTCGATCATGTCGAGCTTCGCCCAGCGGTCCTCGGTCTCGGCGCCGACGGAGGCCCCGATGAAGAGGTTGAACTTCCACTTGCCCTGGAGGTTGTTCTTCTCGACGTAGTCGGCGAGCGCGATGGGCACCGCCTTCGGATAGCCGGCGGGAGTGAACCCGGACCAGCCCAGGTTCATGCCAGGCTTGAAGAAACGGATGGTGTCCTCGGCCGACATGATCTTCGAGTGCAAGCTCTTGCACCTGACGCGCTTCAGCAGTTCGGACATGTGCTCCCTCGTTTCCTTCGTTCCCGTTTCCGTTCACGATCCAGGGCGAGACCGCCGTTCGTCCCGCTTCGCTCGCGGCTGCTTGCATCGGCAGACGCGGGCCAGCGTACGGCTTGAGGCAGATCAAGAATCGAAACGCTTCAAGTGAACGATCAATGCCATGTCAAAGAGCGCCCAGTCATGACGCGGCGGGTCGACGTGGCGGATTGACGCGCCCTCTTTGGCCCTCCGGCCGCCGGGCACGACGCCTCACCCTCTCAAACCTCGGCGGGCAATCTCACGCCATCGAAGCGCGCCGCAGGCCGCCGCCGGCGGGCCGCCTGCGCGGGAGGACCACCTGGAAGGCGGTCCCATCACCACCGGTGACGACCTCGATCGTCCCGCCGTGCGCTTCCACGAGCGTGCGGACGATGAAGAGGCCGAGGCCGAGGCCGCCGTCGGGCGGCGCGCTCTCCGCCACTCCGCGGCGAAACGGCTCGAAGATGTGAGGGAGGGCCTCGGCGGGAATGGGCGGCCCCTCGTTGTGCACGTTGACGAGGACGGCGCCGGGAGTCCCCGTCACGCGTACGAGGACCGGAGTGCCCTCGGCACCGTGGTGGCAGGCGTTCGCGACGAGGTTGGAGAAGACCTGCTCGAGCCGGGCGGGATCCCATTCGCCCTCGAGGTCGCCCTGCTCCGTGAAGGTTATCGTGCGCCCGGGGCGCGCGGCGAGGACCTCCTGCACGACGCGCCGGCCGAGCTCTCCGAGGTGGGCGGGCTCGGGTGAGATGGGGAGGCCTCCCACGCGCGCTCGCGTGTAGTCGAGGAGGTCGCAGATCATGCGCGACATCCGCCCCGCGCTGGAAAGGATGCGCTGCGCGGCGCGGAGCCGGCTGGAGGGCATGTCGGGCGCGCGCGCCAGCACGGCCGCCGATCCCGCGATGGCGTTGAGCGGTGTCCGCAGATCGTGACCGACGATGCCGAGCAGCTGCTGCTGCAGCTCGAGCGCCTGGCGGCGCTCGGCCTCGCGGCGTTCCCGCTCTCGCAGGTGCCCTCGCACCGCGAGGACCGCGACGGCGACGAGGAGCAGCACGGCCGCGTCCGTGGAGACGACCACCAAGTTCGACACCGAGGTGCTCTGCGCCGCCCTCCGCTCGTGCCACGCGAGCTCGCGCCGCGCCTGCGCCTGCAGGCCGGCGAGTCCGGTCTCGGCCCGCTCGATGGCGGCGCGGGTCTCCTCATGGCCGGCGCTGCCTGGCGACGGGTGGCGCGCCGGAGCTCGCTGCAAGCGCTCCAGCGCAGCGAGAGCCAAGCGTAGGTCGCTCGAGACCGCTGCCAGCGCCGCCAGTCCGTCAGCTCGCCCCGCCAGCGCGGTGCCGAGCAGCTCCATGGCCGTGTCGACCTCGCCGGCCGCCTCCGCATACCTTCGGCGCGCCGTCTCGCTGCCGGAGGCCTCCCGATCACGGCAGGCCGCTTCGGCCTTTCGCAGGACGGAGATCACGTGCTCCACGGCGGCCAGCGAGCGCCACGAGTTCCCGACGCCCGCGGCGTCCGCGCGGCGCCCGTCGAGGACATGAGACGACAGGACGGCTCCCCCCAGGGTCGCCGCCACGACCGCCGCGAAGACGAGCGAGACCCTTGGCGGAAAGAGCTTCAATCGCGCATCCTTCGGCGAGTTGAAGGTCTCTGCATGGGCACCATCCTGACGGAACTCCTCTGAGGCACCCCAAAGGGTGCTTCTGTCCGGGCCAAACGGGTAGGCGAGTGGAAGCGCTATCGCCTGCCAGCTTGGCTGTGGACACGAG
>JBGQLS010000520.1:0-3900 GCA_041500205.1 Anaeromyxobacteraceae bacterium | reverse complement strand
CGACAGGGCGATCGCCAATTTCAGAAGAGCGAACGAGATCGACCCGAAGCACGTCCAGAGCCTGTTCAACCTCGGGGTCGTCTACGAGCACGACCTCAAGGACTCGGGCAAGGCAGTCGAGGCCTGGCGCCGCGTCATCGACGTCGCCCCCGGCAGCCCCCAGGCCACGCAGGCGCTGCATGGAATCGCGGAGATCCAGCAGCGCCCTGCCCCCAGCAAATGACCGAACAGCGGCGACCGCCCTCACCTTCCTTCGACCGCGCCGGCGGAGCCGTCGTGGTCCCTGCCCGGAGGATCCGAATGAATGCCATGCCGCGCCCCGGCCCCCCTGTCGTCGCGCTCGTGTTGCTGCTCGGCGCTACCCCGACGTTCGCCGTGGAGCGCTCCCAGATCCCGGAGAAGTACCAGTGGAACCTGGCGGACCTCTACCCGTCGGAGCAAGCCTGGGCCCAGGCCAAGGCGGATCTGCAGAAGCGCATCCCGCAGCTCTCCGAGCACCGGGGGCACCTGGGCGACTCGGCGGAAGCGCTCTGGCGAGGGCTCGACGCCATGTTCGCCATCGACCGCGACCTGTCGCGGCTCGCCGTGTACGCGCACTCGCTGTCGGACGAGGACACCCGCGCCGCACGGCCGCGGGAACTGCGCCAGTCGGCCGATCAGCTCGCGGTGGACTTCGCGGCCGCCTCGTCTTTCGTGAAGCCGGAGCTTCTCTCGCTCGACGGGGCCAAGGTGCGCACGTTCCAGGCCCAGGAGAAGCGCCTCGAGCCCTACGCCTTCTTCCTCGGCGACGTCTTGCGCTGGAAGCCGCACACGCTGGGCGCAGCCGAGGAGCGCATCGCGGCCGAGGCGGGCAGCCTCACCGACGCGGGCAGCGCGGCCTATGGCCTCCTCAAGGACGCCGACCTCCCTTACCCGACGGTGAAGCTGTCGACCGGAGCGGACGTGCGAATGGACTTCGCCGCGTTCACGCTCCATCGCGCGTCGCGCGTCCGGGAGGACCGCGACAAGGCCTTCGACGCCTTCCTGGGCTCGCTCCACACCTACAGGCGCACCATGGGCGGGACGTTGTACTCGCACGTGAAGAGCCACCTCTTCACGGAGAAGGTCCGCCACTTCGGGTCCGCGCTCGAGGCGGCGCTCTTCCGCGACAACATCCCCACCGACGTCTACCGGCAGCTCGTGAAGGACGTGCGCCGGAACCTGCCGGCCCTCCAGCGCTATCTCGCGCTGAGAAAGCGGATGCTGGGCGTGGAGGTGCTCCGCTACCAGGACCTGTACGTGCCGATGGTGGCGAAGGTGGACATGAGCTTCCAGCCCGACGAGGCGCGCGCCATCACGCTCGAGGCGGTCTCGCCGCTCGGGAAGGAGTACGTGGCCGGGCTCCGCGCCGGCTTCGACAGCCGGTGGACCGACTACCTGCCGTCCACCGGCAAGCGGGCCGGGGCGTATTCCACCGGCGTGTACGGCGTGCACCCGTACCAGCTCCTCAACTTCAACGGCAAGTACGACGATCTCTCGACGCTCGCCCACGAGTCCGGGCACTCCATGCACACCTGGCTCTCGTACCGCAGCCAGCCCTACCCCACCGCCGACTATCCCATCTTCGTGGCGGAGGTGGCGTCCACGCTCAACGAGAACCTCCTCGTCCATCACCTGCTCGCGCGGGCCAAGGACGACCCGGCGCGGCTCTTCCTCCTCGGGAACCGGCTCGACTCCTTGCGCACGACGCTCTTCCGGCAGACGCAGTTCGCCGAGTTCGAGCTCGCCTTCCACGAGATGGCGGAGCGCGGCGAGACCCTCACCGGCGAGAACCTCTCCGCGCTCTACCTCAAGATCACGCGCGAGTACTACGGCCACGACAAGGGCCTCTGCCGCGTGGACGACCTCATCGCCGACGAGTGGGCCGCTATCCCGCACTTCTACTACGACTTCTACGTGTACCAGTACGCGACGAGCCTCGTCGCCTCCACCTCGCTCGCCAACGCCATCCGCGAGGAGGCCAGGCACAACGGGACGAAGAGGCGCGACGCCTACCTCGGGATGCTGCGCGGCGGCGGCTCGAAGTACCCCATCGACCTCCTGCGCGGAGCGGGGGTGGACATGACCACCTCGGCCCCGTTCGACGCGGCCATCGCCGAGATGAACGCGACCATGGACGAGATCGAGAAGATCCTCGCGCGGGGAGGCGGGCAGAAGCGCGGACCCGTTCAGCAGTGATCAAGGCGAGCGGCGCAGCGCCACCGAGACGTGGTGGAGCCAGTCCCGGAAGCGCGGCCGCCAGCCTATCTTGCGGGCGAACCCGCAGACTTGATGATTGATTCCGAACTGCCCAGGGCAATCGGTGGCGTCGTCAACCGGTAAGCTCGGAGCTGGCCGTCAGCCCAGACGGGCGTCGGGAGCGCGGCGCGCGTTTCCGGGGCCAGCCAGCCGCCGAAGCTCGTCTCGACGAGAGTCCTGGCGCCCTGAGACCATAGGCGACCGATCGCCTCCGGCGTGAGTTCGCTCGGAGTCTTGGTCCACCCGATCCGGTCGATGATCACCAAAGACATCGGCACGTCCACCGCGTCGTCCGTGGCGATGGTCAGTCCATCGACAGGTACGTGCGCCATGGCGGCAGCCAATCGAGCGGGATCGAACCGGCGGTGCCGATCCGTTGCGGGCGTCGACGCACGCTGCTCCACGCGGACGACTGCGGTCACTGCAAACACGGCCATAAAGGCGAGCACGGCGAGATCCGGGCGGCGAAAGGCCTCGCTCGCCCGTGCCGCAAACGCGCCGATGAGGAGCGCCAGAGGGACGAGGAGCGGCAGCGCATAGTAGGGGTGCGCGAGCAGGTGGCTGCCGAAGAGCACCACTCCCACAAGCCCGGCGCCCGCCCATGCAACGACATCTCCATGATCCCTCGCCGTCGCCAGCAAGTCCCGCCAGCGAATGACCATCCAGATCACCGTCGGCCAGAGCAGGTACAGGTGGAATACGCGCCCGAAGAACACTCCGTAGGCTTCCCCCCTCGCGAGAAGCGCGAAACCTTCCATCCAGTCATGGTGAAGCTTGAACAGCGGCAGACCGTAGCGGGTCTCGAGCGCACGGGCGTGGCCGTACCACAGCAACACCGCCACGACAGGGATCGCTGCGCACAGGAACGCTGCGCCCAAGACCCTGCGTCGATCGCTCGTGGCGCGCAGCGCGCGATAGAGCCAGATGGCGACGGGTACCGCGACGGCAAACCCGGTCGGCTTGAGCAGCGCCGCCGTCGCAAGGAGCGCACCGGCTGCCAGCCCACGGATGAGCGAGGGGAGAAAGAAGGCGTCGTACGCGAGCGCCGTGCCCCACACCAGCGCGGCGAGCATGGGGACCTCGGGCATGCACTTCCGTGCATAGATCATGACCAGCGGCTGGAGGACGAGGCAACCCGCGGCGACGGCCGACGCCGACGCATTGGCCAATACCCTCCGTCCCAAGGCCCAGCCGCCAGCCATGAGCGGCACGAGCGCGAGCCAGCACGGGAGGCGAGCCAACCAGTCGTGTACCCCACCGATCTTCATGAGGGCGGCGCCAGCTGCGTTGACCAGTGGGAACTCCATGCCGACGACGCCCACCATCGCGCCGCGCTGCATGACCCGGGGTTCCAGGACGTTGAACCCCTCCCGCAGCAAGCAGCGCGCGACACCGAGGCCATCGGCGTCACGCCACGCATGCTCTGCGTGCGGGGGCAGGGCAAGCTCACCCACGCGCCAAATGAGGGCCAACAGCAGGGGAGCGAGGATGAGGGCCAGGCCCATGGCGTCCCGGTGAACGCTCGGGGCGCGGACGGCCTTCGTCATGTTCATGGATCTCCATTATGCCATGGCAGTGCCGCTTCCTCGCTCGCGCGAGTCAAGGACCTGAGGCGGAGTCGGT
>JBGQLS010000519.1:0-3903 GCA_041500205.1 Anaeromyxobacteraceae bacterium | reverse complement strand
TCGCGATCGAAGCCGATGGCGGCCAGCACTTCACGGACGAAGGCCGAGCCCGCGACCTCGCTCGCGAGGCGTATCTGCGTCTTCGCGGGGTTCGGATCCTGAGGTTCACTGATGGAGAGATACTGGTCGAGACGAAACGCGTGCTCGAGAGCATCTGGGCGGTCATCAGCCGTGAGCGTGCGGCCCCCTCACCCCGGCCCTCTCCCCCGCTGGGGGCGAGGGGGTAAATGCTCTGGCCCCTCACCCCACCTGCAACTCCACCCCACCGAACAGACCTCGACGTCTCCGTCTCGTCCGACCATCCCTGCGACTCATCCTGGGCCAAGACCGCCGCGCTCACGCTCTTCACGTGCCGGACGTCCCGTGATTCCCCTGCAGTGCCAAGTTCTTGGACGGCGCTGAGACCAATGCCCAGGGCGCCAGGGGCCGGGGGGCGGAGCCCCCGGACCGAAGACGGCGGAGACGGCGGCTCGCCCGCGGCAAGCGAGCGAACGCGCCGTAGTCGCAGCCGCCGCTCAGGCGACGACGCGCAAAGCCTTGTACTCGGCGAGCTCGTCGAACTGCAGGTAGCGGTACACCTCGTCCGCGCGCGGCGCGATCTTCGCCTCGTACTGGGCGAAGTACTCGGCTGGCGTGGGCAGGCGGCCCAGGGTGGCGGCGACCGCGCCCAGCTCCGCCGAACCCAGGAACACCTTGGCGCCGTTCCCCATCCGGTCGTCGAAGTTGCGGGTGGAGGTGGAATAGACGTTCGAGCCGTCCGGCACGCGCGCCTGGTTGCCCATGCAGAGCGAGCAGCCAGCGATCTCGATCCGGGCGCCGACGGCGCTGTAGATCGCGAAGTAGGCTTCGTCCTTGAGCTCCTGCTGATCCATCCGGGTGGGCGGACAGATCCAGGTTCGCACCGCCGGGTTGAACTTCTGCCCCTTCCAGATCTCGCCCGCGGCCCGGAAGTGGCCGATGTTGGTCATGCAGGAGCCCAGGAACACGTCGTTGATGGGGGTGTTCGCGACCGTCGAGAGGAGCTTCACGTCATCGGGGTCGTTCGGGCAGCAGAGGATGGGCTCCGCGATCTCGGCGAGGTCGATCTCGATCACCGCCGCGTACTCCGCATTCGCGTCGGCGCGCAGGAGCGCGGGCTTCGCGAGCCACGCCTCGACGTCGGCGACGCGCTTCTCGAGCGTGGCCCGGTGGCCGTAACCGTCGGCGACCAGCTTGCGCATGAGCGCCACGTTCGAGCGGAGGTACGTGGCGACGCTCTCCACCGACAGATCCACGCAGGCGGCTGCGGCGCTGCGCTCGGCGGCGGCGTCGGTGAGCTCGAAGGCCTGCTCCACGGACAGATTCGGCAGGCCCTCCATCTCGAGGATGCGGCCGTTGAAGAGGTTCTTCTTGTTCTTCTTGGGCACGGTGAGCTGGCCCTGCTTGATCGCCCAGTACGGGATGGCGTTCACCACGTCGCGCAGCGTGATGCCGGGCCGGAGCTTGCCCTTGAACCGCACGAGCACGCTCTCCGGCATGTCGAGCGGCATGAACCCGGCGGCGCCCGCGAAGGCGACCAGGCCGGAGCCGGCCGGGAAGCTGATCCCGATGGGGAAGCGGGTGTGGCTGTCACCGCCCGTCCCGACCGTATCCGGCAGGAGGAGCCTGTTGAGCCAGGAGTGGATGACGCCGTCACCCGGCTTGAGCGCCACGCCGCCGCGCTCCTGCACGAAGGACGGGAGCGTCTTGTGCATCTTCACGTCGGCCGGCTTGGGATAGGCCGCCGTGTGGCAGAACGACTGCATGAACATGGGCGCGGCGAACTTGAGGCAGGCGAGCTCCTTCAGCTCGTCCGCCGTCATGGGCCCCGTCGTGTCCTGCGAGCCCACGGTGGTCATCTTGGGCTCGCAGGCGGTGCCAGGCAGCACGCCCGTCACGCCGCAGGCGCGGCCCACCATCTTCTGCGCCAGCGAGTAGCCCTGGCCGGGCTTCGCCACCGGGTTCACGGGGAGCGTGAAGAGATCCGTCGCCGGCAGGCCGAGCGCCTTGCGCGCGCGGTCGGTGAGGGCGCGGCCGATGAAGAGCGGGATGCGCCCACCAGCCCGGTACTCGTCCGCGATGGTGTTGGGGGAGAGCTTGAAGGCGGACAGCACCTCCCCGCCCTGGGCCCTGACCTCGCCCTTCTTCGTGTCGATGACGACCACGTCGCCCGTCTTGAGCTTCGTGACGTCGGTCTTGATGGGCAAGGCGCCCGAGTCCTGCGCCGTGTTGAAGAAGATGGGGGCGATGACGCCGCCCAGGATGATCCCGTTGCGGCGCTTGTTGGGCACGAACGGGATGTCCTCGCCGATGTGCCAGAGCACGCTGTTGCAGGCGCTCTTGCGCGACGAGCCGGTGCCGACCACGTCACCCACGAAGGCGACCTGGAAACCGGCCGCGCGGAACTCGGCGATGTCGGCGAGGCCGCGGGGGAAGCGCGTCTTCCCCATCGCGAGGGCGTGCAGCGGGATGTCCGGGCGCGTGGAGGCGTCACCGGCAGGAGAGAAGTCGTCGGTGTTGATCTCGCCGTCGACCTTCAAGACCTTGACGGTGACCTGGGACGGGACGCCCGGCCGCGCGGTGAACCACTCGGCCTTGGCCCACGACTCGAGCACCTTCTTGGCGGCCGCGTTCGTCTTGGAGAGCGCGACGACCTGGTCGAAGCTGTCGTAGACCTGGGTCGTGAAGGCGAGGGCGCGCACGGCGTCCTCGGCGAGCTCGGGGGCGGAGAGCGCCTCGACGAGCGGCCCGACGTTGTAGCCGCCCATCATCGTCCCGAGGATGCGAACGGCGTCCTTCTTGGGGATGAGCGGCGAGCGACGCTTGCCGCGCAGGATGTCCGCGAGGAAGGACGCCTTCACTTCGGCCGCCGGATCGACGCCAGGCGAGACGCGGTTCTCGAGGAGGCCGAGGAGGAACGCCTCCTTGCCCGCCGGCGGATTCTCGAGCAGCTTGCACACCTCGCGAGTCTGCTCCGGGTCGAGCGGCTTGGCCGGGATGCCCTGCGCCTTCCGCTCCGCCTCGTTCTTCACATAAGCGTCGATCACGGTCGTCTCCTTCTAGTCAGGGAACGGGCGCCGCTGGCGGTGATTCACCAGCGGGCGATACCTTGGAAGAAGCGAATCCGCTCGGGCGGTTGCCGAGTGGAAGATAGGATCTCCTACACCATTCGAGCGACGATGTCAGCTCGGCCCGGCGCGACCGGAGCGCGTTAGTTTGTCACGCCTCCCGCCTCCCTGGAGGAGCTGGCCGGCGAGCGTTTTCGTTCACGCTTCACGAGGCCGGCGGGCGGCCTCCCGGCGCCAGCCGGACGTCGACGGCGTTGTCGTAGAACGTGCTCCCCGCGCCCTCGTCGGTGAGCCGCTGCGAGGTGAGGGCGTTCACGGTTCGCGCGCCGCGCGCCTCCTCCAGGCGGCGCACGCCAGGAGCGACCACGACGCCGTCCGGGACGCTCTCCGTCACCTCGAGCGTGAAGACCACCTCGCCGCGGTCATTCCACGCCTCCACCAGGTCGCCGTGGCGCAGAGCGCGCGCCGTCGCGTCGGCCGGGCTCATCCGCAGCGCCATGGCTCCCGCCTTCTTCCGGAGGTCCTCGCGCTCCTGCAGGAAGGAGGAGTTGAGGCCGTACAGGGAGGGCGCGGTCATGAGGCGAAGCGGGGATGGTCCTCGCCGCGAAGCCTCGGTGGGGAGCGCCCCCGTCCCGTTCGGCCGCGCGTCCCGGCTGGCGAGCTCGACGTGCGTCGGCAGCACCCGCGGCAGCGGGTGGGCGAGGCGCGGGTTCAGGATCTCGATCTTCCCCGACGGCGTCCGGAAGCGGCGCTTCGCGTCGGCCGGGAGCGCGAGCGCCACTGGCCGCCCCGCGTCGAGCGCGGCGCGGTCGATCCC
>JBGQLS010000518.1:0-3905 GCA_041500205.1 Anaeromyxobacteraceae bacterium | reverse complement strand
CTCGAACCGCCGGCTCCCGAGCGCCAGCTGAAGCTCATATAGGTCGGCTGGCGCAATTCGTATTCGAGCCGCTTCCAGGGGAACCCGAGCCTGGACCGAGGCGCAGCAGGTGCGTCGCCGGAGGCTGCCCCGGTTTGGGGCCAGCAATGGTCTGCGGGGCGCGATCGCGGAGCGAGTGCTAGGGACAGCCCATGACTCCGCGCATCGGCTCCCTCTGGGACGCCGTCGGCAACACTCCCCTCCTCCGCATCGGATCCCTGTCGCGCGCGACCGGCTGCGAGATCCTCGGGAAGGCCGAGTTCATGAACCCGGGCGGCAGCATCAAGGACCGCGCCGCGAAGGGGATGATCCGCCAGGCGGAGGCGAAGGGGTTGCTTCGCCCGGGCGGCACCATCGTCGAGGGCACCGCCGGCAACACGGGGATCGGGCTCGGCCTGCTCGGCCGCGAGCGGGGCTACCGCGTGGTCGTGACCATGCCGGACAACCAGTCGCGGGAGAAGTACGAGCTCCTCGACGCGATGGGGGTCGAGGTCCGCAAGGTCCCCGTGGTCCCCTTCGCCGATCCGCACCACTACTTCCACGAGGCGCGCGGGCTGGCCGAGCGCAATGGGTGGTTCTGGGCGAACCAGTTCGAGAACGTGGCGAACGGAGACTTCCACTACGAGACGACCGGGCCGGAGATCCTGGAGCAGTGCGAGGGGCGCGTCGACGTCCTCGTCTCCGCGGTCGGGACCGGCGGCACCATCTCCGGGGTGAGCCGTTACCTCAAGGAGAGGCTCCCGCGCGTGCGCGTCGTCCTCGCCGATCCCCCGGGCTCCGGCCTGTACTGCTACGTCCGCGAGGGGAGGGTCGAGAGCACCGGCAGCTCCATCACGGAGGGGATCGGGATCATGCGCGTCACCGAGAACTTCCGGCAGGCCAGGGTGGACGAGGCCATGCAGGTGTCGGACCAAGAGATGATCGAGATGTTCCATCATCTGGCGCGCGAGGACGCGCTCGTGGTCGGGACGTCGGCGGCGCTCAACGTCCGCGCGGCCTACGAGTTCGCGCGGGCGCACGAGGGCGAGGGGCTGCGGATCGTCACCTTGCTCTGCGACCACGGCAGCCGTTACGCGTCCAAGCTCTTCGACCGGGAGTTCTTGCGATCGAAGCAGCTCGTGCCGCAGCCTCTCTCGATTCGATGAGCAGGGGGAAGCCAATCTCTACTGGGAGGTGGCCCACGTCCCCCAGTTCTGGATCGGTCCGCAGGACAGGTGACGAGGAGCCCGGCGACGCTGGTTCAGGATCCTCCCCTGCCGCTGAGGCTGTCCGGGCATTCGAGAACGCCGATGCGGAGGCGAAGCTGCGATGGCTGAGGTCAGTTCGTCGCCGACATCCCCGTCAGTGTAGGGTTCGTTGCTCGCGGCACGAAATCGAGAAACGGGATGATCACTCCAGAGATGACGATGACCGTTGACCAGACATGGACCGTGTACGTGCGATTGTGGGGGCGTTGCGAGGGATGCGCACGGCGTGCGGAAGCGAGCACGTTCGTTCATTACATCGAGCCCGAAGAGGTTCGCGTAGGTGAGGCGGGCTGTTTTCATCCGCACGATGATGAGCAAGGCGAACCGGAAATCGCGATCGCGCGCTTCGGGTGCGAGCACCATGACCGGAGCGCACCTACCAAGGAGCGCCAGAACGGGACTCGGCTGACTCACAACGAACTGCTCGCGGAGCTCTACAACCTGGCACACCAGTTCGGGCATTACCGCTCATGGCGTCAAGGAGAGCGGACCAAGGAGTACGAGGAAGCGGTCGTCGCTTTCAGCAAGGGGTTGCCCCTCAGCGAGGAGCAGCAGAAGCTCATCTTGGCGGAAGAAGAGAGGGCGTGGGAATTCGCACGTCTCGAACTCGGCTTCCTTGGCTTCAGCGAGTGGGCCCGCTTCGACGCCGCCAAGATGTGCGGGCTGGATGCGTACCAGCAGACGTTCTGGCCGACGGCGCGGTAGGGATCACTTTCGGTCAGATGGGATGCGCCGCGATCCCTTCTCCGGGTACAGGGCGGCGGCGCTTCACACGTCTTCATACTCGCGGGCTGAATCCTGCCGGTCGGGATCGCGTCTCTCCCCAGACAAGGAGAAGCCATGAACCGACTGATTCGAAGCATTCTCGCCGCTGGTGCCGCTGCCGTCGCCCTCGCCGCCGGACCCGCTCTTGCCGACCAGGGTCGGACACGGGAGCACCCGATCTACACGCAGGCGCCCACCCAACCCGCCCACTGGCGGCGCGGGGACGAGCACGGACATCGCGACCACGAACGAGCGCGCTTCCACGAAGAGTGGAGGGGTGGCCGAGAGCATCATGGTCGCGCCTCACGCGACGAGCATCGCCGCTGGGAGCATGGCGACCGCGATGGCCACGGGCGCTGGTACCGCTGAAATGGATCGGCGCCCCGGGGTGGCGATGCTCGGCTGATCCTGCCGCGACGTCGCTGCCCGAGGGGGCGCCTTCCTGATGGACCCGGGTATGCTGGTCGAGCGATCAGGTCACGAGTCTCTGCGTGTGCGACGACGGCGAGCGCTGACGGTAAGCGCCCGGGGAGAGCGAAGCGGACAGGTAGCGGGGGGAAACCGGCCAGCCTCGCGCTCCACCGGGCCAGGTGAGCATACCAGCGCAGGCTCGGCGAGGTACTCGCAGATTGAGGCAACGGTCCGTGGGAGGGTGGTGGCAAGGCGCACGCAGGCCCCGCGATGCGGAAGCGATGAGCAACGGACGCCGTGGCCAAGGCCCGATCAGCTCGCCAGGGCGCTGACGACGGCCCTCGACAGGTCCTCGAGCAGGAACGGCTTCTTCACGAAGCCGGCGACACGGGACACCGTGGAAGGGTGCAGCACCTCCGGTGGCAGCGCGGAGATGAAGATCACCTTTGGACAGCGATCTCCGAGCGCGATGCGCATCTCGCGAAGCAGCGTGACACCGTCCATGACGGGCATGCACACATCCAGGAGAGCAAGGTCGGGCGGTCGCGCTTGCGCCAGCTCGAGCGCGACGAGTGCGGACGAAGCGCTCTCGATCTCGTGCCCCATCCTCTTCAGCGCCAGCTCGAGCGCCTTCCTGACTATCTCCGTGTCGTCGACGATGAGGACGTGCGCCATGTCTTGGGGGATTCTTCCCCCACTCCTGGCTTGCTCCTGGCGTGCCGTCCCCGACCTCTGTGATCTCACCGATCTAGCCACCGCGTGAGGTGGGTACGCGGCACCCAGGGTAGGTGACAACGCAGGGCGCCCAGCGGTACTCGAACTTCTGGACGGAGCCGGCAGGGCCCGTCGCGCGTCACGCCCTGCGCGGGCAGCTCACCATGACCCCGGGCTCGGCTGGTCACTCGTGACGTCGCAGGGCAACCACATCGCCCTCGTCTCGGTCAACCTGCCAGTCACTGCAGCGGCCACACAGCGTGGCCATCCACGGCAACGGAGGCGACCATCTGGGGCTTGAGCGTCATCCTTCGAGCGCGCTCGGGTGAGAGCCGTTCGTCGGGCCAGAGATCACGGACCCGATCGAAGACGAGATGGCCCCTTTCCATCCCACCCAATCGCATGCCCCCGAACCCCACCCGGGCGCGACCGCCGCGATTGTCGGCGAAGACGATCTGATCAGTCGGTAGGGGCACCCTCGTGCCATCTGCGAACACGATGAACGTGCTCGGGGGACCGTTCTGAACGATGGGCAATTTCCCGGCGAGGTCTCGTTGCTGGTAGACGCGAGTACCTCGAACGAATTCGATGAGCAGGGGAAAAGCCATTCTTCGCGGTGATCCTGAACTGACGTGAATTGCGTCCGACGTCGCACTATAACCGGGCGCCATCGAGCACGCGAACCGACCCGACGGCTGGTGAACGATGGCCCCGCTGCTGCCGAGATCG
>JBGQLS010000517.1:0-3974 GCA_041500205.1 Anaeromyxobacteraceae bacterium | reverse complement strand
GTCGCGATGTCCTCGCGCCGGAAGATGGTCGAGTCGACGATGTAGAAGACCGTCAGCAAGATGCCGTTCACGAACGCCCACTGGGGCCACAGCCTGAGCGTCCAGAGGAAGGGTACCCCGCGCAGGAAGCCGAGGAAGAGCGGCGGATCGCCGAGCGGCGTGAGGAGGCCGCCCGCGTTGCTGACCACGAAGATGAAGAAGACGACGACGTGCGCCTTCCGCTGCCGCACCGAGTTCGCGCGCAGGAGCGGCCGGATGAGCACCATGGACGCGCCGGTCGTACCGATGAACGACGCGAGCAGCGCGCCGATGCCGAGCAATCCCGTGTTGAGCCCGGGCGTCCCGGCCAGCGTCCCGCGGACCACGACGCCGCCGGAGATCACGAACAGGGCCCCGAGCAGGATGATGAACGCCGCGTACTCGTGCGCCGTATGGGCCAGGACCACGGGCTCTAGATAAGCAATCCAGATTGCCACCGGAGCGCCCAGCAGGAAGCTGAGCAAGGCCTTGTTGCGATTGTGATCCCAGAAATGCCCGGCGACGAGCGGGAGCACGGCGATGCAGAGCAGGAAGAGGGCGAACGGCGCGACGCTCCAGAGAGGCAGGACGTGACCGAGCTGCTGGGCGCCCCCGGCCGAAGCCAGGATCAGGGGGAGAGTCATGCGCGGGAGGTTAGATGCAGGAAACTGGCCGGTAAAGCAGCCCGTGCGCTCCCATCGCGCCGCATGCCCTGTGCGTCAGCACACGAAGCACGGCCATGGCTCCCTCTCCGATGTCGCCGGCCCTGCGTCATCTCACCGCCGAGACCACAGGCTCGCCCTCCGGCCCTGGCGAGCTATCGGCATGTTTCTCAAGGCGAAACAAGGCCGGATCGCCCAAAGGAGCAACGCCGGATCCGACGGAGCTCCGCGACCACGAGGGGTGGCTAACGCACTGGAGGTGATCCAAACGACAGGGATGACGCAGAGCGTCGTCGCCCCTCGGGGCATAGGTCCTTCAACCCGAGCACGGATGTGGATCTCCACAATAGCAACATCCGGCCGCGAGCGGGCACAATCACGCATCGTCGCACGAGGCAGCCCGTAGGAGAGCGATCCAGGTGCGGTTCCTGTTTGCAACCGTGGTCCTCGCCCTCGCCGCCGCCGCGCGCGCGGAGCAGCCCATCGTCATCAAGTTCAGCCACGTCGTGGCCGTGGACACGCCCAAGGGACAGGCGGCGGAGTTCTTCGGGCGGCGCGCAGCGGAGCTCACCGCGGGCCGGGTCCGGGTGGAGGTTTTCCCCAACAGCACCCTGTACAAGGACAAGGAGGAGGTCGAGGCGCTGGAGCTCGGCGCGGTGCAGATGCTGGCGCCCTCGCTGTCCAAGTTCGGGCCCCTGGGCGCGAAGGAGTTCGAGGTCTTCGACCTGCCGTTCATCTTCGACGACTACGCCGATCTGCGAAAGGTGACCGAGGGTCCGGTAGGGAAGAGGCTGCTCGGCACGCTGGAGTCGAAGGGCATCCATGGGCTCGCCTACTGGGACAACGGCTTCAAGGATTTCTCGGCCAACAGGCCCTTGCACACCTTGAGTGACTACCGCGGGCTCAGGATGCGCGTGCAGTCCTCGATGGTGCTCGAGGCGCAGATGCGCGCGCTCGGCGCGATGCCGCAGGTGATGGGCTTCTCGGACGTGTACCCGGCGCTGCGGGCCGGCGTCGTGGATGGCACGGAGAACCCCATCTCGAACCTCTACACGCAGCACATGCACGAGGTCCAGAAGCACGTCTCGCTGACCCAGCACGGCTACCTCGGCTACGCGGTGATAGTGAACAAGAAGTTCTGGGACGGCCTGCCGGCGAACGTCCGCGGTAAGCTCGAGCAGGCCATGAAGGACGCGACCGTGTTCGCCAACAAGATCGCGAAGGAGAAGAACGACGAGGATCTGGCGAAGGTGGAGGCTGAGGGCAAGACCCAGGTTTACGCCCCCACCAAGGAGGAGCGCCTCGCGCTCAAGAAGGCCCTGTTGCCGGTGCACGCCCAGATGGAGAGCCGCATCGGGAAGGACCTCATCAGGGAGATCTACCAGGCCACTCATTTCGATCCGAACAACCTCTAGAGCAGCAGCCACGGCGGGGCAGAGTGCCGCCGACGATGGACCGTCGAGGTCCTTCACCACAGCCCAGTACCCACCCGAGGACGGAGAGTGCACATGACACAGAGCGGACTTCTGAGGCGCCTGGCCATCGGGGCGTTGACGCTGGCCCTGCCCCTGGCTGCCCTGGCCGAGACTGCGCCCATCGTGATCAAGTTCAGTCACGTGGTCGCCACGGAGACGCCGAAGGGCCAGGCCGCGCTCCGCTTCAAGAAGCTCGCCGAGGAGGCCACCCAGGGGCGGGTCAAGGTCGAGGTCTATCCGAACAGCTCGCTCTACAAGGACGGCGAGGAGATGGAGGCGCTGCAGCTGGGGGCCGTCCAGATGCTGGCCCCTTCCCTCGCCAAGTTCGGTCCGCTGGGGGTGAAGGAGTTCGAGCTGTTCGACCTCCCCTTCATCTTCGACGGCTACGACGAGCTTCACAAGGTCACGCAGGGCCCCGTCGGCCAGAAGCTGCTCAGGAAGCTCGAGCCCAAGGGCATCCTGGGCCTCGCATACTGGGACAACGGCTTCAAGGTGATGAGCGCCAACAAGCCGCTCAGGACGCCCGCCGACTTCAAAGGCGTGAAGATGCGCATCCAGTCGTCGAAGGTGCTCGACGCCGAGATGCGCTCGGTCGGAGCCATCCCGCAGGTCATGTCCTTCTCCGAGGTCTACCAGGCCCTGCAGACCGGCGTCGTGGACGGTACCGAGAACCCTCCCTCGAACCTCTACACGCAGAAGATGCACGAGGTGCAGAAGTACGTGACCCTCTCCAATCACGGTATTCTCGGCTATGCGGTCATCGTGAACAAGAAGTTCTGGAATGGCCTGCCCGCTGACATCCGCGGCCAGCTCGAAGGCGCGATGAAGGCGGCCACCGACTTCGCGAACTCGGTCGCCCAGAAGGACAACGAGGAATCCCTGGCCGGCGTGAAGAAGTCCGGCAGGAGCGAGCTCATCACGCTCACTCCCGAGCAGCGGGCTGCCTGGAAGGCCGCCATGGACAAGGCCCACAAGGACCAAATGAGCCGCATTGGCGCGGACCTGGTACACGAGGTCTACAAGGTGACGGGGTACAATCCCAAGTCCAGCTAGATGTAGGTCGACCAGCTCGATGTAGGTCGATTGGTCAGCGAGGGCCGCTGCCAGGTTCGGCAGCGGCTCTTGCCTCGGCACGAGGACGACGACTTTCGGGAGACCACACCACGTGAAGAAATTTCTCGACCACCTGGAGGAATGGATCATCGCGCTCCTCATCGGCGCGGCGACCGTCCTCATCTTCGTCGCCGTCCTCCACCGCTATCTCGCGGGTCTCCCCATCCCGGTCCTCCAGGACTGGCTCCTCAGCCTCCACGTGAGCTGGGCGCAGGAGCTCTGCATCTTCATGTTCATCTGGATGTGCAAGTTCGGCGCTGCGTACGGCGTGCGCACGGGCATCCACGTGGGAGTGGACGTCCTCGCCAACCGGCTACCGGAGTCCTGGCGGAGGACGTGTGTCCTGCTCGGCCTCTCCGGCGGGGCGCTCTTCACCGCGCTCATCGGCACGCTGGGCGTGCGCTTCGTGTGGGAGAACGGGATGCACTATGCCCTGTTCACCGCGCTGGGCATGCCGACCGGCGACGTTTCCGAAGGATCGACCACGGCGGACCTGGAGCTGCCGACCTGGATCGTCTACCTGGCCGTGCCGCTCGGCTCCTACCTCATGTGCTTCCGGTTCCTGCAAGTCATGTGGAACTTCGTCCGCACGAACCAGCTGCCGCACCACGACCATACGCACGTGGAGGGCATCGAGGAGGAGACGGAGACCACACCGCAGGCGCTCGGGCCCCAGACGCAGAGAGGTGCCCTGTGAGCGCCGCGG
>JBGQLS010000516.1:0-4058 GCA_041500205.1 Anaeromyxobacteraceae bacterium | reverse complement strand
CGCGGCTTGCGGCGGACGTAGAGCGCGCCCACGCCCTTCGGCCCGTACATCTTGTGCGCCGAGAGGGAGACGAGATCGACGTTCATCTTCTCCACGTCGAAGGGGAGCTTGCCCACGCTCTGCACGGCGTCGCAGTGGAACACGATGCCCTTCTCGCGCGTGATCTTGCCGACCTCCTCGATGGGGTGGAGCACCCCCACCTCGTTGTTGGCGTGCATGAGCGAGACGAGGACCGTGTCCGGCCGGATGGCCTTGCGAAGGTCGTCGGGATCGACGCGCCCGTCCTTCCCGACGGGCAAGAAGGTGACCTCGAAGCCTTCGCGCTCGAGGCGGTGCATCGAGTCGAGCACCGCCTTGTGCTCGGTCCTGCACGTGATGAGGTGGCGGCCCTTCTCCCGATAGAAGTGGGCCGCGCCCTTCACCGCCAGGTTGTCGGACTCGGTGGCCCCGCTCGTGAAGACGATCTCCTTGGCTGAGGCGCCGATGAGCTTCCCGATCTCGGCCCGAGCGGCCTCTACTGCCTCCTCGGCACGCCACCCGAAAGCGTGACTCTTGGACGCGGCGTTGCCGAAATCTTCCCGGAAATACGGCAACATGGCGTCGAGAACACGCGGGTCAACTGGTGTGGTGGCGTGATAATCCATGTAGATCGGAATCTTCATCGCGCGGCGCGACCTCTTCTAAGGAAGGGAACCGGGACCAGGACAGTCCATGAAACGTGGACGCCGAGAGTCCAGTATAGGCAGCCGAAGCACGCGGTCAAGCGTGAGCTGCACTCGGAAGTTTCCGGCGCCACAAGCTTTTTAGATGTAAGGAGAATTTCAGCGATGCGCATCGTAACCCGCATCATCCTCGCCGCGGCGGGCTTTGCCCTCGTCCTCGCCTTGCCACACCTCACGACGGCGGGGGGCACGGGCGCGGGAACCGATCTGGGGCTCGGGCGTCAGCTCGCCGAGGGATCGTTCGTCGCGTTCGGCGTCGCCTTCGCGGGTGGTGTGCTCACCAGCCTCACACCGTGCGTGTATCCGCTCATCCCCATCACCGTCTCGATCTTCGGGGCCAAGAAGTCCGGCTCGCGGGCGCAGGCGATGGCCCTCTCCGGGCTGTACGTGCTCGGCATCGCCGTCACCTACTCCGCTCTCGGCGCGTCGGCTGCGCTCACCGGCAAGGTGTTCGGGACGGTGATGCAGAACCCCTGGGTGCTCGGCCTGGTGGCCCTCGTGTTCATCGTGATGGCGGCCTCCATGTTCGGAGCCTTCGAGCTGCAGCTCCCGGCCTCCCTGCAGGCGAGGCTCTCGAGCGTGGGCGGAGCGGGCTACGCGGGCGCGCTCGGCATGGGGCTCGTGGCCGGCCTCATCGCCGCGCCGTGCACCGGTCCCGTCCTGGCCGCGGCGCTCGCCTTCGTCGCGACGAAGGGCTCGGTCGCCTATGGCGTCGCCATCATGTTCGCCTACGCGCTCGGGATCGGGCTCCTCTTCTTCCTCATCGGCGCCTTCTCGGTGTCGCTCCCGAAGAGCGGCCCCTGGATGGACACCGTGAAGAGCGTCTTCGGCGTGGCGCTCGTCGCGATGGCCCTCGTGTACCTGAAGGACATCTTCCCCGGGGCGAAGGCGCTCTTCTCTCCGTCGCGGGCGGCGGCCTTGCTGGCGGCGGGTGGCGCGGCGGCTGGGATCCTGCTCGGCGCGCTCACCGGCAGCTTCCACGGCCCGATCGGCGGGAAGCTCGCCAAGGCCGCCGGCGTGGCGCTCGTGGCGCTCGGCGCCGTCTACGCGGTCGGGGTGGGCAACGCGCGCTCGACGGCTCCGTCGGTGGACGGGATCGCGTGGCTCGTGAACCAGGAGGTCACAGGGCTCGCGCTCGCCCGGGCCGAGGGCAAGCCGGTCATCATCGACTTCTGGGGTGACTGGTGCGCGGCCTGCAAGGAGCTCGACCACACCGCCTGGAGCGATCCGCGCGTGCGCGAGGAGGCGAAGCGCTTCGTCGCCATCAAGATGGACAACTCCTCCGACAAGCTGGAGGACCCGAAGATCGCCGACGCCGTGGACCGGGCGTTCGCCAAGTACGGGATCCTCGGGCAGCCCACCGTCATCTTCATCGACGGCCACGGGCGCGAGCTGCCGGCCGCGGCGCGCGTCACCGCGGTCGTGGATTCCGACGAGATGCTGAAGCGCATGCGCGCGGTCGACAAGACCTGCACAGGCGGTGCAGTGGCTTGCCTGGCGAGGTGGTGATCGGGGACACGACGACCGGCGCGCGCAGCTCCTCACGGAGCAGCGCGTGGCCGGCCCTCACTCGCGCCGGGGGAAAAGCCGGTGGGCCGTCGCTGTTCTTCACTGGAAGCTGAGGTGATGAGGCCCCCTCTCCCGCCGGGCGGGAGAGGGTCGGGGTGAGGGCGCTTGCTGCAAGGGAAAGGAAGGCGCGCTACGTTCCCGTCGTCGTCTGGCTCACCATGCATTTCCAGATCTCCTGCGCGGGTCCGTTGAGCGCGAACGGCTGCAGGAGGACGGTGTGCGCCTCGCCCTCGGGCCAGGAGAGCTTGGCCGTCGCCCAGCACGTGAGCGGCGGCGCCGACCCGAGCTTCACCTCCATGAGCACGTTCTCCGGCAGTGGGCTCGCCCCGCTGATCATCAGGTTGTGGCTGGCGATGCCCATCGCCCTGTACTCGCGCACCTCTCGGTGGACCGTGATGGTGACCGGGAAGCTCACCGGCGTCGGTCCGCTCATGTCGGGCGACCTCGGTTTGACGAGGTTCCCGGCGGGCGCAATGCTCTTGCCGGTCTCGAAGGAGGCGATGAAGGTCGGCAGCCGATCGAGCACGCGGGCGACGAGCTCGCACTCCTGAGCGGTGAGCGAAGAGACGGCGCCGAGGTCCTCGGGCGTGAGCCAGATCTGGTCGCTGAGGAGCCTCACCACCTCGTCGGTCGCCGCCACCACCTCCACCACCCGCGGCTCGACCGCGAGCGACACGTCCTCGGCGTGGTGCAGGGAGATGACGTCCGAGACGAGCTGCGGCAGGGCCCACTGCGCCGCCAGCGCCAGCCCCAGCTCGAGATGGTACCGCTCGACGATCTCCATCCAGGAGTCGGTCGACCGTGGCGCTTCCCGCCGGCCTTCCAACGCGTCCTCGATGCAGGCGATGCCGATCATCTTCCCGAAGTCGTGCAGCAGTCCGCATGCGAAGACCTCGTCCGCCGCGAGGCCGCGCTTCTTCGCGAGCTCCTGGGCCAGCGCCGCCGAGGCCAGCGCCTCCAGCCACACGCGCCGCTTCAACGTCGAGAGGGGGCCGGGCTTCGCCACTTGCGCGCCCAGTCCCGAGGCGAGCGCGAGCTTCGACACCTCCTTGGCGCCGATGCGGCCGATGGCCGCGTTGAGCGAGGTGACCGGCGTGCTGCGGCTGTAGAACGCGGAGTTGGCGAGCCGCAGCGCGTCCGCGGCCAGCGCCTGGTCGGAGGCCACGAGCTTGGTCAGCTCGCCCAGGCCGAAGTCCTTTCGGCGGACGAGCTGTTCCACCTTCATCGCCACCGCCGGATAAGGCGGGATCTTCACCGCGCCGCGCGACACGAGATCGACGATGGCGGCATCGAGGTCGATAGCGGCGGGCTGCTGCACAGCACCCTGTCGTCTCTGGACATCCCACATGCCCGAGCGCTCGCTTCAAGTCCCGTGCCCGGGGCCGGTAGCTCGCGAGCCGCCCCGCGCCCCGCGCTCGGGCCCGCCATTACCGCGGCCAAGGCACCGTGCCATGGCCCGCTGCCGTGCCCCGGACCCGGGTCCCACCTCCCCCAGGGTCAGGTCGCGCTCGGGAACCTGACCAGCGTGGTCCTGGTCGTCATGTGGGAAGACGTCGTCAGACTCGTGCTTCGCCCTTCTCGCGAGCATCAAGAACGGCGCAAGGCGAGTTCAAGACCTGTCGAAAAATGTGATTGCTCTGCGGTGTGGCCGGGGTGGGGCCCTGACGGGCTTCGCCCGACGGGGGGGGGGCGGCCTGCGCCCCCGGCTACTCAAGACCTGTCGAAAATGCGATCGCTCTGCGGCGTGGCCAGGGTGGGGCCCCGGTG
>JBGQLS010000515.1:0-4087 GCA_041500205.1 Anaeromyxobacteraceae bacterium | reverse complement strand
CTTCGGCGGCACGGTTCTCGCCGCCGGCGCTGCCGATGCCCATCAGCGCGCTGCCCGCGTCGTGCATGATCGTGCGGACGTCGGCGAAGTCGAGATTGATCAGACCCGGGATCGTGATCAGGTCGGTGATGCCCTGCACGCCTTGGCGCAGGACGTTGTCAGCCTCGCGGAAGGCATCGAGGATCGTCGTGCGACGCTCGACGATCGCAAGCAACTTCTCGTTCGGGATCACGATCAGCGTGTCGACGACCTCGCGCAGGCGCTCGATGCCCTCCGTCGCCTGGCGGCCGCGCTGCGAGCCCTCGAACTCGAACGGCCGCCACCACACGGCCCCGGCCCTGCCGCGCGAGACGACGCGCGGGGCGGCGAGGTCGAGCCCGTCAGCGACGCCGGCGGCGGACCGCGAGCGCCGCCAGGAGGCCCAGGCCGGCGAGGCCCTGGGCCGCCGATCCCGCCGAACACCCGGAGCCTGCGACGGGACCCGTCACCGCGCTGGACACGGTTGCCGGGTCGGAGGGGCTCAGCCCGGAAGCACCGCTGCCGGCCGGCCCAGGGCTTGACCCGGAGTCGGAGGAAGGGGTCTGCCCAGGGGCGGGAGAAGGCGTCGGCGCCGAACCGAGGCTGGGCGCCTGTGGCCTTCCGGTGAGCTCGAGAATGCGCGCCGCAATGGTCTCGCGCGCGGCGAGCAGATCCGAGATCGAGGGCTCGGTCCATGCGTTGGGGAAGAGCGTCGTCGCGAGGTGCTTCGCCAGATCGGGGTCGCCGGCGTCGGAGAGGAGCTTCAGGTACTCGTAGTCCTCCATACCGTCACGCAGCATCTTGAGCCGCAGCGACGCGACCGGGATGTGCGTCGTGCCACCGATCCTGTCGGGCGTGCCCGGATAGAAGATGGTCCCGTCGCCGTTCCCGCTGAAGAACCACTGGTCGCTCCAGGGGTTGGCTCTACCCTGGCTGTACGCGAACGTCGTGTCCCAGTAGAGCTCTCCGGTCACGTCCCATGCGAAGGAGAGCCACTCCATGGCGCGCGAGCGCACCGAGCTCGTGTCGATCATGTAGCTCGGCCAGCCGGTGAAATACGCGCTGCTGCCGCCGCAGCCGTGGCTCATGCAGCTTTGGTACATCCAGAGCTCCTTCCTCGACCCCGAGGCCAGGAAGGCGTCGTACTTGGAGCGCTGCGCACCCGAGTACTGATCGTCCCAACCTCCGGCGTCCCGCTGTGACTTTCCGTCGAGGTAGTTCACCACCGGCACGATGACGTCGATGGACGAGAGGACGCCGTTCGCGGTCGCGCTCTGGACGTCGGTCGTTACCAGGCTCCGGAACTGCGGATCGCCCGCCTTCATGGTGGCGTTGCGGGCCGAGATGTCACTCCAGGCGCAGGTGGCGGGCGGCTCGTCGCAGGTGTAGTCGAAGAGGCGATCGAACCAACCGCGCGCCTTGAAGAAGCTGGCCCAGGCGCCATACGCGGCGGCAGACTTCGGATCGCCGAGGAACCGGACCGACGTGAGCTTCGCCCCCTGGAGCTGCGTCGGCGCGGTACCGTCGGCCAGCGCGCCGTAGAACTGGGCGAAATGAGACTCGCTGAGATTGCCGTCGTCGAACGAGCTGACGCTGATGCGGTGGTCGAGCCCGAGCTGGCCATAGCGCGCGCGGAGCACGGAGAACGCGTCGCCCGAGACGGCGGCGTGCTGCACGTCCAGGCTGCCATAGGCGAGACCGAAGTGGCTCTTCAGCGACGAGGTCGAGGGGAGCGCGAAGTCCCAGACTGTGAGCGTCACCGGCACCGTGGCGAGCGTCGCCCCGCCTGCGCTGACCGTTACGCTCCCCTGATAGACGCCCGGCTGCGCGCCGGCCGGAACGTGGATCTCCGCCCAGACGACGCGGGTCTGACCGGCGCTGACGTTGAACGGAAAGGCGTTTCGCTTCTCGCCCACGACGTCGTCTACATCCGGCACCAGCGCATCGGGGACGTCCCCGGTGAAGCCGTCCGGCGCCGAGGCGTTGCCCAGGGCGATGAGCTCTTCCCGGACGAGCCGAGGGGCCTGGAGCGTCTGAGGCCCGCTGAGCACGGTCGCCGCAACCGACACGCCCGAGACCGCGCCACCGTCCGCCGTCACCGCAATCTGGAAGGCCTCGAACTCGTTCTTCGCGGCCGCCAGAACAGCGGGTGAAGCGGGTCGCGCGCCGGCGCTCGGCCGTATCTTCTCGCCCGAGGTCGCCACCCATACGCTGGTCGCCCGTGCGCCAAGCGGGAGGGCGAGCAGCGTAGCGACGGAGGCGAGTACGAGCGAGCGTCGTGACGCGGGACGGCAAGAACGGTCGAGTTTCAAGTGCTCCTCCTTGTGATCGTCGAGGCGCCCCCCGGAGAGGTCGAGGCGCCCCCCGGAGAGGTGCCGGTGCCCCCCGGAGAGGTCGCGGTGCTCCCCCTCCAGGTCCCGCAGACCCTTCTGGCACAAAAGCGGGTGCGTGTACCACAGACGAGGGACCGAGCGCTTCCAGGAATTGTGTAGGTTTCATGCGGTGTTTTCCTGACTTGTGCGCCATGCTTACGAGCATGCGCAGCCACAGTTGACAGTTGTCAATTTGGGTACGTTTCAACGGATATCTGGGCAGCGAGCAAGCCCCGTGAGGGTTGGCCGCGCGAGTGGCACAAGGCGCGCCTCGATCCTCGAACGAGAAGCAGCGGATCGCTCATGCAGGCAGGCGTGCGGTCAGTGCATCCGCTGGGATGCGGTGGCTGAACGCTACGCCCTCTCCCACCGGGCGGGAGAGGGTCGGGGTGAGGACGATCGAACCTCCGACCGGCCAGCTCACCCTGCCCTCTCCTCACGGGGAGAGGTGTCTCCTTCGATCTCAACCCACCCTCACCCCGCTCGCGCCGGGCGAGGCGACGTCCTCACTTCGGCGATTCTTCGAAGAGCCAGGTCGACAGGTACCGCTCGCCCGTGTCCGGGAGCACGACCACGACGAGCTTGCCCTCGTTCTCCGGCCGCCTGGCCACCTCGAGCGCGGCCACGACCGCCCCTCCGCAGCTGATCCCGGAGAGTATCCCCTCTTCCTTGCAGAGGCGTCGCGCCATCACCCCTGAGTCCTCGTTCGACACGCCGATGACCTCGTCGAGCAGCTCCGTGCGAAGCACCTTCGGCACGAAGCCCGGACCCCAGCCCTGGATCTTGTGCGGACCCGGCTTGCCCCCCGCGATGACCGGCGAATCCTTCGGCTCGGCGGCGATGAACTTCACGGATGGCTTGCGCGGCTTGATCACCTCCGCCACGCCGGTGATGGTGCCCCCGGTGCCCGTGCCTGCGACGAAGATATCGATCTTGCCGTCGGTGTCCCGCCAGATCTCCTCCGCCGTCGTCCGGCGGTGGATCTCGGGGTTCGCCGGATTCTCGAACTGCTGGAGGACGAGGTAGCGGCCGTCCTTCGCGGCGAGCTCGTTCGCCTTGGCGATGGCGCCCTTCATGCCCTCGGAGCCGGGCGTGAGGATGAGGTCGGCGCCGAGCGCCTTGAGGAGCTTGCGCCTCTCGACGCTCATGGTCTCGGGCATGGTGAGGACGATCCGATAGCCCTTCGCGGCGGCGGCGAACGCGAGGCCGATGCCGGTGTTGCCGCTGGTCGGCTCGAGCAGGATGGTGTCGCCCCGGATCTTTCCGTCGCGCTCGGCGGCCTCGATCATCGAGACGCCGATGCGGTCCTTCACCGAGGAGAGCGGGTTGAAGCTCTCGAGCTTCGCCACCACCTGCGCCTTGATTCCGGCGGTGACCCGGTTCAGGCGAACGAGGGGCGTGTTACCGATGGTCTGGGTGATGTCGTGGTAGATGCGCATGGTCGGGGTTCCTCGGCCGGGCCGGCGCGCCGCCGGCAGCCCTTCAGGGAGGGTGCGTCATCCGTTTTAGCGGACTCCCGGCTGGTCTGCACTCCTTCGTGCGCCGTGGAGCAGCCGGCCCCCGCTGCTCGGGGCGGGGGCCCGCTGCTGGGCCCTGCGAAGGCGGGGCCCGCCCCCGCCTCGCGGGGGCGGGCGCGCTCCTGGACGGCGATCAGCGCCGCCGGTCCTCCGTCGCCTCGACGCGGTCCTCGCGCAGCT
>JBGQLS010000514.1:0-4099 GCA_041500205.1 Anaeromyxobacteraceae bacterium | reverse complement strand
GATCGTCTCGAGGTCGCGCATCTCGCCGACGAGCACGACGTCCGGGTCCTCGCGGAGAACGGCGCGGAGCGCGTTCGGGAACGAGTGCGTGTCCGCGTGCAGCTCGCGCTGGTTCACGATGCAGCGCTTGTGGGTGTGGAGGAACTCGATGGGGTCCTCGATGGTCATGATGTGGCAGGTCTCGGTGGCGTTGATGTGATCGATCATCGCCGCGAGCGTCGTGGACTTGCCCGAGCCGGTCGTGCCCGTGACGAGGATGAGGCCGCGCTGCTCCCCGGCGAGCTTCTCGATCACCTTCGGCAGCATGAGCTGCTCGATGGTCTGGATCTTGAACGGGATGACGCGGAAGACGACGCCCACCGTGCCGCGCTGCTGGAAGACGTTCACGCGGAACCGGCCCAATCCAGGCACGCCGTAGGCGAGGTCCACCTCGTTCGTCTGCTTGAACTTCTCCTTCTGGAACTCGTTCATGATGCTGAACGTCATCCGCGCCACCTCCTCGGGAGGCAGGCGCCGCGCGTCCTTGAGCGGCACGAGCGCGCCGTCCACCCGGAACATGGGCGGCAGGCCCGCCTTGAGGTGGATGTCGCTGGCAGCTGCCCTGAGCGCGAGCTGCAGGATCTCGTTCAGCTCCATGCTGGAGCGGAGCGTACCACCCGTCCAGGGTGGAAGGCCATTGCCCGACTAGCGGGACACGGCGCGCAGGGGCCGGCGCCCGCTGTCATCGTCGGCGCTGGTAGGCGCGCGGGGGCGACTGTCGCATGCGGGCACACGCGCCGGCTCCGCCGCGGCGCCCTCGCGCGTGCCATGAACGCGACGAGGCCGCCCTTGCGAGCGGCCTCGGCAGGCGCGAGATCGGCTGCTCTGCTAGCGCTTCGAGAACTGGAAGCGCTTTCGGGCGCCGGGCTGACCGTACTTCTTGCGTTCGACCGCGCGGGCGTCGCGTGTCACGAAGCCCGCCTTCTTGAGGATGGGGCGGTACTCTGCGTTCATCTCCATCAGCGCGCGCGTGATGCCGTGGCGGATGGCGCCGGCCTGGCCTGAGAGCCCGCCGCCGTTGGCTCTCACGAACACGTCGAGCTTCCCCATCTGATCCACGAGCTTGAGCGGCTCGACCAGGATCATCTTGGAGGTCTCGCGGCCGAAGTACGCGTCCATGGTACGGCCGTTGATGGTGATGTTGCCCGTACCCGGTGCGAGCCGCACGCGGGCGACGGACTCCTTGCGCCGGCCAACGGAAATCTGAATCTGGGGCATCGTTTCCTCTCTACTACGAGAGCTTCAAGGTCTCGGGCTTCTGCGCCACGTGCGGGTGGTCCGCGCCGGCGTAAACCTTGAGCTTGCGCAACATGTCGCGGCCGAGCGTGCTCCGCGGGAGCATCCTGCGGACTGCGTTCTGGAAGATCGCGTCTGGATGCTTCGCGCGCAGCTTCTGGGGAGGCGTGAGCTTCGCACCACCTGGATGCATGGTGTGCGTGAAGTAGAGCTTGTCCGTCTCCTTCTTGCCCGTGAAGCGAACCTTCTCGGCGTTGATCACCACCACGAAGTCGCCCACGTCCATCGACGGGGTGTAGCTCGGCTTGTGCTTGCCCTTGAGGATCGTCGCGACCTGGGTGGCGGCGCGGCCGACGATGGCGTCGGCGATGTCGACGACCCACCATTTCCGGCTCTTGAGAGCCTCGCCTTTGGTCGCGCTGTGGGTGCCCTTGTTCATTGAAAACCTGTGCAGACTCCGAGGTTTGGAAAGGCGCCTTTTAGAGGAGGCGCAGGCAGTTGTCAAGGAACTCCGTTCCGCCGCCTGTTCCTCCTAGCCCTTGGCGGCGGCGAAGCGCGCCTTCAGCGCGGCCAACACCTCGGCCGAACGCAGGGCGACCTTCTCGGGAGGCTGGAGCTCCGTCGCCGGGTCGTGGACGACGAAGGATCCCGCCGGGAATGCCTGGAGGAAACGGGAGGGCGTGCGGACGAGGACCTTGCCCCGCTTGACGCGTGCGCAGGCGCGCGTGAGGACGAGCCGCTCGCGGGCGCGGGTGATTCCGACATAGGCGAGCCGCCGCTCCTCCTCGAGGTCGCGTGCCTCCCCCTGGATCCCGGCGCAGGGTAGCAGGTCCTCTTCCATCCCGAGCAGGAACACCACCGGGAATTCGAGCCCCTTCGCGGCGTGGAGGGTCATGAGCGTGACGCCCTCGCCGGCCTCGGGCTCCTCCTCGCGCGTATCGAGGGCGAGCTTGGACAGGTAGTTCGCGAGCGTCGCCTGCTTGCTCGTACGCTGCGCCCAGCTCTCCATCGACCGCAGCACGTCCTCGAGGGCGCCCACCTTGCGCTGCGCCGCCTCGGCCGACTTCACGGTCGCGCGAGCGTGGGCGTAGAGGTCCACCTCGGCCACGAGCCGCCGCGCCACCTCGCCGATGGGCCCATCGCCGAACGCGGCGCGGTAGCGCTTCGCCAGCTCCACGAATCCGCGCATCCGATCGGCAGCTCCCCGCGGCAGTCCCTCGATCTCGAGGGCGCGCTCGAGCGCGCCGAAGAGGGTGCTGCCCTGCTCCACCGCCCAGGCCTGGACGCGCTCCACCGAGGCGTCGCCGATACCGCGGGGAGGCACGTTGACGACCCGCGACACCGACACGTCGTCTCGGGGCTGGCTGCAGACCTTGAGGTAGGCGAGGAGGTCCCGCACCTCGGCGCGGTCGAAGAAGGAGGGGCCGGCGCGAACGTGGTACGGCACGGAAGCCTCCCGCAACGCCTCCTCGACGGCTCTCGCCTGGCCGTTGAGCCGGTAGAGCACGGCGAAGTGCGACCAGCGCCTCCCCTCGGCGCGAGCGCGCACGATCTGATCGGCGACGTGGCGCGCCTCCTCCTCCTCGCCCGCCAGCGCCGCCACCTGCACGGGATCGCCGTCGCCCGCGGCGGTCCAGAGCCGCTTCGGCTTTCGGTGCGGGTTCTCGGTGATGACCGCGTTCGCGCACGCCAGGATGTGGCCGGTGGAGCGGTAGTTCTGCTCGAGCCGTATCTCCTTCGCGCCCGGGAAGTGGTGCTCGAAGCGAAGGATGTTCCTCACGTCGGCCCCGCGCCAGCCGTAGATGGCCTGGTCGTCGTCGCCCACCGCGCAGACGTCGCACCGCGCGCCGGCGAGGAGCTTGAGGAGCTCTAGCTGGCTGCGGTTCGTGTCCTGGTACTCGTCGACGAGCAGGTGCCGGAAGCGCCCCTGGTAACGCTCGCGGACGGCGGCGTGCTCCCGCAGCAGCTCGACGGGCATGCCGATGAGGTCGTCGAAGTCCACCGACCGTTGCGCGCGCAGGGCCGCCTGGTAGCGCGGGAACACCTCCGAGGCGACGACGTCGTAGTCGTCGCCCTGCCCCTCGGGGCGGACCTGGATCGACTTCCTGAGCGCGTTCTTCGCCCTCGAGACGAGAGCGAGGACCCGCCGGACGTCGAAGGATCGGTCATCGACGTTCACGTCGCGCATGCAGCGCTTCAGGAGCGTGAGCTGATCCGCGGAGTCGCATATGGCGAACCCGGACGGCAGCCCGGCGGCGGCGTGCTCCCGCTCGAGCAGCCATCGCCCGAATGAATGGAACGTCGAGACGAGGACACCCTCCCCGGACTCCCCGACCAGCGCCACGACGCGCTCGCGCATCTCCTCCGCGGCCTTGTTGGTGAACGTGGTGGCCAGGATGGCCGTTGGCGCAGCTCCCCGCGCGATGAGCCACGCCACGCGGTGCGTGATGACGCGCGTCTTGCCCGAGCCGGCGCCGGCCAGGACGAGGAGCGGCCCGCCCTCCGTTGTCACCGCCTCGCGCTGGGGTGGGTTGAGCGTGGACAGGTCGAGCACGGCGGTCGCGCCTTCTCACACGCGCCGGGGCGCGATTCAAGGCCTTGACTTCTGAGTCGCCGGGGGCGCAGGCCGCCCCCGCCCCGCCGGCAAAGCCGTCGGGGCCCCACCCGGGCCCCTGCGACCGCAACTGATCTTTCGACAGGTCTTGAGTAGGGCGATCGGCGACCTCGACCCGACCTCCCTTCGACTGCGCCCTTGCCCGCGGCGAGCGCGGTCAAGGGTCCCCGGCGGAGCCGTCGCAGTCTCGTGCTTCTGCTTCTGGCCGCG
>JBGQLS010000513.1:0-4118 GCA_041500205.1 Anaeromyxobacteraceae bacterium | reverse complement strand
GCCGACATGGTCTGGCTCGGCGCGACGCGCGCGGCGCGGCTCGACCCGGCGCGGCTCCTCCCCGGCGCGCGGAGCGTCGTCGCGCTGGCGCTCTCGTACTTTCAGGAGTGCGAGCCCGAGCGCGACGAACCGGCCGAGGCCCGGGTGGCACGCTACGCCCGCGGCCGCGACTACCACGCCGTGATGAAGCGGAAGCTCAAGGAGCTCGTGCGAGCGCTGCAGGCGCGCGACCCGGACGTCCGGGCCTTCGCCAGCGCCGACGTCGCGCCCGTGATGGAGAAGGCCTGGGCGGCGCGGGCCGGCCTGGGTTGGGTGGGCAAGAACGGCTGCCTCATCACGACCGACCTCGGCAGCTGGGTCCTGCTCGCGACCGTGATCCTCGACCGCGATCTCGAGCCCGACGCCCCGCACCCGGAGCGCTGCGGCACCTGCGAGGCGTGCCTGCCGGCCTGCCCCACCGGGGCGATCACGTCGCCCGGGTTCATCGACGCGCGCCGGTGCATCTCCTTCCAGACGATCGAGCGGCGCGGGCCCATCCCGGGGCCGGTCGCCGAGCGCATGGGGGCGTGGGCCTTCGGCTGCGACGACTGCCAGGCGGTCTGCCCCTGGAACCGGGCGCCCGCGGCGCGCTGCGATCCCGAGCTGCGCTCGCGCCCCGGCCAGCGGGGGCTGGACCTCGATTCGCTGCTCACGCTCACGCTCGAGCAGTACCAGCGCCGCTTCTACGGCACCGCGCTCGCGCGCGCCCGCTACGAGGGCCTGCTCCGGAACGCGATCCTCGCCGCCGGCCATGCCGGAGACGCGCGGCGGCTCGCTGCGCTGCGCGCCCATCTGGAGAGCCCGTTCCCGGGCGTGCGCGAGGCGGCGACCTGGTCGGTGGCGCGGCTCGAGCGCCACGTGGATGCCGCAGCGCGAGGTACGTAGCGGCGTGGTCCACCTCGTCATGTTCCTCCACTCGGCGATCCAGGCCGGGACCTACATCGCCGCCAAGCGCGCGCTCGGCGAGCTGTCTCCCTTCGAGCTCGCGCTGGCTCGCTTCACGCTCTCGGGCGCCGTTTATGGCGCGCTCCTCTGGTTTCGGCGCGTGCGGGTCGCGCGCGGCGACCTGCTCCCCCTTGCAGCCCTCGGAGTCGTCGCCATCCCGCTCAACCAGGGGCTCTTCCTGACCGGGTTGGCCCGCACCACGGCCGGCCACGCTGCGCTGCTCTACGCGCTCACGCCCATCTTCGTCTTCCTCCTGGCGCGGTCCCGCCTGGGCGAGCGCGCGACCCTGGCCAAGGTGGCCGGAATCGCCGTCGCCTTCGGGGGCGTCCTCGTCGTCCTCCTCGCGCGTGACGTCGTCTCGCTCGCCGGCCTGCGCTCGCAGCTCTCCGGAGACCTGCTCGTCTTGTTGGGCGTCGTGGCCTGGGCCGTCTACGTGGTGGGCGGAAAACCCTACGCCGAGCGCTATGGCGCGATCGCCTCGACCGGCCTCTCCGTCGTCTTCGGGTCGATAGTTTACTTGCCGTTCGGGCTCGGGCTGTCTCATCTCGACCACCTCGCCACCCTCTCTCGCACGGGCTGGATGGCGGTGGCGTACCTGGTGGCGTTCACCAGCGTCGCCTCGTACGTCATGTACTACTGGTCCCTGGCCCGGACCGAGGCGAGCCGCGTCGCGATATGGTCGAACCTGCAGCCGGTGCTCACCGCGCTCCTCGCCTGGGCGATCTACAGCGAGCAGCTCAGCGCGCCCTTCGTGGCGGGGGGCGCGATGGTGCTCGCCGGCGTGGTTCTCACGGAGCGGGACTGAAGGGGTTGCCCAGAACGTCGCCGCGCTGCGAACGATCCGCGCCGCATCCGGTGCACCCTCCCTCGCATGGCCGCTGGTCATGCTCGGTCGTCGCTCCTCGCGCTGCGCGCGTCTCGTTCGCTTGGCTCGGTCCCCGGTATTCTGAACAGCCGTGTGAGCCGCCGCCATTGTCGGCGGATGCGCGCTCGGCTAAACATCAGGGATGACGCTCTCCGAGAGGCTCGCCGCGGCGCGGGCTGGCGCGACGGTCGGTCCCGTTCTGGCGCGCGGGCTGCTCCGTGTCACCGGCAAGGATCGGCAGGATTACCTCCACCGCATGTGCACGCAGCGGGTGAACGGCCTCGCCCCGGGGGCGTCGACCCACGTCGCTTTCCTCAACGTGAAAGGCCAGGTGCTGGCCGAGGGCATGCTGGTGCTGCGCACCGACGACGTGCTGCTCGACGTCCACCCGCGCTCGGCCGAGCCGCTGCGAGCCCATCTCGCGAAGTTCGTCATCATGGACGAGGTGGAGATCGAGGACATCTCCCCGGGCTGGCGAGTCGTGCCGGTGCTGGGGCAGGCCGGTGTGGAGCTGGCGCGTGGCCGTTCCTCCGGCGCCACCGCTTGGGACGACCCGCGGCGCGGCGCCCCGGCACTGGACGTGCTCCAGACCGCGGCGGACGCGGACGCCTTCCGGTCCGCGCTCCTGGCGGCAGGGGCAACGCCGCTCTCGGAGGACGACCTCGAGGCGCTGCGCGTGCTCGCCGGCATCCCCCGCTTCGGCGCCGACGTGGACGAGACCAGGCTGGTGATGGAGGCGGGCATCCTCGCCACGTCGGGGAGCTTCGACAAGGGGTGCTACCTGGGGCAGGAGGTGGTGCTGCGCGGGACCTTCCGCGGACAGATCCAGAAGGGGCTCGTGCAGCTGGCGCTGCCCGCGGCCGCGCGGGCTGGCGCACCGCTGACGCACATGGACAAGGACGTGGGCGTGGTGACGAGCGCGGTCGAGACGCCCGAAGGCTGGCTAGGCCTCGGCTATCTCAGGCGCGCGCACTGGAAGGAGGGCGAGCGCCTTCAAACCACGGGCGGCGAGGCCGTGGTGCGAAGGGTCCTGCTGGTGGAACGAGATCGGTAGCTCGCCAGGCTCGCCGGAGATGAGGGCGGCCAGGTCGTTCTCCCTCGCCCCCGCTTGCGGGGCCCGCATACACCTCACAACTCCGCGGCCGGCTTTGCCTTGTCGCCGGCGTGCGTATTGTCGCCGCGCTGGGCCAGCCGATCGACCTCGCGACGCAGCGCCGCGATCTCCTCCTTCAGCTCGGCGCGGGTGGCGCGAAGCTCCGCTCGCACGTCCTCGAACGTGTAGCGGATCTCCTCCCCCGACACCCCCAGCACACGACGCTCCAGCGCGGCGAGCGCGCGTGCCAGGAGATGCGTCACGATCCCGCCTTGTGAAGAGGACACGCCGTGATGGCGGAGGAGGGGTCCACCGCGTCGCCGCCGGCGACGATCTCCTTCACGATGCCGTCCTCGCCCACGACGACGTTGGCGCGCTTCGCCAGGCCCACGACCGGCATGAGCCCGCTGTATTGCTTTGCCACGCTGCCTCCCGGATCCGAGAGGAGCGGGAACTGCGCCTTCGTCTCGGCCTTGAACCGCTTCAGGGTGTCCCGATCATCGACGGAGATACCCACCACCTGCCCGCCCTTCTTCTCGACGTCGGCATACCGGTCCCGGTACGCTGTGGTCTGCTTCGTTCAACCCGACGTGAACGCCTTGGGGAAGAAGAACAGGATGGCTGGTCCCTTCTTCAGCATGGTGGAGAGCGATACTTGCTGGCCCTCCGTGTCGGCGAGCGTGAAATCGGGCGCCTTGTCCCCGACCTTGAGGGGCGAGGAGCCGAGGAGCATCGCGAGCAGCGGTATGGTCATTGCGGTCCTTCCTTGACCAACTGTCTAGCGGGGCCTGGCGCGGAACGCCACGTCTCGAGAGCGGTCGATCGATCGACGGCACCAGACCTTCAGCAGGGGTGGGCCCCCGCCGCCCATCGCGCCCGAAGTGAGCTCAGGCATTTCACCCCGCCCGCCGACCCTCTCGCGCCGGGCCGGCCCGAGAGGTCGCCGACAACCGCTCAGCTTCGAAGCCGCTCGTAGCGCGAAGCGAGTACCGCGAGGTCGTCGCGGTGCCACAGGCCGACCTGGTCGGGAAGCTCCCCCATTGGGCGGAGCGAGAAGCCCGTCACCGGCGGCGTGGGCGCGGGCTCGCCCCCGAGCGCACCAGCCACCACCAGGCCGAGGTGCCAGTCCTCACCCACGCGCTGCGGCCGCGCGCCGACGAGCACGGCGTCCTCGAG
>JBGQLS010000512.1:0-4127 GCA_041500205.1 Anaeromyxobacteraceae bacterium | reverse complement strand
GCCTCCGGCGCAGCCACCGACACCGGTAATCTCGACGGCCTTCCTTCTCAAGGCCTGTAGAAAAATGTGATCGCTCTGCGGCGTGGCCGGGGTGGGGCCCCGATGGGCTTTGCCCGGCGGGGCGGGGGCGGCCTGCGCCCCCGGCTACTCAGGCCTTCGCCTTGGCGCGCTTCTTCTCGTCCTCCTTCGGCCTCGGCTTGGGCTGCCCTTTGACCGCCGTGTCGATGAAGACGAGGCCGTCGGGGTGGCCGGGAACTGCGCCACTGACGAGAAGCAGGTTCTTTTCCGGGTCGATGCCAGCGACGGTGAGGTTCTGGATCGTGATCCGATCGACGCCGAGATGGCCGGGCAGGTGCTTGCCTTTCCACACCTTGCCAGGCGTCTTGCGCTGTCCAATGGCACCGATGTGCCGGTGGTGCTCGTGGGCGGTCGAGCTGTCGCGGGCCGCGCCCTTCATTCCCCAGCGCTTGAAGACACCCTGAAAGCCGCGCCCCCTGGTGATACCGGTCACGTCGATCCGCTGGGCGAGCTTGAAGACCTTGTCGACCGTGAGGACGTCACCTGCCTTGAGATCGCCGAGGAGCTTCGCGTCCTTCACCCGAAGCTCCTTCAGGTGCCGGAACACGCTGGTACCAGCCTTCTTGAAGACGCCGAGCTCGGGCTTCGAGAGCCGGGAGTGGTGCTTCTCCTCGATCGGAACGAAGCCGATGACGACGGCGTCGTAACCGTCCTTCTCCGAGGTCTTGCGCCGCACGACGGTACAGGGACCGCACTCGAGGACGGTGACGGGGATGCAATCGCCAGCGGCGTCGAAGATCTGGGTCATCCCCATCTTCTTCGCCAGAAGACCTGTAGCCATGGTGGAACCTCGCAGTGGTCCGCCGCGCGAGTGCTGGCCGGGAGGACGTGCCGTGGAGGGAGCCCGTGACGAGACTCCGGAAGACGCGTGCTTGTAGCGGACGGTACCGGGCCTGTCAAGGAGCGAAGGCCGCGTGCAGACGGCACATTCCAGCGATCCTCGCGATGCGTGCCGCGCCGGTCATATGTTCAGCGGTCAACATGTCAGGGGTCACATATCAGGGCGCGGCGCTTTGTGTTCCCGCGGCCGCGAGCGGGACGACGAGGAGGTAGTCCTCCTGCGTGGCGGAGACCGAGCCTCCGAGTGCCTGCGCGATGCGGACGACCATGTGCAATGCCAGCGCCCGGCCAGTCGGATCGGAGGCGGTCCCCTTTTGCGGTACCTCGAGGGCGTTGGGGACGGGAGGCGCACCACGCACGCGCACCAAAGCGACGTCACGCACCCGCCGCGCATCGACGCTGACTGGGGACCCTTCCCGCGCAGAAGCGGCGAGGAGCCCGTCGAGCGCTCGCTCGAACAGGCCTCGATCGACCCAGACGGCGAGATGCTCCTCGATGTCGGGCCTGAGGTCCGCCACTCCGGCCTTGGCGGCAACGGTCGCCAGGGCCTCCCTCACCGGCACCGACTCCATGCGGAAAGGGATTCCACCCGCCTCGAGCCGTTCCGCCAGGAAGTGGTCCTCGACGAGCATCCTCAAGCGCTGCAGAGACCGAAGGCACATCCCTGACAACTTTTCGCCGCGAGCGCCTCCTCGCTCCTCAGTGGAAAGCCGCACCAAGAGCTCCGCGCTCCAGAGCGCGGTGGAGAGCGGATTCCGCATCTCGTGCGCCACGAACCCAAGAAAGCTGCCTCGTTGTGCGGTGCTGGCGGGTCTGTCCCTCGTCATGGATGCATCGAGGGCGCGCTCGGTCGCTTCGTCGTTTGCCACGCAGGTCTCGCCTTCGCAGGTTTCGCCTTCCAAGTGCTCCTCTATGCCAGGGGGGTTCTCGACAGCAGAAGTGACATAGATCAACTGAAGAGGGGCCGCCACGGCCCACTGTCGAGCCGCAGCAGACCCCATCCGCCTCTAGATGAACACGCCCATGAAAGGTTGCAACTGAGGCGTTTGAAAGAAATACCGGCAAAAAACCCAACAGGGCCGCTTCCGGAACAGCCCGGCTGTAACTATTCCTGTGTTATCGATATGGCCACGTGATCTGCCCGCTGGCTAAGTTAGCAATATAGCTGTGTTTTGTCTCGTCGTTCCCTCCTGGCACCGCCGTTGCTTTACGGGTGCTTGTGTTCGTCGTCGATGGTCGGCGGCGGTTCAGGAGGCGAGATGAAGCGCGAATCCCTTCCCAGCACGGCCAGCTCTCTTGAGCTCTACCTGTCGGAGATCAACCACTTTGCGCTCCTGACGGTCGAGGAGGAGCAGAGCCTGGCGCGCACCTACCAGAGGAAGGGCGAAACGCGCTCGGCCCACAGGCTCGTCACCGCAAACCTCCGGTTCGTCGTCAAGGTCGCTTACGAGTATCGGTCCTATGGTTTCAAGATGGCCGATCTCATCCAGGAGGGGAACATCGGCCTCATGAAGGCCGTCCAGAAGTTCGATCCCGACAAGGGCATTCGCCTCATCTCCTACGCCGTGTGGTGGATCCGCGCCTACATCCAGAACTACATCCTCAAGTCCTGGTCGCTGGTGAAGCTCGGGACGACCCAGGCGCAACGGAAGCTCTTCTTCTCGCTCGCTCGTACCAAGCGCGAGCTCGACAAGATGAGCGTAGAGCACGGATTCGACTCGGACGGCGCCGACTCCTCCAAGATCGCCAAGAAGCTGAAGGTGAAGCAGGGCGAGGTGGAAGAGATGACGCAGCGCATGGAGGGGCGCGACCTTTCCCTCGACGCCCCGATGGGCGACGACGGCACCTATACGCACGTCGACTTCGTGGTCGGACATGGCCCGTCGCAGGATCACGAGCTCTCGACGGCCCAGGAGCAGACGATGGTCCAGGGCCGCATCGGCGACGCCCTGGGACGGCTCGACCAGCGCGAGCGATACATCATCGAGCAGCGCGTCATGAGCGACCGGCCGATGACGCTCAAGGAACTCGGCGAGCACTTCGGGTTCAGCCGGGAGCGCGCGCGGCAACTCGAGATCAGGGCCAAGGAGAAGCTGAAGCAGGAGTTGCACGCCCTCGCTACCGAGATCGAGTGGCCGACCGACGGACAGCCTGTCGACATCGACGAGCGGGCGCTCGCCTAGGCCGCCTCGCCAAGCGGCGGCACACGACGGCCCGGCTCTTCGCCGGGCCGTCTTCGTTTCCTGGTGCTACGCGATGGCGTGCTTCTTCAGCCGGTAGCGCAGCGTGTCGCGGCTGATCCCGAGCAGGCGCGCAGCCCGCGATTGGTTGCCGCTCGCGCGCTCCATGGCCTCGGCGATGAGCTTCTTCTCGACGTCCTCGAGGACGATGCCCTGCTCCGGGAGCTGCGGCGCGAGCTTCTGTGGCTTCCTGTCCGGTAGCGACCTGTGCAACTCGGGCGGCAGGTGTTCGGGGCGAATCTCGTCGGCGGTGGCGTGCAGGATGAACGCGCGCTCGATGACGTTGCGCAGCTCGCGCACGTTACCCGGCCAGTGATAGGCGCAGAGCGCGTCCATCGCGGCCGTGCTGATCCCCTTCACCGATCGTTTCATCTCCTGGTTGAAGCGGGCGATGAAGTGCGCGGCGAGCAAGGGGACGTCCTCCGCGTGCTCGAGCAGCTTGGGCAACGCAATCCGCACCACATTGAGCCGGAAGAAGAGGTCGGCCCGGAACCGACCTTCGGCGACCCTCTCCTCCAGGTTGACGTTGGTGGCGGCGAGAACGCGCACGTCGGCGTGCAGCTCGGTGACGCCGCCCACGCGCCGGAAGGTCTTGTTCTCCAGGAGCCGGAGCAGCTTCGCCTGCCCGCCTGGAGGCAGGTCTCCGATCTCGTCGAGCATGACCGAGCCACCCTCGGCGCTCTCGAAGAGGCCGCGCTTCTGCGAGTGCGCGTCGGTGAAGGCACCGCGCTCGTGGCCGAAGAGCTCGCTCTCCAGGAGGTGCTCGGGGAGCGCGGCGCAGTTCACCTGCATGAAGGTTTTCTCGGCGCGCGCGCTCTCGAAGTGGATGGCGCGCGCGACGACCTCCTTGCCCGAGCCGCTCTCGCCCTCGATGAGCACCGTCGTGGCGTCGCTCGCGGCCAGGCGCGAGACCATGCTCCGGATGCCGACCATCGCCGCCGAACTGCCCACCATCGTGCCGAGCACGGC
>JBGQLS010000511.1:0-4177 GCA_041500205.1 Anaeromyxobacteraceae bacterium | reverse complement strand
GAACGAGCGTGTGCGTGCCGTGCAGGGGCTCGCCGTTGAGCCCGGTGCCCGACGCGCTGCCCAGGTCCCTCACGACGGCGACCCCGCTGTCGAGCCGGACCTCGGCGTGCTGGAGCGACATCTCCGGATCGTCGAAGGGGACGTCGAAGACGGCGGCGCCGCGGCCGAGGAGCACGCCGCCGCGCGGGATCGTCCTGCTCTGTGTCGAGCGGTTGCCGTCGTGCGGGAATGCCAGCACGAGCGCCCGCTGGAGCGGCGCCTCCGTAGCGAGCGTGGCGATCTCGGCGTTCCGCAACGGCATGTGGTCCTCCGCAACCCGGAGGGCGGACCGCAATGGTAGGCGCCTGGGAGTCAGAGGCAGTCTAGCAGAACGCGGAGCATCGCGGCCCGTGAACGTTCGGGGAATCGGGGTGGACGTTCGCGCGCCGACCGCCGTGGAGCCCGAAAGGGGTCTGCCGGGACGCTCGAGACGTGCAGGTTCAACTTGAGAAGATCCCAGGCCGTCCGGCCAGAGACTTCGCTACCGCTCCTCGTAGGCCGGGACATCCTGAAGAAGCGGTCGGTCGACGCTCTCTGACGATGCGGCGTGGAGAGCCAGTGCGTCGCGCCGCGCTCGGCCGGGCACGACGCGTGCAAACATTGACCGTTGGAGTTCGCGGTCAGGATCGGAAAGCGCGCCTTCTGTGCCTTCGAGCAACACCATCCTCATCGTCATCCTTCTCGTCCTCGTGTTCAGTGGAGGCGGATTCTTCTGGTCGCGACGCAGATGACATTGCCCGGGGGCGTTTCTGGAGGCTGCGCCAGCGCGGATGTTCGGAATCAATCGGCTGGATGACGTCGTGAACACCTACGACACCCGGCGGTCTCTGGGTCTCACGGTCGCGGAGAAGGCCGACCTGGTTCAGTACTTGAGGTCGTTGTAGACGCGAATCTCGCCTGGCGTCCGCCCGCCTGTCCGCGCCCGCCAGGCGGGAACCGTTCGCGAACGTTCTCGAACGTCGGCGCCGCCCCGACGGCTGCGCGCGCGTGCAGGCGTTCCGGGCGGTTGCGTGGCCGAGGCGACAGGCACGGCGGATGCTCAGGGAGTGATCAGCTCTGAAGGGAGCCAATCATGCTCTGGACCATCGTAGTCATCCTGCTCGTGCTCTGGGCGGTCGGTCTCGTCACCTCCACCACCATGGGCGGCCTCCTCCATATCCTGCTCGTGGCCGCAATCATCGTGGTGCTCGTCCGTCTCATCCAGGGCCGCCGCGTGGCCTAGGACCGCAGGGGCGCACGGTCTTCCCCACGCCGGTTCGCGCCTGGGCCGGCACCGTGCGTGAGCGTTGCGGCCATCGCCATTCCAGGCGGGGCATTCAAGGCACGGTGCCCGAGGAGCAGCAATGCTCAGCTCATCGAAGGTCGGAATGGTCCTCTTCGCCGTCGGCGCCGTCGCCGCGGCCGGCGCGGCCCGCGCGTACACGATCGAGACGCACTTCACCATGAAGTGCCACGAGAAGCTCACCGCGCAGGCGCTGCGGACCGCACGCGCGCAGCTGGGAATGCCCGCGACCCCTCGGTCCACCGAGAACGAGCAGGCACTCATCGACGATCTGCAGTTCGCTCCCGATGGCGACATGAGGGACCTGGCCGGCGTGACGCTCCTCGTCGGCGTGCGCGACAACGATCTCAAGGGAAACAGTCAAGACGATCTCAGCATCCTTTCGGCGATTCACGGTGACCCCGCCACGCAGCGCGAGCATTGCCTGCGCGGTCCGGGCGAGAAGGAACCGGCCGGCTCGGCGGCTGCCGTCGCCGATTGCCGGGCGTTCATTCGCGGGCGGGTCCTGGAGGCGCTCGACGGGCTCGACGCGGCGGGAAGGCCCGACCTCGCGAAGCGCACTTCCTTGAGCTTGCACCTGTCGCTGCGCGGTCATGTCGACGCCCCGTTGCCCACCTACTACGTGCGCATCGGCCAGGCGATGCACGCGGTCCAGGACAGCTTCACGCACACCTACCGGACCCCCGACGGAATGAAGATAACGGTCGTCCTGAACTGGCTCGACGAGGAGGGCGGATCGCTGGTCGAGTCGCGCGACGGGCCCGGGCACGCGACGAAGCTCGACGTGTGCGATGACCCCGACGATCTGCGGAAGGCCAAGCGCACGCTCGCGACCGACGCGTCGACCGCGCTCCTCATCGCGACGCTGGATCCCAGCACGACACGCGACGGAAAGGTGGCAGCCGTGGACCAGCTCCTCGACACGTATCTCAGCTACTCGCCCGGCTGCACCTTCGACAACGGCTGGTGCCAGGCGGCCGAAACCCAGTACAAGGACTCGGGGAAGGGCCTGTTCGGCTGCACGACCGCCGGAGCCCAGCAGGGTCCCTGGGCGATGGTCGCATGGAGCGCGTTCGCGCTGCTGGCATTGATGGGCCGCCGGCGCTGGCGGAGATGGGGCGCCTTCGTCGCGCGCGGGCTCATCGTCGGGGCTGCATGCACTCTCGCCGCGGGTAGCGCGCGTGCCCAGACCGACGCGAGCAAGCCATCCACTCCAGCGGTGGCGCCGACCGCCACGAGCACGACGACCACCACGCCCGCCAAGGCCGCCACGAGTACGGCCCCCGCTAAGCCCGCCACCGTCACCACGACCTCGACGACCACGACGCCCGCGGAACCCAACACGCACGCTCCGCCGGCGCCGACGATCGTGGCCGTGGAGGAGCCCGGGCCCCGCGATCCGTCGCAGACGGCCTGGGGCGCCTACGTGGGATCGTCGGGCTCCTTCGACAAGCCGGCGGTCGCGGCGCAGCTCGGCGCGCGCCTCAGGGTGAGCAAGCACTGGACGTTCGGCCTGGATGGGGAATGGAATCCATGGATCAGCTTGAACAACTCCCGATTCGGCAGCGGTGTCGTCAACGTGTACGGGACGGCCATCCTCCGGTTCCCGCTGGCCTACGAGCGCTTCAACCTGCGAGCGACGGTGAACTTCGGCGCCTCGTACTTGCTCATGAACCTCTTCGGGGCGCCGGCGGGGAGCCTCGGAATCTATGCCGGGGTGTGCCCTGCCGGCCTGGAGTGGAAGTTTTCTCGAGCGTTCATCCTCATCATCAACCCCCTGGGCATCGCGTTGCCGGTTCCGCAGCTGCGGGGCGTGCCGCTGACCTATCCGCAATACCGCATGAGCATCGGACTCGAGTTCTACAAAGGCTGAACGGCCGCGCTGGCTCCGAGCGATGGGCTCAAGACCTGTCGAAGAATGTGACGGCTCTGCGGCGTGGCCGGGGTGGGGCCCCGATGGGCTTTGCCCGGCGGGGCGGGGGCGGCCTGCGCCCCCGGCGACTCGGAGCCAATCCTTCCTGCCGACCCAATGAGCGAGCTCGTCGACCCCGGAGAACGTGCCTTCGCGATCGCGCAGGTCGGCGGCGATGGTGCCACGGGCGGCGAGGCCGAGCTCCGGATCGAGGGCCGCCTGACCTTCGCCGACGCCGCCCAGCTCTGGGCGGAGCTCGGGAGGTTCGAGCGCGCCGCCGCGGCGGGCCAGACGCTCAACCTCGACATGTCGCGGGTGGAGTGGCTCGACGGCGGCGCCATGGCGCTCCTCGCCCGCCTGAGGACGAGGCTCCAGCAGCGGGGCGTGCGCTCGGAGTTCGTCGGAGCGCCGGCGCAGGTCCAGTCGATCATCCACCTCTACGGCGGCGACGCGACGCTCGGAAAGCTCCGGCGCCGGCGAGCCCAGGGCACGCTCGACCAGCTCGGGAACGCGACGATCGGGATCCTGATCGAGATCCAGCTCGTGCTCGCATTCTTCGGGCAGATGGTGACCAGCGCCCTGGGCGCGATCCGCGCGCCTCGGACGGTGAACTGGCGGGAGCTCGCGCCTACCATGGAGCGCAACGGCGCCGACGCCGTCCCGATCGTCGTGCTGATCAATTTCCTGGTGGGGTTGGGCATGGCCTATCAAGCCTCCCGGCAGCTCGAGCGGTTCGGCGCTAGCCTCCTGGTGGCCGATATGATCGGCATCACGGTCACTCGCGAGCTCGGCCCTCTCATGACCGCGATCGTCCTCTGCGGCCGTTCCGGCGCCGCCTTCGCCGCCGAGCTCGGGTCGATGAGCGTCAACGAGGAGATCGACGCCCTGCGCACGATGGGGTTCGCGCCCATGCGCTTCCTGGTCGTGCCGCGGGCGCTCGCCTT
>JBGQLS010000510.1:0-4199 GCA_041500205.1 Anaeromyxobacteraceae bacterium | reverse complement strand
CAAGCCGATTGGTGAATCACCGTCGTGGCGTGACCCACCGTCCGTGAGCGGTCTAGTCCCATGAAATAACGGCAGATATCTGCAGTCGTCGGCACTGTTTACTATAAGCAACACTGAAACGGCGGAGTCCATACAAATACTTGCTGTGCTAACAGTCGGATTTGCTATCCTGCTTTTTCCCCACGAGGATCTTTCCCCACAACGCCACATCGATGACCGCGATGACCGAACCTCGCTCGGACGTAACCCGTGGGAATTCCGGCGCTCGACCCCTCACGGCGGCGACGGTCTTCGTGTGCGCGAACTGCGCCCGCCTGGGCCGGGTGCCGACATCAGCCGCCCGGCCGCCGCCGGATGTCCCGGACTTTCAATGGCCCGTGTCGGTCAAGCAGATCCTCCTGCCTTGCACGGGACGGCTTCAGCCGGAGCACGTCCTGAAGGCGTTCGAGTCCGGCGCCGACGTGGTTTGCGCGGTCGGCTGCCAAGAGGACAACTGCCACTACCTCGAAGGTAGCAAACGATGCGCCCGCCGGCTGGACCATGTCCGTTCGATCCTCCAGGAGATCGGGCTCGGCAGCGAACGGTTGTTGTTCTTCACCCTGCCTGGCACGGCGGCCGAAGACATGGCGCTCGGGGCCGGGGCGCCCTCGCCAGCACGCGCTTCGCCGCCCGCGGCCGCCCTGATCGCGGCCATCCGTGACCGGGTGGCTGCGACCATCGAAGGCCTTCCCCCGAGCGCTCTGCGCCTCTCTTTCGCGGACGAGGCGGCCAGCATCCCTCCAGGAAGCGGTTCCCAGCGATGACGACTGCAAAGACGAGACTCTCCCAGGCTTTGACTTCTGGTAAAGTGGTGGTCACGGCCGAGTGCCTGCCGCCGCGCAGCGGAGATGCCGGCGGCGCGAAGAGGCTGGCGGCCGAGCTGCCGCGTAGCTTGGACGCCGTGGTCGTGGCGGACAACCCCGGCGAGCTCCAGGGGTCGGCCCTGGCCTGCGCCGCCATCCTGGCCGGCGCGGGGCACGAGACCGTTCTCTCCATGGTGACCCGGGACCGCAACCGCATCGCCCTGGAGAGCGACGCCCTCGGCGCCGCGAGCCTCGGGATCGGCGCCGTCCTTTGCTTGAGCGGCGCTCACCCGTCGCTCGGGGTCTGCCCCCAGGCGGCCGGCGTCCACGACATCGACTCCATCCAGCTCACCCAGGGACTCAAGAACTTGACCAGCCACGGGAAGGGCTTCGGGGACGGGACCGTCGATCCCCGGCCCGAGCTGCTGCTCGGAGCGGTGGCCCACCCCTACCAGCGGCCGCTGGAGCTCAACCTGCTCCGGCTCAAGAAGAAGATCGCGGCCGGCGCGGACTTCCTCCTGACGCAGGCGGTGTTCGACGTGCCTGCTTTCACCGAGTGGATGAACGCGGTCCGGGCGCTGGGGCTGGAGAAGAAGGTCGCCATCATCGCGAGCGTGCTGCCGCTGACAAGCCTGGAGAAGGCCAAGGCCCTCGCGGCGCGGCGGATATACGGACCGGTGGGTGAGGCTGCCCTCGCCCGGCTGGGCAAGGCTTCCGATCCGGTGAAGGAGGGCGTGGCCATGGCGTCGGAGGCCGCCGCCCAGCTCAAGGCGATCCCCGGCGTCCGCGGCATTCACATCCTCTCCGGCGGTTGCGAGGCGCTCGCCGCCAAGGTCATCGCGCAAGCGGCGTTGGCCTAGAGGGGAACTGGTATGCCCGATCGCTACCACATCCATGCCCTCCCCACGCCTGCGCGCTTCCGCAGGGTGGGCAAGTTCGGCAACGTCGATTGGCGTGAGGATTGCTCCCGTTGCAGCAACTGCGTCAAGCTCCGTTGCACCTATGACGTCTATCGGCAGGAGTCGGCCCACAATCGCGATCCGGCCGCTCCCGTGGAGACTTTGAACGGGTGCAAGGCGTGCCTCTCCTGCGTCCAGGGCTGCACCAAGGGGCTTCTGAGCGTCTCGGTCAATCCGGAGTTCCTCGACCTGGGGGACGCGTACTGGAAGCCCGACATCCTCCTCACCACGTGGAACCAGGCTGACGCCGGGAAGATCCCCGTCTCGGGGGCCGGCTACCGCGGCCGTTTTCAGGGGCCCGGCTTCGACTCCATCTGGACGGACATGTCCGAGATCGTCCGCCCCACCCGCGACGGGATCCACGGCCGCGAGTACATCTCCACCTCGGTGGACATCGGCGAGAAGCCCCTGCGCCTCGAGTTCGACCGCGAGGGCAGAATGCTCTCGGAGCCCGCGCGCCTCTTGGAGGTCCAGCTCCCGGCCATCCTGGACATGCCGGCCTGGCCGGTGCTGGGCAATAGCCTGGCCGAGGCCCGCGCCGCGGCGGCGAAGGAGCTCTGCTCGCTCGCCGTGATGACCGCGGCCGACGCAATGGCGCTGCCGCCCGAGCAGCTGGCGTTCGCGGTGCCCGTGCTGAGCGCGGACGACGTCCCGAAGAGCCGGGCCCTCCTCGAAGCCGTCCGGATGGTGGAGCTCCTGGACGGCCCGGAGGTGGCCGAGCTGGCCGGCGATGTTCACTCCGTGAATCCGGAGGTGATGGTCGCCGTCCGCCTGCTGCTCCGCCCGACCGCGGCCGACCGCGCCGCCGAGCTGGTGGGCGCGGGCATGAAGATCCTCCACCTGTGCGCCGACCAGCACGGGTGCGAACGGTCGGACAACGGCAGGCCCGGCCGGCACCTGAAGGACGTCCTGCGTGAGGTACACGGCCGGCTGGTGAAGGACGGCCTGCGGGACACCGTCACGCTCATCGCCGGAGGCGGCATCGCCCTGGCCGAGCACATGGCCAAGGCCATCATCTGCGGGGCCGATCTGGTGGCCGTCGACACGCCGCTCCTGGTGGCGCTGGGGTGCCAGGTCTGCCGCCACGGGCACGACGGGCGCACGGGAGGTTGCCCGGCGGAGATCGGGTCGGCCGACAGCGCCTACGCTGCTCAGCGGATGGTGAACCTGATGGGTGCCTGGCACAGCCAGCTCATCGAGGTGCTGGGTGCCATGGGCATCCGCGAGGTCCGGCGCCTGCGCGGCGAGGTGGGGCGAGCCATGTTCCTGGAAGACATCGAGAAGGACGCGTTCGGCGACATCGCCCGCGTGACCCGGGCGCGGGTGCGGGCATGAGCGCCACCCAGAGCGACCTGGCCGCCAGGACCAGGGGAGAGCCGCGGGAGCATCCGTCCCGGCGCCCGGATCCGGGCGACCGCCCGCAGGACGCGTCTTCCCGCGAGGTTCACCCTGCGCCCGACCGCTACCGCAACGCGATCGGCAAGTACAAGATCGAACGACTGGCTTCCTGCCTCTCCTGCGGGCGTTGCGCGGAGGTCTGCCCGCAGGGCGTGCACCTGAAGCCCGGCGGGTACGCGTTCACTATCCGTCCGCAGGACCATCTGTGCGTGGGGCCGGAGTGCGCCAGGACCGAGCACTTCTGCATCGCGCACTGCCCGCAGAAGGCGCTCACGCTGCGGAGGAACCCCAGCGCGGAATGCATGGGCGACCCCCGCTGGTCGAGCGACCTCATCCTCTCCACGTGGCACGAGGCCGCTACCGGCCACAAGCCACCCCCGCACCTCGAGTACCGGCGCGGCGCCTCGGGCGGCGGCTTCGACAGACTTCGCTTCAAGTTCGAGCTGGAGGGATCGGAACGCCCGGCGTGCACTCCCCCGGCCGAGATCGACACCGGCCTCGACCTGAACCACCGCCAGGACGGCCGGCCGCAGGTCCACATCGACCTCCCCATCTACGGCGGCGGGATGAGCTTCGGCTCGGTGAGCATCCACACCATCCTGGCCAAGGCCAGGGCGGCCACGGCCTGGAACAGCTTCACCTGCACGGGCGAGGGCGGCTATCCCGACCGTCTCCAGCCCTACGACGACCACGTGATCACGCAGGTCGCCACCGGTCTCTTCGGCGTGCGCGAGGAGACCATCCAGCGCGTGCGGATCGTGGAGTTCAAGTACGCCCAGGGCGCCAAGCCGGGCCTGGGCGGACACCTCCTCGGCGACAAGAACACCCCGCCGGTGGCCCGCATGCGCGAGGCGGTGGCCGGGAACGCGCTCTTCAGCCCCTTCCCGTTCCACAGCGTCTACAGCGTCGAGGACCACAAGAAGCACCTCGACTGGATCAAGGAGATGAACCCGAGGTGCCTCGTGAGCGTGAAGGTCTCGACGCCCACCGACGTGGACAT
>JBGQLS010000509.1:0-4207 GCA_041500205.1 Anaeromyxobacteraceae bacterium | reverse complement strand
GCCGTGGGCCGGGTAAGGGTCATGGCGAGATCGGCCGCATACTCGATGCCGCCGGACTCCTTGAACGCGGCTTCGTGCGCGGTGTACTGGCCCTTCTGGTCACGCTTGATCTCGCTGATGAGGAGGACCGCGGCTTCGTGCTCGTGGCGAAGTCGTTCGAGGAGGCGTACCCAGGCGTCAACGCCGGCCCGGCGGTCTTCCAGGTCCATGGGCAGCTTCTGGAGGGAGTCGAGGACCACGAGCAGGGGCCGATCGCCGGCCCTTTCTCGCGCGGCAGCGACGCGCGCGGCGAAGTTCTTGGGCGGGGTGAACTCGACGAGAAAGCCGGGCGTGAGCTTATCCTGGACCCACATCTTGGCGCCCTGCCAGCGCTCGACCTGGTCGAGTGACTGGAAGACACCTGAGTGCTGCGCCCGAAGGGCCGCCGCGACCTGGGCGCCGCCGAGCTTGGCGTGGCGGCAGAGCATCCGCCGCATGAATCGGCGGCGTCCGTTTTCCAGATCCAGGTAGTAGACGAAGCCACCGGCCTCGACGTGGCGCTCGGCGATGATCTGTGCCCAGGTGCTTTTCCCGCTCTTGGGCGCTGCGCCGATGATGTTGAGGGAGGGCACTCCGAACCCGCCGCCGAGGGCGCCGTCGAGGCGGGACCAACCTGTGGCCACGTGTTTCGTTCCGTACTCGAGCGCCGCCTCTTCCTTCCCGAGTGCCCCGCCGATGGACAGGGCGGCGAGCTCGTCAGGAATCCCCTCAGATCGTCGTTCGTGCAGGCGGACCAGGCGGTGCCAGTAGTAGGAGACGTTTGCGGCCGTGCCGAGGCCCTTGGCGAGCGGGAACACGAGATCGGCTGCGACACGGTCGCCGGCGTCTGCGAGATCGCCGCGGATGAGTACCGGGTCGCCAGGTTCGCCCCTCTTGCATCGGGTGACGATGGCGGCCGCGATCGACTGGTGCGCGACGAGATAGAAGGCCTCCGACGAGAAGGTCTCGCCGAGACGCTGCCAAGTATCGTTATCGACGAAGAAGGCGCCGAGGACGGCCTGTTCGGCCTCGAGGTCGAAGCTGGCGTCGGACCTTTGCTGCGGGTTCTTAGGCATCGGGGTCGCTCGCAGGGGGGACGCTTCTGGCCACGGTCACGGCGCCGCGGGTCGGCGCCCACCCCCCGGCGCCGAATCAGCGGCGCCGGCGCGCATGGCGTCGCTGATGACCTGCGAGGCGCGTAGGTTCACCTGCTCGAACGCGTGCAGGAGCGCGGTCGTGTCGGCAGGAGGAGGGGGCCGATGCGCGAGCCAGCCGCTGACGAACCCGACGCTGACGGCGAGCACGAGGGTCACCGTGAGCCGACGCCCGGAGAGAGTCACCGTGGGCAACGTGTCTCGTGGAGCCATCACGCCACCTCCGTTCGGAGGACGCGCGTGGCCTGCTCGACGGCGTGGCGGAGGATGGCCTCCACTTCCGCGTGGCCCGCTCTTTCCCGTGCCGCTCGCTCGGCAACGATGGAGCCGGCGGCGATGAACAGGCTCGCGGTGGGTTGCGGCAGGGCTCGCTGACCCTCTGCACCTTCGGCGACCTCGAGTTCGGTGGCGGTCATGCGTCCTCCAGGCACCGGTCATGCCGGCGAGGCGATGTGAGGGAGTGCTGTTGCTTGCAGGAAGCACAAGACGAAGGCTCGCTACTGGTGCTGCAGGTACGCGTCGAGGTCGGCAGGCGCGATGCGGATGGACAGCCCCACCCGGCGGTGGGGGAGGGCGCCGCTCTTGAGCAGGCCGTACACGGTTGCCCGGCTGACCTTGAGGCGGGCCGCGATGTCGACCGGCGTCAGCCAGGGCTCTGGTACCCCGGAGGGCCGCGCCACCGGCGCGCCAAACGGCGTGGTTTCGTGTGCGATCGGGGATTCGGCGTGTGATCCAGCCGCCGATACAGTTCGAGCTAAATCGCCGGGATAGCTCTGTGACTCACCCGGTGCCACGCCATGTGAATCCACCCTGGGCGGTTCGGGACCAAGGGGTCGCAGGTTCGAATCCTGTCTCCCCGACCATCTAAGCCCCTGTTACTCAAGGCTATTTTAGCCCCAGGTGACAGGGGTTTTTCGTGGCCGCTCGGGTCCAGGTGACTCGCAGGTGACCGGTGATGAGCCGCGTTCCGCGAATCTCATCCAGTTCGAGAAGTGGGTCGGGGACGTGTGCGGTCGAGTCATGGCGAAGCAACCGCTTGGGACTCTCTGAAGGGCGAATGGAGCAAGCTATCGAATGCACTCGATGGGAGCGGACCGCCGCGACGTTTTCGGGTGACGCAACCCTTTCACGCGCTCCATGACCGCGAGTGGGATCTGGTCGTTTACCGGCATAACTCACCCTTGTAAGCCGCCGCCTCTGGCGGCGTGACTCCAGAAGGCTATGCCGTCCCTGAGAGATGCTTCACCCCCACATCCTCGCAGGATTCGCTGTCGTGCCGAGAGCGGTCGGGTGGTGCGGCGTGTGAGATCCCTGGTGACAGCAGTGTTCCGAATCGGAACCGCGTGTTCGCTGCAAGCAAAGCGTTTCCGGTCGAAGTGGGCGGTGAGTCAAAGGGCCCCTTCGGAGGGGCCTTCATCAACCCGCCGGCTCTGCCGGCGGTAGCTGAGTGGAGCGAGGACCGCGTCTACTTTCACGATGAGCACGGGTGCCCCGCCGCGGGCGTGGGCCCCGTTCTGTCGGTACGTGCTGCGCCCGCCGGACCCGGTGGCACGAGCGGCCGAGGTCCCAGAAAAGGTTGAGGTTACGAAGCAAGCCTCGGTACACCCATCCGGTCGTAGTAGCTGTGGGACAGAGCAATATGGAGCGCCTTGTGCATGACCGTATACAACCAGCGTTGGGCCTCACCTGCTGGACGACCAGTTGCCTTGCTCCGCGCGCGAGGCGCTCGAAGTGGCACTCGCGGCCGAAGAGCGGGCCTTTGAGTTCTACGCGAACGCGATCCCTCTCCTGGACGATGGCGGAGTTCGCAGATTCTTCGAGGAGATGATGCAGGAAGAGATCGAGCACCAGCCCTCCTCTCTTCTTCCGCACCGATGGTAGACTCGTAGTGTACCTGGATCGGCTCGACGGACGCCCGGTCGATGCCGTCCAGCGAAGCGCTCTCATCAAGCAGGCCGAGGTGGTCCTGTCCGCAGCCAGGCGGCCGTTGCTGCTCGAGAGAGAGTGCCCATGACGGCTCGAAGCTGCGTCGTGGTGGTGCAGAAGGGTGGGGCACGCAATGACCACCCGAGCGCGCTCGGCACTGGCGAGTGGCGCAGCGCCGTGGTGCTATCGGGTGCGCGAGGCCGCCGCCGTGGTATCGTGCGCGCGTCCCTAGCCGGGATTGCATGCGTCTCGCCTTCCTGTTGCTTCCAGCGTTGCTCGGCGCGTCCCCAGCCGCCCTCGAGGCAAGGCCGCGGCGAAACGTGGTGACGCGCGTCGAGGTGACGAGCGACAGCCTGGCGGCGTTCGTGAGCATCGCCACCGCGCAACCGCCGAGCTTCACGACTTACTCGGCGTCCTCGCCGGCGCGTTTCGTGGTCGAACTGGCCGACACCGCGTTCGAGCAGGCAAGCGCGCCCATCGCCGGCGCAGACGGGGTCATCGCGTTCGTCGAGACCGTGGCGGTCCGTAGCGAGGGCTTGCCGGTGGCGCGCGTGAACATCGTATTCGTCCGCGAGGTGGACCCGCCCGACGTCGAGGCGGCGGGGACGACCTTGCGCGTGAGGATCGCGCGCCCCGCGAGCGCGCCGCCGCTCCTCGCGGTGAAGGTCGCGCCGCCCGCTCCGTTGCCGCGCGTGGCTTCGGTGGCAGCGGCGGCCGGTGACGAGGACGCGCGCGCGAAGGCGGAGGCGCTGGCGAGGGCCGAGGCCGAGGCGAAGGCCCGCGAGCAGGCCGCTGGGGAGAAGGTGCTCGCGGACGCGCGCGCCAAGGGGGAGGCCGAGCAGCGGGAAAGGGCGGAAGCCGAGCAACGCGCGAAGGCGGAGGCGCTGGCGAGGGCCGAAGCCGAGGCGAAGGCCCGCGAGCAGGCCGCTGGGGAGAAGGCGCTCGCGGACGCGCGCGCGAAGGCGGAGGTGGAGCAGCTGGCAAAGGCAGAGGCGGAGCAACGCGCGAAGGCGAAGGCGAAGGCGGAGGCGCTGGCGAGGGCCGAAGCCGAGGTGAAGGCCCGCGAGCAGGCCGCTCGGGAGAAGGTGCTCGCGGACGCGCGCGCGAAG
>JBGQLS010000508.1:0-4224 GCA_041500205.1 Anaeromyxobacteraceae bacterium | reverse complement strand
TGCCGAGCTGATGCGCAGTGCGTCGAAAGTTCCACGTGCAGGACTCGAGCGCCGTGAGCAGCGCCCCGCGCTCCAGCTCAAGCCCTGACTCCCTCGCCTCCCCACGCTCGCGCTCTAGGGCGGCCGGTGCATCGTCCAGCGACGCACCGAGGAGGAGGTCCTGCGCCGTGATCTGGGGCTGCCGGGCGACCGCGGCAGCCCGGAGGATGACGTTTCGGAGCTCGCGGACGTTTCCCGGCCAGTGGTATGCCTCGAGCGCCCTGAGGGCGTCGGCAGTGAGCGTGAGTCCGCGACGTTCCAGGTCGGCCTCGCCGAGGAACACCTGGGCCAGGAGGGAGACGTCGTCGGCCCGCTCGCGCAGGGACGGCACGGGGATCCAGAGGACGTTCAACCGATAGTACAGATCGCTGCGGAAGCGGCCGGCGCGCACCTCCTCGTCGAGCGGCCTGTTCGTGGCCGCCACGACGCGGACGTCCACCGGAAGGGATGCGCTTCCGCCGAGCCGCACGACCTCCTTCTCCTGCAGCACACGCAGGAGGGCCGTCTGCGCAGGAGGCGCCAGCTCGCTCACCTCGTCCAGGAAGAGCGTGCCGCCGTCGGCGTCCTCGAAGCGTCCGGGATTGCCCTCGCGCCTCGCGCCGGTGAAAGTGCCGGGCTCGTACCCGAAGAGCTCCGCCTCGAGGAGCTCCCCTGGGATGGAGCCGCAGCTCACGGGCACGAAGGGCTTCCTGCGCCGGCTGCTGTCGCCGTGGATGGCGTGCGCGAACAGTTCCTTGCCGGTCCCGGACTCGCCGGTCAGCACGACCGGGAGATCATTGTGCGCCGCCGTCATGGCAAGCTCCACGGCCCGGCGTACGCGAGGCGAATTGCCCAGGATGCGCCCGAAGTCGTAGCGGGCGGACGTGCGGTCCGGTGAGCCGGGCTGCCGTCGTCCGGCAGGAGACCCTGTGATGCGCACGATGGCGCCCACGCGCGAACCTTCGTAGCTCACCGCGGACACGATCGCGGGGGGGCCTTCGGGGAGGTCGAGTCGAACGTCGGCCTCCGATCGCGTGGGAGGCGACCGAACGACCTTTGCCACCGCTTCCTGCATGGCGGGAGGGAGCCGTCCCGAATCGAGGATGTTCCACCGCACGACCGCGTCGTTCGCCGCGACGATCCGCCCCAGGCTGTCGACCGCCACGAGCGCGTCCCCGGCATCCCGGGCGGCCCGAAACGCGTACCGCACGACCTCGTCCCGCACCCCTCTGGCCGCGCGGAGCCGCTCCTCGATGGCGCGGGCGACCGCCGACACGAAGGTGACGGCCTGTCTTCGCCGGACCTCCCAGGGGCCGGTCATGGCCACGATCCCGACAGGCGCCGTGGCCCCAGGTGCCCTGATGGGAGCAGCCGCGCTGCTCCACGGGTGCCACGCCGAGACGTAGTGCTCGGCGGCGAACACCTCGATGGGCTTTCTCGCCACGAGGGCCGTTCCCGGGCCATTCGTCCCGGCCGACTCCTCGGCCCAGCTCGTCCCCAGGCGGAAGCTGATCTCGGCCAGGCGGCCGGCGATACTCCGATCGCCGTCGATCGAGAGCATGCAGGCTTCGCCGTCGAAGTAGGACAGGACGTGATCGCGGAGCCGGGCGCGTTGCGTGAAGTCGCGGAGAATGGGCAGCGCGAAGCGGAGCCACTCGTCGCGCGCGCGCCGCTCCTCCAGGGCTTCGGGTGCGAGAGTGACGCCCAGGCGCTGGGACGCGGGGTCGATATGATAGGACTCTCGCGCGCGGCGCCACGAGTTGAGGATGTCCTCCCGGACACCGCGCGGCTCGACTCCCTCGATGTACTGTTGCCACGCCCGTTCTAGCAACAGGCGCCGCTGGAGCCGCGTAGACTTCGGACCTGCACTGGGACGAGGCATGCCCAAGCTCAGAAACGGCTCCTCCAATGGAGGTATACAGCAAATTGCGTGCCGTTGCTGGGCTGTCGGAATTGCCGTACCATGCAGAGCGTGCGTGCCATTCAGTGTCACGTTTGCGTGACATGTCGCAGATCGCGCGGCCCCGTTGTGACACGGCAATATGTCGCACCTTCGTCGAGTCCAACTCTCACTCAGCAAACTGATCCGAAACGGGGCAAGCTCCTACACGTTGACGCTTGGCGCAGCCGTTGCTATGGCCACACGGCCACACGGCCAACGCCTTGAGGCGAGAGGACAACGAATGGACACGATCCTTAGAATCGATATGAGCGCTGCGGGAGGCCCCAAGACCACCGTGGAAACCACGGGGGAATACGCGGGTCTCGGTGGTCGAGGGATGACTTCCGTCCTGGTGAACAAGGAGGTCGACCCGCTCTGCCACCCGCTGAGCGCCGCCAACAAGCTTGTCCTCGCTCCGGGCCTCCTCAGCGGGACGGCCGCTTCGACGAGCGGTAGGATCTCCGTTGGATGCAAGAGCCCGCTCACGGGCGGCATCAAGGAGTCCAACGCGGGCGGGCAGGCGGCCCAGGCGATGGCGCGCCTCGGCTATGCGGCCATCGTCATCGAAGGCAAGCCGGCTGGCGACGACCTGTACAAGATCTTCATCAACAAGGATGGGGTGAAGATCAGCACGTGCAACGAACTCCGCATGCTCGGCAACTACGACTGCATCGAGAAGCTCCGCGTCGAGTACGGAGAGAAGTCTGCCTACATGACCATCGGGCAGGCCGGCGAGATGAAGCTGGGCGCCGCCTCGATTGCCTGCACCGATCGTGAGCTCAGGCCGACGCGCCACTGCGGCCGCGGCGGACCTGGGGCGGTCATGGGCGCCAAGCACGTGAAGGCGATCATCTTCGACGAGGCAGGCACGGTCACCCGCGGACCGAAGTTCCCCGACAAGTTCAAGGCGGCCGGGAAGGTGTTCGCCGAGGGGCTCAAGAAGCACGCGGTCAGCGGGCAGGGGCTGCCGGCCTACGGAACGAACGTCCTCACCAACGTGCTCAACGAGGCGGGCGGTTACCCCACGAACAACTTCAAGACTGGCACCTTCGCGGGCGCCTCGAAGATCAGCGGCGAGACGCAGGCCGCCCTCGAGACGGCGCGCGGAGGCTCCGCCACCCACGGCTGCCATCGCGGTTGCATCATCCAGTGCTCGGGTATCTTCAACGACGCGCAAGGCAACTACGTCACGAAGCAGCCCGAGTACGAGACGGTCTGGGCCCACGGAGGCCACTGCGGCATCGACGACCTGGACGTCATCGCCAAGCTCGACCGCATGGACGACGACTTCGGCCTCGACACCATCGAGACCGGTGTGACGATCGGTGTCGCCATGGAGGGCGGGTTGCTCCCGTTTGGCGACGCGCAAGGCGCGCTACGGGTCCTCGCAGAGGTAGGCAAGGGGACTCCGCTTGGGCGGATCATCGGCTCGGGCGCCGGAATCACAGGGAAGGTCTTCGGCGTGGAGCGGGTTCCGGTGGTGAAGAACCAGGCGCTCCCGGCGTACGACCCGCGGGCTGTCCAGGGCATCGGGGTCACCTACGCGACGAGCACCATGGGCGCCGATCACACGGCGGGTTACGCCATCGCGACCAACATCCTCAAGGTGGGCGGCTTCGTCGATCCGCTCAAGACCGAAGGCCAGGTCGATCTCTCGCGCAACCTCCAGATCGCGACCGCCGCCATCGACGCGACGGGGATGTGTCTGTTCATCGCTTTCCCGCTCCTGGATCAGCCGGAGACCTTCCAGGCGCTGCTCGACCTCCTCAACGCGTTCTACGGCCTGAGCCTCACCGGCGACAGCGTGGTCGCGCTGGGCAAGAAGATCCTCTCGGCGGAACGCGATTTCAACGCACGCGCCGGGTTCACGGCACTGGACGATCGGCTGCCGCGGTTCTTCACGCAGGAGCCGGTGGCCCCGCACAACGTCGTCTTCCAGGTCAAGGACGAGGAGCTCGACAAGCTCTATAACTGGTAGGCATTCGCTGAGGGAGGCGGGGAGGGCGTCCGGGACGCCGTCCCCCCTCCCGTCTTTCCACGTCCCGGTGTCCGGATACCGCCATGGTCGTGACGGTCAAGCTCTTCGCATCGTTCCAGGAGGGACGATTCGATACTGCGCCACGAGAGTATCCGGCAGGTACGCGCCTCGCGGCCGTCCTGGACGAGCTCCACATTCCCAAAGAGACGATCGGGATCACGCTCGTGAACAGCCGTCACGCCGACCTGGAGCGTGAGCTGACCCCTGGCGACGTCGTCTCCTTCTT
>JBGQLS010000507.1:0-4229 GCA_041500205.1 Anaeromyxobacteraceae bacterium | reverse complement strand
TGGGGGCGGGGTGCGTTGCGACGTGGGCATCGCGAAGACCTCCTTCACGTCGTCGTGCGTGAAGACCGGCTTCTTATCCGCCTACCGCTGGACGAGGTTCGGCAGCTCCGCCGCCATCTACTTCCCCTTGTGGATCAGGATCACGACTGCGGCGGCGAGAAAGGGCTTGTAGGGCTTTGCAACTCCGCCTGATCGGTCGAGGCGGAGATTGGTCAGCCGATCGCAGAACTCGTCGAAGGTCATCGCCACTCCAGGGTGATCCCCCTCCCGGCCACGCACTTCACGGACGACAACCGGGCCAGGATGGCGCACACGGCACTCGAGCGGTGGACGCGGAGGTCGTTCAGCAGCTCGATGTTCGTCAGCCTCCCGTGTGTGCGGAGTCGGTCCCACGCCAGGTTGAACATCCAGGCCGGAATGGGCTCGGTTCCGCCCGCCCGGGCTCGGGACCGTTCCGTCTCGACGTGGATCTCAACGGGGGACAGGTCCACTACCTGATTCCTGCGTGGCGCAGGCCCGAGCGTCATGAACACGGGGTCCTGCCGGACTGCGGTCTTGAGCATCGTGTACAGCGCTGGCTCGAAAGCCTCCTCCTTTGGCTCGGCCGCGCCAGGAGTCCACAAGGCGACTCGCTCGTCGTCCCAGAGCGACTCGGCCCATGACCACGCCCCGCCGATCGGAGCGTCGGCGCGAGTGCCGTCGAGCGCGACCGCGGCCTCGAAGTTCGTCGCGAGACCTCCGGTGAGGTTGGCGGAGCCGATGACGGCGCGGGCGCCATCGGCTGCTGCGCCGAGGTACAGCTTCGGATGAAACGTGCGCCCCGATCCGGGGTTCAGGACGCGGACATCGACGCCGAGCCCCTGCGCCATGGCGAGGGCTGAGGCGTCAGTCGTCTGGAACGTCGTTGTGACGAGCAGGCGAACGTGAGCCTTGCGGAGGCGGAGGCTGTCCAGTTCCTTCTCGAGAAGGTGAAGCCCCTTCTCCTGGACGAAAGCCACGCACAGGAAGGCTTCCTGGGCTTTGTCGAGGGTCGTGCGGACGGCACGCAGCAGTGAGCGGTCGGACGTGGTGACAGTCGCGACCTCCATGGTCAGGCCGCGATCCCGTTCTCGAACACGTGCTCGTTGTGCCAGCGGAGGAGCTCCAGGCTTGGCCGATCCCTCTTCGCGAGGGGCACGGACACCTCGTTCCCGTGCATCCCGTAGTAGACCTTGCCGTTCTCCCATTCCTCGTGCAGCCGACGGCTCACCTCGAAGCGCAGGTCGGGCGTGATGGTGACGTAGCCCCGATCGAAGAGCCGGTGGATGTCGGCGCGCAAGAGGAGCCCGTTCGGAACGTCGTGAGGCCCCCCCTGGTTGAAGGCCTGGATGTGGGCGGCTTCGAGCACGGGGAGTGAGTGCTCGTGGCTCACGGCGCACCGCGCACCGTAGGCCTGCGTTACCGCCACGCGGAACGTGCCCTAGCCGAGTCGCGGACGCACGAGAGTGGGTGCGCCATAACGTTCTGCCTCTGCAACAGGCTCCGCGGCAGTTGGCGCGAGGAGCGTAAGGCCGGCCTTCCGCGCACTGCATTCCTCCCAGATGCGCCGCCCCTCATCGACCGCCAGATCATAGCGGGCACCCGACACCGTGTTGGGCGCCCAGTCGCGTGGCTGGTCGACCCAGGCGCCGTCGTCGAAGAAGACCGGCTGCGACAGCATGATGCAGCCGATGGTGTAGAGCCTCCTCGGTTCGCCTGGCCGTCCGGCCCTGTACTTCTCGATCCGGGAGCACATCTCGTCGAAGGTCCGTGCCCCGTTGAACTCGCCGAAGGCTTCCCAGGCGAGGGTTGCAGTCGCGAGCTCGTGGCGCGCGAAGAGACCGAACCCTCCGATGGCGTTGTAGGGACTCTTGAGCTTGAAGAAGAGCGGCTCGCCAGGCCGAAGAACACGGAAACCACGACCCGAGGGCTGCCAGAAGTTCACTTCGTCGGGGCGCTTCGACCGAAGGAAGGTGAACCAGTCATGGTCCGTGGTGGCGACGTAGCCGTTCACGCAACCCATCGTACCGCAGAGGCGCGGAGTTCGGCGTTCGGGTCGGCAGGCTCACCGTCATCGTGGCCACGTGGTAGGAATACCAGCAGCCATTCGAGCGTGATCCGTGTCCATCTGGCGCCGCTCTCCTTCCTCTCTCCCCGCTGGCGTCTACGACGAGGTCGTTTCCGAGGCTTTGGAGGCGCGCCTCAGGGAACTCGAGCACACGCATGCCATCGACATCGCCGAGATCCGGAAGGACTCCGATGTCGACGAGCAGCTCGTGACGCTGGTCCGCGACGCCGCCCGGATCGCCATCGAGTCGAGATCTGACGCCAAGGAGAAGGTCGGGGTGGCGCGCGGTCTGCTGGCGCAGCTCGGACGCGAGGGGCACTTCCGGGCAGGCGAGGTCGCGCTGGTGGATCGCCTGCTGCGGGGCATCGCGGAGCGAACCCCGGGTATCGGGTCCGGAACCGCCCATCGGCCTCGCGGCTCGCTCCTCTCCTCCGGCCTCATCACCAATGCCCGTGGCGATAGCGTGCTCTCGCACCTCGGGAGCGAGTTCGCGAGCGCCGATCGCATCGACCTCCTCTGCTCCTTCATCAAGCTCTCCGGTCTCGACAAGTTCCGCCCGCTCATCGAGCGACACCGCGCCCTCGGTCGGCCGCTGCGCGTGCTCACGACCACGTACATGCGGGCTACCGAGGTGAAGGCCATCGAGCTCCTGCACCGTCTCGGTGCCGAGGTCCGGATCTCCTATGACGACGGATCGACGCGCCTCCACGCCAAGGCATGGCTCTTCCACCGGCGAAGCGAGTACTCCACCTCCTACGTGGGCTCGTCGAACCTCTCCCACGCCGCGCAGACCGAGGGGCTCGAGTGGAACGTCCGCATCGCCCAGGCGGACCAGCCGGATCTCCACGCCGAGATGGGGGATGTGTTCGAGAGTTACTGGGAGGACGCCGACCGTTTCGAACCATTCGATGGGACCGAGCCGGCTACCCGGCGCCTGGTCCGCGCGCTCTCCGAGCCGGAGCGAACGAGTGACTTCTTCGCCTTCGACCTTGAGCCCAAGGAGTGGCAGAAGCCGATCCTCCGCGAGCTTCAGGAGGCTCGCGCGCTCGGCCGCACGCAGAACCTGGTGGTGGCAGCCACCGGCACGGGGAAGACCCTGATCGCAGCCTTCGACTACGAGCGGCTCCTGCACCTTGGGCAGGTGGACTCGCTCCTCTTCGTCGCCCACCGCAGGGAGATACTCGAGCAGGCGCGGCGCGCCTTCCGCGAGGTCCTCCGCCGCCCGCACTTCGGCGAGCTCTGGGTCGACGGGCAGCGTCCGGAGGCGAACCGTCACGTCTTCGCGTCCATCCAGTCGTTGGCCCAGGCGACTGATCTCCCTTCCGAGCTCTTCGACCACGTCATCGTCGACGAGGTCCACCACGCGGCCGCGAGGAGCTACGTCGAGCTTCTCGACAGGCTACAGCCGAAACAGCTCGTCGGCCTCACCGCCACTCCGGAACGAGCGGATCGTCAGCTCTACGAGGACCATTTCCCTCGCCCGTACATCGGGAACCTCCGTGTCTGGGACGCCATCCAGCAGCAGGTGCTGGTGCCATTCCGCTACTTCGTCCTCGACGTCGAAGGCCTCGATCTCTCGGACGCCAGGTGGGACGGCGGCTACATCGACTCGGACCTGTCCCAGCGGCTCATCAGTGCCCAGGACCTCTGGGTGCGCGCCGTCGCCCGGGCCATCGGCGAGCGCATCGCTCGCCCCGAGGAGATCCGCGCGCTCGCATTCTGCGTGGACAAGGCGCACGCGCGCGTCGTGGCGGAGCGCCTCGGCCGCGAGGGGCTCTCCGCACGCGCTCTCACTGACGACACCCATCGGGAGGAGCGCGACCGGGCCAAGGCGGACCTCACGAGCGGCAAGGTCCAGGTCCTCTGCGTCGTCGATCTCTTCAACGAGGGCGTGGACATCCCCGACGTCAACACGCTCTTCCTCTTCCGGCCTACCGAGAGCGCGACGGTCTTCCTCCAGCAGCTCGGTCGCGGCCTCCGGCGTAGTAGGAACAAGGACATCCTCACCGTCCTCGACGTCACCGGGCGCCAGCACCCGAGCTTTCGGTTCGACCGGCACCTGCGCGAACTGCTCGGCCACACCCCCCGTGAGCTAAGGGAATTCCTCGAGAAGGGCTTCGGTAGGCTTCCGTCCGGATGTGTG
>JBGQLS010000506.1:0-4230 GCA_041500205.1 Anaeromyxobacteraceae bacterium | reverse complement strand
GGCTTGTCCCCCGCCTCGACACGCCTAGCGGGGGACAAGCCCCCGCGCTACGGGAACGGGCTCAATGCAAGCGAGCGCCGCTCCCCCCAGACGCCCCACCGGAAGAGCGAAGTACCAGTCATGATGCCTGATCAGGTCCGGGTCGAGACCCCGGGGCGCCCGGATACGCCCGCGCCGGGATTCGTGCTATGCCCGACACACCGAGGCCTCGAGCATATGGAGACGGTGATTTACCACGGGCGCGGCGCCGGGCGAGAGTGTTGACGGTGAGTGCATCAATCCTCATCGGGCCCGATCGCGCTGGGCGCGCGGTCGCGGTCGTGGACGGGGTGGTCGTTCCCGAGGCGCCGCCGGGCGCGCGTTCCCTCCGTTGCGACACCGGCGAGATCGCCCCGGGCGCGGTCTGCGCCCACACGCATCTCTATAGCGGCCTCGCGCGCCATGGCATGCCGCCGCCAGCCCAGCCGCCGGAGAACTTCCTCCAGATCCTCGAGCGGGTGTGGTGGCGCCTCGACCGCGCGCTCGACGCCGAGGCGCTGCGCGCTGCCGCGCGCGACTACGTCGCCCGGGCGCTGCTGTCGGGGACGACGGCGCTCGTGGACCACCACGAGTCCCCCAATCTCATCGAGGGCTCCCTCGCGATCCTGGCCGGGGCCTGCGAGGAGCTGGGCATGCGCGCGCTCCTCTGCTACGGCGCGACGGAGCGCAACTCGGGCGCGGAGGAGGCCCGCCGGGGCCTGGCGGAGTGCCGCCGCGTGCCGGTGTCGCAGCTCGTGCGCGGCCTCGTCGGGCTGCACGCGAGCTTCACCGTGTCGGACGACACGGTCCGCGCCGCAGGGGAGCTGGCGCGCCAGCTCGCCACGGTGGTGCACGTGCACGTTGCCGAGGACGGCGCCGACGTGGAGGACGCACGGCGGCGTGGTTTCGCGGGCCCGCTCGAGCGCATGCTGTCCCTGGGTGCGCTCGTGCCCGGTTCGATCCTCGCCCACGGCGTACACCTCGCTCCCGAACAGGTCGCCCTGGCGCGCGACCGGGGGTGCTGGCTCGTCCACAACCCGCGCTCGAACGAGGGCAACCGCGTCGGATACGCTGGCGCGCTGCGCCACGCGACACGGGTGGCGCTGGGGACCGACGGCTGGGAGGCGGACATGGCGGCCGAGGAGGCCGCGCTCTTCCGTCTCGCGGCGGCTCACGGCGACGGAGCCGCTGGTGGGCGCCTGGCCGCGGGCCATGTCCTCGTCGCGGAGCGCTTTGGAGCCTCGCCCGTGCCGTTCGCGCCGGGTTCGCTCGGTGACGTCGTGGTGAGGGAGGACGGACGGGTCCGTCACGCCGTGGTCGGCGGCCGGGTGGCGGTGCAGGACTTCCGGCTCGTGGCCGGAGACATGGCGGCGATCGAGGCGACCGCGCGGCGCGCGGCTTCTCGGCTCTGGGAGCGCATGGCGCTGATCGCGTGATTCGCGGTTGACGGGCGGTGACGCAGCCCGTTCGAAAGGAGTGGATACATGGCGCGGCTGGGACTCGAACGCACGATCGTGGACGCCAAGGTCTACGAGCGCACGCTGGATCGCTTCCGGGAGGCGGGTGTGGTGTTGCCCACGCTCGGTCAGCTCAAGGATCCGGCCACCATCCCGGCGGCGATCCGCGTCCAGCTCGCGGACGTCGACCCGGACGTCCGGCACCCCCTGAACCTGTTCCGCGTGCACTGGTTCAACGACGCCACGCGCCGCGGACTCGCGGCGGTGCCCGAGCACGTGGAGCTGCCGCCGGAGCTGACGGGCGTGCGCGCCCGGATCGTGCTCGCCCTGGGCGACCGGTTTCCCATGATCCACGCGCACAAGGTGCTCGCGGCCTACGGCTGCCTCGTCCCCCGCGTCGTCACCGGACAGTTCGATCCGACGCGCCACCGGGCGATCTGGCCCTCGACCGGCAACTACTGCCGAGGCGGCGTCGCGATCTCCCGGATCCTGGGCTGTCGCGGCGTGGCGGTCCTCCCGGAGAACATGAGCAAGGAACGCTTCGACTGGCTCGATCGCTGGGTGGCCGACCCGGCGGACGTGATCCGCACGCCCGGCTCCGAGAGCAACGTGAAGGAGATCTACGACGCCTGCGCCGCGCTCGACCGCGACCCCGCCAACATCATCTTCAACCAGTTCTGCGAGTTCGGGAACTACCTCGTCCACCGAACGTGCACGGGCGCCGCGCTGGAGCGGCTCTTCGGCGCGCTGGGGCGGGGCCGCCCCCACGCGAAGCTCGCCGCGTTCGTCTCGGCCTCCGGCTCGGCCGGCACCCTCGCGGCGGGGGACCACCTCAAGGCGGCCCTGGGCGCGCGCATCGTCGCGGTGGAGGCGCTGGAGTGCCCGACCCTGCTCGAGAACGGGTTCGGCGAGCACAACATCCAGGGCATCGGCGACAAGCACGTCCCGTACATCCACAACGTCATGAACACAGATCTGGTGACGGCCGTGAGCGACCGCTCCACGGACGGCCTCCTCGCCCTCTTCAACACCGACGAAGGGCGCCGCTACCTCGTGGACCGGCGCCGCCTCGATGCCCGCCTGGTGGCGAGCCTCGGCCACCTGGGCCTCTCGTCGCTCTGCAACATGCTCGCCGCCGTGAAGACGGCGAAGTACCTCGACCTCGGTCCCGACGACGTCGTCCTCACCGTCGCGACCGATGGGGCCGCCATGTACGGGAGCGAGGTGGCGAAGACGCTCTCCCGCGACTTCGGCGGCCGCTTCGACGCGGTCGCCGCGGGCGAGACCTGGGGCAGGGCGCTGGGTGGAGCCGCCACCGATCACCTGCTCGAGCTCAGCCAGGTCGACCGCAAGCGCGTCTTCAACCTGGGTTACTTCACGTGGGTGGAGCAGCAGGGCGTGTCCGTGGAGGAGTTCAGCGCTCGTTCCCGGCAGGTGTTCTGGGACGACCTCCTCGAGCTCGTCCCCGCCTGGGACGCGATGATCACGGAGTTCAACGCCCGCAGCGGCGCCGCTGCGGCGCTCGGCGCATGAGCGCGGCGCGGGTCATCTTCGTCTGCCACGGCTGCGGCGCGTCGATCGACGCCGCGCGGGCGCTGCCGTTCCGGTGCCCGGGGGCGCGCCCTGGGGACGACGTCGATCACGTGCTGGCGCCGAAAGCAGCCCCTCACCCCGACCCTCTCCCCGCAAGCGGGGCGAGGGGGGAAGGCTGGAAGGCGGCCCCTCACGACGAGCGCGGTCAAGGGTCCACCTCATTCCCGACCTCGGCCTCTTCGACCGCGCCAGCAGAGCCGTCGCGGTCTCGCGACCTGTCTTCGACTGTGCCGGCGAAGCCGTCACAGTCTCGCGCCCCTGCTCCTGTCCGCGACGAGACGCGGCCAGGAGTCCACCGCGACGAGCGCGGCCAGGGATTCACCGAGCCGAACCCCTTCCTCCGTTATCGCGCGCTGCTCTCACCGTACCGGCTCGCCCGTGCGTCCGGCCTCTCCGACGGCGCGTGGGCCGACATCGTGGGCGAGCTCGACCTGGCGCTCGTGGCCGTGGACGGTCGAGGATTCCGGGTGACGCCGCTCGCGCCGCAGCCCGCGCTCGCCCGCGCCGCCGGGCTCCAGGGTGAGCTGTGGGTAAAGGACGAGACCGGCAACGTCTCGGGGTCGCACAAGGCGCGCCACCTCATGGGCGTGATGCTCTACCTGCGCGTGCTCGAGGTCGCCCGTCTCCCGGCGGGGGAGGGCGCGCGCCTGCGCCGGCTCGCCATCGCATCCTGCGGCAACGCTGCCCTCGCCGCGGCCGTCGTCGCGCGCGCCGCGCGCTGGCCGCTCGACGTCTTCATCCCGCCCGACGCGTCCCCCGCGGTCGTCGGGCGCCTCCGCGACCTGGGCGCCGGCATCAACGTCTGCGAGCGCCGGCCAGGCGAGGCGGGCGACCCGTGCTTCCTGCGATTCCGCGAGGCGGCGGACAAGGGCTCCATCCCCTTCGGCGTCCAGGGGACCGAGAACGGGCTCGCCATCGAGGGCGGCCGCACGCTCGCCTTCGAGATGGCGGAGGGCTTCCGCGACGCCGGCGCCGCGCCTGACTCGCTCTTCGCGCAGGTGGGCGGGGGCGCGCTGGCGAGCGCGCTCGGCCAGGGCTTCGCGATCGCGGCCGCCGGGGGAATCCTGCGGGCGCCGCGCCTCGTCGCGGTGCAGACCGCCGGCTGCGCCCCGCTGGCGCGCGCCTGGAGGCGGCTCGAGGGGACGCCGCTCGCGGAGGCCGC
>JBGQLS010000505.1:0-4238 GCA_041500205.1 Anaeromyxobacteraceae bacterium | reverse complement strand
CCTCCCGGTAGTGTCGAAGAATGTGATCGCTCTGCGGCGTGGCCGGGGTGGGGCCCCGATGGGCTTTGCCCGGCGGGGCGGGGGCGGCCTGCGCCCCCGGCGACTCAGTACAGGTCTTGACTCCCACCTGCCGGTCCAGTGGTGTAGGCTCGCGTTCGCAGGGCTGCCCCGCAGGGGCGCTTGCGCGGATCTGTTGCCTCTTCTTCGAGGGCGGAACAGTCGCGCAGTTCCGGAGGTTCTCTGGAACGCTGCTCTTGCACGGTGGTCCATGGTCAACCTGTCGATCGATCCCCCTCCCTTCGGCCGCAGCCCCAGCGGCCGCCGAAGCGGCCTCGGCCGCTACCTCGTCTATCCCGCCGTCCTCGCCATCGGCGTCGCGGGCGGCTTCGTCGCCGGCCGGAAGACGGCACCGAAGGCGCCGTTCGTCGTCGGTCCGGCTGACCCAGCCGCTCCCACGCCTCAGGCAGCGGCAGGCCCGGCCAGTGGCGTCGTCACGCCGTTGCCCTCTCCTCGGCAGGCCCCTGCTCCGGCTCCAGCGCCGCTTGCGGGAGCCATGGGAAGCGCATCGCAGCCAGCGCCAGCCACGCCCTCCGGAGCCGTCGCTCCACCGAGCGCACCGCAGGGGCCGCTCCTGCGCCGCATCTCGGTAGTCCTGCGCGGACCCCTCGAGGAGAGCGTCTCGGCCGCGCTTCCTCCGAGCGAGCGGGCCTGGGGCGAGCAGCTCACGCAGGTCATGAACCGCATCCTGGTGTGGTCGTTGCAAGTCTCTCGTGACGCCCGGAAGGGTGACAAGCTCGAGGTCCTGTACGAGTTGCCTACCGCGCAGCCGAGCCTGGTCGCTGCCGTGGGTGAAGCGGGTCCAGCCGTGAAGGAGCCGACCGTGCTTGCGCTTCGCTATGGCTCCCAGAAGCTGGGTCGCCTCATCACGGCCTACCGCTTCAAGCCAGAAGGCGCACCCTTTGCCCACTACTACACGAGCGAAGGCGTCGATGTGGAGGAGCACCTGGTGGAGGGCCCGGTCACGGACTACGAGCAGGTGACTTCGCTGCTCCGCGACGGACGCCGCCACAAGGGCGTCGATTTCAAGACACCGGTGGGGACGCCCGTCAGGGCTCCATTCGACGGCCCGATCACGCGGCGCAACTGGCACTTCGGCGCCAACGGCAACTGCCTCGAGATCGTCGACGCGAAGACTGGCAGACACGCCATCTTCCTGCACCTCGAGGCCGTGCCAAAGGACATGCAGGCGGGCCGGAGGGTGAAGAAGGGCGAGATCGTCGCCAAGTCCGGCAACAGCGGCCACTCGACCGCGCCGCACCTCCACTACCAGCTCGAGGCACCGGACGGCCGGATCCTCGATCCGTTCGCGGTCCTCCCGACGAAGAAGGTCGCGCTGGAGGGTGGAGCCAAGGCGGCGTTCGACGCGGAGCGTTCGCGGCTCGATCCGATGCTGGTGGCGGGGCGGTAGCGGGCCAGGCGAGTCGTTCCCGCCCCGCGCTTTCTGGACGAGCACCCACTCAAGACCCGTCGATAAATGCGATCGCTCTGCGGCGTGGCCGGGGTGGGGCCCCGATGGGCTTTGCCCGGCGGGGCGGGGGCGGCCTGCGCCCCCGGCGACTCAGCCTGTCAATCGCCAGCGCGCGTGCTCGAATGCGTCAATAGGCTAGGAGGGTCTCGCCGTCTGGCATTGAACGGCTGGGTGGGCCCGATCGCAGCGGTCCACAGGCGAGCTGCCTCAGCGGCGACCGCCGTGCAGTGCCGCGACGACCTGGGCCGCGAGCGTCCCTGAGTCGACGATCTTCTCGGCTCGGGAGCTCACGGGGTCAGGAGAGAGCGTCGAAACAGACGGCTCCCCCGCGGCGAGGCCATCGCCGCGCGACAACTTGCCGCGCTTGGGATCTTCGGCGCTCGCGCCGGATCGGCAGGTCCGGCACCACGGCTGGTTCCGGATCGCGCCGTCCGCCATCTTCCGCAGCCCGAACTGTGAGAGCGGGCGAATCTTTTGGCACTTCAGGCAGATGAGGGTGATGAACACCTCGTTGCCGTCGGCGTCGTAGACACTCGAGCGGCGACGCTTCGGCCGGGGCTCACTTTGCAGCTTCTTCCGGCGGGCGTCGTCGCCCTGGGCGATGGCAGGGGCCAGCATCACCTTGACGGCCATTCTCATACCTCACGTGCGGGAGCGCGGTCGGCGGACGCACCGATCGAGCCTGGCAAGCCTAGCAGTCTTGTCTGACAGTCGCGACGCCTTGGAAAAGAACGCGATCCGGCCGTCAAGTCGTCTGCGCGATCTGCCTCAGCACGTAGGAGAGGATCCCGCCGTGGCGGAAGTACTCGAGCTCGATGGGCGTGTCGATGCGGAGCGTGAGCGGGACCTCGAGGTCCCGCCCTGCGTGACGCCGGATGGCAAGCTTGAGCGTCTGCCGTGGCTGGAGCTCGCCTTCCACGCCGAGCAGGTCGTAGATCTCGGTGCCGTCGAGGCCGAGCGACTGGGCGGAGGCATCGCCCTGGAACTGGCAGGGGAGGACGCCCATACCGATGAGGTTCGAGCGGTGGATGCGCTCGAAGGAGCGGGCCACCACCGCGCGTACCCCGAGGAGACGGGTGCCCTTGGCGGCCCAGTCGCGCGAGCTGCCGGTCCCGTACTCCTGGCCGGCGATCACCACGAGCGGCACGCCCTCCTTCCCATAGGCGAGCGCCGCCTCGTAGATGGACATGCGCTTTCCGTCCGGCTGGTGGGCCGTGACCCCGCCCTCCACGCCCGGCACCATGAGGTTGCGGATGCGCACGTTCGCGAAGGTGCCGCGCACCATGACCTCATGGTTGCCGCGCCGCGCGCCGTAGCTGTTGAAGTCGCGCACCGTCACGTTCAGTGACGTCAGGTAGGCGCCCGCCGGCGACGACGGCCTGATGGAGCCCGCCGGGCTGATGTGGTCGGTCGTGACCGAGTCGCCGAAGATGGCGAGCGCCCGGGCGCCCCGCAGCGCGGCCGAGGCAGCGGGCTGTATGGAGAAGGGCACGAAATACGGCGGTTCCCGCACGTAGGTCGACGAGGGGTCCCAGGTGTAGACCTCTCCGTTGGGCGCCGGCAGCGCGTTCCACGCGGCGCTCTGCGCCTGCACGTTCAGGTAGTTCTTCCGGTAGGCGTCGGGATCGCTCGCCGCGTCCAGCACCTCCTGTACCTCCTGGTCGCTTGGCCAGATGTCGCGCAGGAAGACGTCCTGGCCGTCCCTCCCCTTGCCCAGCGGCTCCTTCGTGAGGTCGATGGCGACGTTGCCGGCGATGGCGAAGGCCACCACCAGGGGAGGGCTCATGAGAAAGTTCGCCCTCACCGCCTGATGGATACGCGCCTCGAAGTTGCGGTTGCCGGAGAGGACGGAGGCGCAGACCAGTTCCTGCTTCGAGATCACCTCCTCGATGCTTGGGTCGAGCGGGCCCGAGTTGCCGATGCACGTGGTGCAGCCGTAGCCGACCAGGTTGAAGCCGAGCCGGTCGAGGTAGGACAGGAGCCCCGTCTTCTGGAGATAGCCAGTCACGATCCGTGAACCGGGCGCGAGCGACGTCTTCACGGACGGCTTCACCGTGAGCCCCTTCTCCACGGCCTTGCGGGCCAGGAGGCCCGCCGCCAGCATGACGCTCGGGTTCGAGGTGTTGGTGCAGCTCGTGATGGCCGCGATGACGACGTCGCCGTGGCCGAGCTGGACGCCCTTCGTCCCGAGCTGAGGCTTCGCCTCGCCGGAGACGATCTTCGGCGTCGGCCGGGTGTTCATCATCTCGAGATCGGTGAACGGGTTCGTATTGCGGGCCGAAAAGGCTGCCGGGTTCGTGGCCTCGTCCTGGAGCCCGCCGCCGGGCCGGACGCCATGGACCTCGGGCACGGCGTGGCGCCTCGAGAGCTCGCCGGAAGGCCTGCCGAAGCCGGCCGCGTCCTTCGACTCGAGGAGCGCGACGAAACGTTCCTTGAGCGCGCTCAAGGGGACGCGGTCCTGCGGCCTCTTGGGGCCGGAGACGGACGGCTCCACCGTGGCGAGGTCGAGCTCGACGACGCTCGAGTAGTCGCAGTCGCCCTTCCGCGGCATCCCGAACATCCCCTGCGCCTCGTAGTAGGCCCGGATGAGGCGGAGCTGCTCGGGGCTGCGGCCGGTCACCTCGAAGTAGCGCAGCGTCTGCTCGTCCACCGGAAACAGGCCCAGCGTCGCGCCGTACTCGGGCGCCATGTTGGCGATGGTGCAGCGCAT
>JBGQLS010000504.1:0-4241 GCA_041500205.1 Anaeromyxobacteraceae bacterium | reverse complement strand
TTCGAACCCGGTTTCCCGCTCCAGATTCGGCAGAGTTTGCGAGGACTTCCAGGGCGACCTGGGAGCCCTTCGTCCTTCTCGGGCAAGGAAGAACCTTGCCTGGAGCAAGGCATTGGCGCGCACCTCGGCGCAAACACACGGGATTCGGGAGCGACCTTCAGATCCGGAGTTTCGGGTGGGTGCACGATCAAATTGAGGCCGCCGCGGCTCGGTTGCGCGGGCTCCCTCTGTCCAGGGAATAGCGGTGCTTGACGCGTCGGAAGCCGCTCGGGAGTGTCTGGTGGAGGTGGGGGCGGGCGGGCGGCGCTTCTAGGCCTTGACGAATGGCCGCGTGGAATCGCCCCGGTCCGGCAGTCCGGTACGCGGCGCGGAGCCGGGCCATGCGGCGGGCGCGCGGCAGGGACCAGCGTTGGCCGGCCCGCTTCATCCGGACCTGCAGGACGTGGCGGTGGGCGCTCTCCACAATGCCGGATCCCACGGGCAAGCCCTTCTGGCGGAAGGACGCGTACTGCATCCGCTTCTCGTTCTCTCGGTAGTAGCGGATGAGGTCGTCGAGCGCTCCGACTTGCTCATCGGTGGACGTCTCTGGGAGGCACTCGAGCAGTTCGCGGATGGCGGCCTGGGGTGAATCCGCGTCGAGGAGTTGCTTGATGCGCTTCTCCCAGAGCGGGAGTGCAGCGTCCCCCTCGCCCAGGAAGACCTTGCCGCAATCCATCGCGTTCTGGATGGCGTGAGGGAGGTCCAGCACCTGGATGGCAAAGGGGCACAGCTCCGTCGCCATGGTCCAGTTCCCTCTCGCGCCGTCGCCGAGCCAGACCACGTTCTGCACCTCGTCCGCCCGCTCGGCTTCGAGAGTGGCGGCGAGAGACGCTCGAAACGCTTCCTGACCAAACTCGGCGACGTAGCGGGCGCAGGTGACGGTGCGCCGGCCCTTGTTCTCCAAGAAGTCCTCGCCTCGCGCGACCACTGCCACCTTGGCCTCTTTCCAGCCTTCCTCGCGCGACAGGAGCATGCTCCCGTCCGAGGCCACCACCAGCGACCGCGGCAGTTCTTCGGGGGTCGGCCGGTACGCCTGCTGCAGCGACAGCTCGCTAAAGGCGGCATCCTGGCGCTCGCCCACGCGGTCCACGACGCGCCGAACCAGGTTCGAGGAAATGGACGTCGGGTAGTGGATGCTCCAGCGCTGCGCCGCCGACTCGAAGGTGTCGTTCACCCCGAAGTCGAGGATGCGCCGCTCCATCGCGTCCGAGACCTCGCCCTTCTCTGGCAGTTTCAGCTCCAGGTCCCTCGGGTAGAACCCGAAGTTGCAGGCAGAGCAGTGGTGGTAGTTGCGCGACAGACGCAGCTCCCCGGCCACGGTCAGGATATGCCGGGTGCGGTTGCGCGCCTTGACCGGGACGAGGCGTCCGCACCTGGGACACCGCTTGGGCGAGCCGTCCTCCGGCGGCAACGCCTGGATCGCGGCCACCAGCGTCTCTTCACCGGCCTGGTGCTGAACTTCCTCGGCCAGCGACTCGATCGCGTCCAGATCAACCTTGCCCTGCGCGACGCGGCGGCGTGCCAGCTCTCTCAGCAGCTCGGCGTCGCTCAGATGGCCAAGCGGGCTCCCGTCTTGTGGCCGTGATGGCTACCTTGCTCATCCGCCGGAAGCCCTCGGGATCATGCAGCCCTCCGGTAGTCGGCATGGAGTCCGCCGAGCACAGGTGTCACCACGATCGGTTTCGATGTGTCGATCCCAAGAATGCGGTTGGCGGGCACCCGTTGTCCGATTCCTTGATGAGGCCGCGCCTCGTTGAAGTAGACCTTGTACCGTCGGGTCAGGGAGTCGAGGTGCTGATCGTCGAGCAACAGGACGTGATCGAGGATCTCGCGTCTGACGCTGCCGACGAAGCGCTCGGCCACGGCGTTCATGTTGGGGGCCCGGACGGCGATCTTGACGACCCGGATTCCGGCTCCCTCCGCGACGTGGTCGAAGGTAGATCCGAACTTGTCGTCGCGGTCGCGCAGGAGCACCTTCGGCGCTTCCCCATCCATGGTGGCATTCCGAAGTTGCTGCGCCGTCCACTCCTGGGAGGGGCTCCTGGTCGCAGCCATATGGACGACTCGTCTCGACGCGAGGTGGACGATGAGGAAGGCATAGACCTGCCGGAAGAAGATGTCGTAGGTCCGGACGAAGTCGCAGGCCCACGTTTCTTCGGCATGTACTTCTGGACGGTGCGCTTGCTGACCTTGATGCCCAACTTGAGGAGTTCCCCGCGGATGCGCTCGGCACCCCAGAGTCGGCAGCGACGGGCCATTTCGCGAATGAGTTCGACGGTTTCTGCTGGTAGCGGCGAGGCCCCGCGTTGGCGGGATCTGGATCGCCAGAAGAGGCGGAACCCGGCTCGGTGCCAGCGAAGGATCGTATCAGGCTGGACAACCACCATGGCTCTGCGCCAGCACGGCAGGAGGGCTGAGCCGATGACCAGCTTCACCCTGTCGATCGGGGCCAACCTGGGTCTCTTGACCTGTCGCCTGAGGACGTTGAGCTGGTGGCGAAGCAGGGCGTTCTCGACGACCAACTCGTTCCGGGGGCGACATGCGTCAGCCGCGATCCCCACGAGCTCGCTACCGGAGCTGCGAACGTCGAGTTTCGACCACAACCGGCGCGCAGCCCGTCGGGCCCATGCCGTCATTCGAGAGATCGAGAGCAAGGTCATCTCGGCATTCGACCACGAGACGGAGTAGCCGTTGGAGCTGGCAACGATCTCGAATTCCGACCGTGACTCCGCGCGGATGCGCGAGGTAGCCATCACGGGCCTCCCGGCAAGCAATAAGGCCTCATCAACGGGATTCACCACATCGCGGGCTTTCTCATCTACGCAGCTCAGGAAGGCCTGTTCATCAAGAACCCTGGACTTGACGAAGTGAAGGACCTCCAGGCCGAGCAGCGGAAGTATCTCCGTGCCCTGGCAGTCGACTTCAAAGAGGCGCCGCGAGTGGGCGGCGGGATCACAGACTTGGTATTGCCCGGCGACTTCGTTCTCGAGAACAAAGTCTTCCACGACCACACGGAAGATGTGTTCGGCGAGAAGGAGAACTTCGGATGGCAGGTCCGGCGGTACTCGATGACGGGGTCGCATCGGATCGGGTTCATCTGTATCGCCTACAAACCGCGAACCGACGCGGACATCCTCCCGCTCGCAAGGAGCATCCGCGTTCTGCGGCAGAGAGGGGCTCCCGAGGCGTACGTCACGATTCGCGTCGTAATCCCGTGGAGGCATGGTGTCCCTTCTGGAGCGAAGGGGCCCAAGGAAGCGAAGCCGAGCGAGAAGCCCCCGGAAACGAAGCTGTAGCCACCTGTGTCGTCTGGTGCGCCGAAACCCCCGGACCGCGGCCGGCTTGGACGGCGTCGCGTGCTCCGGGAAGAGGGTGGCGGCGGTCGGGGACGCCACCCTGTTCTTGTCGCACTGAGGGTCCCGGCAATCTGGTGCCATTTCTTGCCGACAGACGTCGGTTCCTGCCGCTTCGTGGCACCAGACGTCGCGCCTAACTACGCAGAACCTTTGGCCTCCGCGGAGTTAGAAGGCCTTCGAGCACTTCTGAAAATCCCCGTGTCGCTGGTTCGATTCCGGCCCCAGGCACTTCCACCTCGGCTCGCACATCTGGCCCGTCAGGCTGCAAAGCCTGGCGGGCCTTCTGATTTTCGGCGAAGAGCGCGAGCTGCGGCCGCCATCGCGGCGGTCGCGGTGATCGCCGTCGCGGCATTCGCCTGGCACACCGTCAGGACCGCCGTTGGCGGGTCCGCTACTCGCCAGCGTGCCGCGCTCGCGAAGCGACATCAGCGGCGCCCGCACGCGTTCAGGGGCGCGCCCAGCAGCCTCCGCCTCTGAAGGGTCAAGGCGTCCGGCGAGCCGCCGCCAGAACAGGCGCCCGCCGTTTCCCCGCGACTCGGTGCTTCGGAGCGCGCCTCTGCCCCTTCAACGGCGCCAGCGAGAGCTCGGCCCCCAGGGCGTACGCCACCACCGCTATGGTGGAGAGCGTCGGGTTCGAGTTCCCCGCCTCGATCTCGGGCTGCCGGATGCCCGACTTCGCCGCGAGCTGGCGCCGGGTCATCCCGCGCGCCTTCCGGAGGTCGAAGACCTCGCGGGCGAGGCGGTGGTGTGCATCGAACGCGGCGAGCTCGGCGATGGCATTGGAGCCCCCGCGCCGGGCTTCCTCGTGGAGCTCTTCGATGAAGTCTTCGAAGTCGCGGCTCATCG
>JBGQLS010000503.1:0-4249 GCA_041500205.1 Anaeromyxobacteraceae bacterium | reverse complement strand
CTTAGCCAGGTTGGGGCCCCGACGGCTCTGCCGGCGGGGAGGGGCGGCGCGAGCCCCTGGTACTCAAGACCTGTCGAAAAATGGATCGCCCGGCCGTTGGGCGAGGGTGGGGCCCCGACGGGCTTGCCCGGCGGGGCGGGGGCCGCCTGCGCCCCCGGCGACTCAGTCTCAGGGTGATTGGCCGGCGACGTTGTCAGCGCCCGTGAGCACCGCCGCCGGCGCCTCGCCCTCCAGATCTTCTCCCAGTACCGCAGCCACCGCCGCCCGCCGCGAGAGGTAGAGCTCCTCGCGTTGCCGCAGCTTGACGTAGCGCGCCTCCTGCTCTGGCGGAATCGGATCCGGAAACGTCGCGAGCTGGGCGCGGACCGCGGAGAGGGCGCGGTCCACCGAGACGACCTGGATCGCGGGCCGCGACTTCCTCCGCGTCCGCCGCTCCGGATTGGCTGTGTCGTTCTCGGTCCAGAGCGGCAGCCAGTCGGCCCGCGACAGCTCCACGCGGGTCACTCCGCGGCCGTAGGCGCGCCGGGCGATCTCCGCGCGCAGTATCACCCCGTCGCGCGCGGCGGCGACCTTCTCCGGGGTGACGCCGTGCACGTAGTTTCGAGACTGGTTCGAGACGAAGTTTCCCAGCGAATAGGCGATGAGCGCGACGCGGCCGTCGGCGCGCGGGTAGAGCTCGATGGGCTGCAGGACGTGCGGGTGGTGCCCGAGGACGATGAGCGCGCCGGCGTCGGCGAGCCGGTGCGCGAGCGCGACGTCCGGCTCTCGCGGCTGCTGCTGGTACTCGTCGCCCCAGTGTAGCGAGACGACGACCGCGTCCGCGGCCTGGGCCGCGGCCGTCACGTCGGACACAGCGTGCTCGGGATCGAGCAGCGACGCCCTCTGGCAGGCCTGGCCTCTCGCTGGCCTGGCGGGGCATTCGTTTCCCGACTGGTTGAAGAAGCGGGCATAAGCCAGGAATGCGATGCGGAGCCCGTTCAAGTTCACGACGCGCGGCCCGGCCTCGCGGCCGTCAGGGCCCGCGCCGACGTACGGCATGCCGAGTTCGTCAAGGCGTGCGATCGTTTCCTCGAAACCAGGCCGGCCCTGGTCGAAAACGTGGTTGTTCGCGACGCTCACCAGGGCGACACCCGCGTGGCGCAGGGCCGTCACGACCACCGGAGGCGCATTGAAGACGAAGCTGCGCGCACCCATGCCCGCGCGCGGGGCGATGGGCGTCTCGAGATTGGCGAAGGTGAGGTCGGCAGAGGAGAGAAGATCTGCTACGGGAGACCATAGCCAGCCGAATCCCTCGTCATTGCCGGGCGCGCTGTGATCGGCGGCAGAATCCTTCACCGCTCCGTGCATGAGGACGTCCCCGACTGCGGCGATGGAGGCTCGGGCAAGCATCTGGACGCCCGGCGCAGCCGGAGCGATGGATCGCGGCGGGTGAGCGCTGGGGAGCTGGACCGCAGCATCCGGGGGGGGCGGCGGATGACCGGTCGGGGTCGGAGCGGGGCGCGCGCCAGCGCACGCCATGACCATGGGCGCCAGCACCGCCGCCATTGGTAGGAACGAGCGGCGGGTGCGGACCCCCAGAATGCCAGCCGTCCCACCCAGGGGCTTGAAGATTATCGGGTACGATGACATGCGCAGAGCAAAGAAGGTCAGTAAAAAGGTGACTCAGATATAACCGAGCTCCCATGATTTCGGAAGGTTCTGCCTTTCTGGACGGCTCCGGCCGGGTGCTTGTCGCTGACGCCGAATTTCGGGCGCTCCTCGGCCTACCTGTCGGCGACGAGAGCGGTGCTCTCAGGAGGCGCGCAGGCGCCGATCCAATGCTGGCTACGCTCCTTGCCGGAGAGGGACCTGAGCGCGTACATCTGCCCGCGCTCGAGGGTGCTAGCGCTTGCGAACTCGTCCGCGTGAAGTCCGACGCGGGGGTCTTGCTCCGTGCCTCAGCTGCCGGCGGCGCGCTCGCCGCGCCCGCCCTCGAGTACGCCATGCAGGCAATCGCCCTGGTGCGCCTGGCCGGTAGCGTGGCGCACGAGGTGAAGAATCCTCTTAACGCGATGGCTCTCCAGCTGGCGCTACTGGGCGACAAGATCGAGGCGAACGGGCCGCTCGCGTCATCGTGCGCCGGCAATCTGGTCAGCCTGAAGAACCAGATCGGCCGCATCAACGAGGTGGTGCGGCGATACCTCGACGTCGCGGATCCCACGCCTTCGGGAGCCTTCGACGCGGGGAGCCTGCTTGCCGACGTCGCGAACATCTTCTCCCACGAGGCGCGCAGGCGTCACATCTCGCTCGCCTGCCAGGCTGGGCCTGGCACCGTGCGCGCGTCGGGAGACCCGGAGCGCGCGGCGCGACTCTTGCTCGGCCTGCTCTGGAGCGCCGTCTCGGGAACGCCGAGCGGCGGACGGCTGCTAGCCCGTGTGGCGTCGACCGCTACCGAGGCGGTGCTTTCCGTGGAGCACACCCGCGGGATCCCTGATCCAGCCCTGGGTTGGGTGCTCGAGGTGGTCGCGGCGGCAGCACCCGCGATGCGCGGACGCCTCGAGGAGTCTTCGGAGGGTGACACCGTCCGGGTGGCCCTGGTGCTGCCCAAGGAGCGCCCGCTGTGAAGTACCGACTGCTCATCGTCGATGACGAGACCGACAGCCGGGACGCGCTCGCCGAGCTCGCCGACCGCTGGGGTTACGAGGTGCAAACGGCGGCCGACGGCAGCGAAGCGCTGCGGCGCGCCATCGAGTGGCACCCGGACGTCATCCTCACCGATCTGGTCATGCCCAACATGGACGGGCTGTGGCTCCTGCGCGCCCTGCGCGCCGAGCTGCCCGAGTGCCCGGTGGTGCTGCTCACCGGGCGGGGCACCGTCCAGACCGCCGTGCAGGCGATCAAGGAGGGCGCCTACGACTTCATCGAGAAGCCGCTCGACATCTCGCGGCTGCGCGTGGTGCTCGACCGCGCCCTGGAGAAGAAGGAGACGATGCGGGAGGTGCTGCTCCTCCGACGCCGCCTCGCTGCGCTCGCGCCCGGTACCGACATGATCGGCTCGGGGCCCGCCATGCAGCGCGTCTTCGAGCTCGTGAAGAAGGTCGCGCCCGCCAACGCGAGCGTGGTCATCACGGGAGAGAGCGGAACCGGCAAGGAGATCGTGGCGCGCGCCACCCACTCGCTCTCGTCCCGCAAGGACAAGCCCTTCATCGCGCTCAACTGCGGAGCCATCCCGCCCACGCTCATCGAGTCCGAGCTGTTCGGCTACGAGCGCGGCGCCTTCACCGGCGCCGACCAGCGCCGCCTGGGCAACTTCGAGCTCGCCCACGGCGGCACGCTCTTCCTCGACGAGATCGGGGAGCTGCCCCTCGAGATGCAGGGCAAGTTCTTGCGCGTTCTCGAGGAGCGGAAGTTCCGGCGCCTCGGCGGCAAGAGCGAGGTCGAGGTGGACGTGCGCGTCATCTGCGCCACCAACCGCGATCTGAAGGAGGAGATCAAGAAGGGACGCTTCCGGGAGGACCTGTACTTCCGCCTGCACGTCTTCACCATCCACCTGCCGCCGCTCAAGGAGCGGCGCGAAGACGTGCCGCTCCTCGTCCAGCACTTCATCGAGAAGTTCAACGGTGAGACCGGTAAGCACGTCCAGGGACTCTCTCCCGGCGCCATGGACGTGCTGCAGAACTACGCCTGGCCGGGCAACATACGCGAGCTCCGCAATACCCTGGAGCGCGCCATGATCCTGACCGATGGCGACACCATCACGGAGGAGCACCTGCCGCCGGACATGCGCCCGTCGCGCCCCGAGGCGGCGATGCTTCGGGTGCCGATCGGCATCCAGCTGCGAGAGGTGGAGAAGGAGTACATCCTCGCCTCCCTGCAGCGAAACGGCGGCAACAAGGCACGCACCGCCGAGGTCCTCGGGATCAGCGAGAAGACCTTGTACAACAAGCTGAACCGCTACGCCGCCATCGCACGTGATCGGGTGGGAGAGGGCGGCGACGAGGACGAATCAGACGCCGAGGTCGCCGGGGCGACGGTGAAGTCGTGAATGCGACGCGGCCTCGGGACTCATGACCTGTCGAAAAATCCCTTTGGCTTCTTAGCCGGGGTGGGCCCCGACGGCTCTGCCCTCGGCATTAGTCACAGCGCTGTCCAAGAACTTGGCACTGCTGGGGAATCATGGGACGTCGGGTAAGTGAGAAACGTGAGGGCGGCGGTCTGGCCCAGGATGAGTTCGGTGGGGTGGAGCTGCAGGTGTGGTGAGGGGCCAGAG
>JBGQLS010000502.1:0-4257 GCA_041500205.1 Anaeromyxobacteraceae bacterium | reverse complement strand
TCTACGTGACGCCCGGGGGCGGCCCGGGCGCAATTTCCCCCAACACCACCAGCCCCACACCCCCGCGGTATTCTTCGCGGGGGGGGCCCCCCCACGACTCTCCCGGCGGGGCGGGGCGGCGCGAGCCCCGGGTAGCCCCTTGGCTTCTTAGCCGGGGTGGGGCCCCGACGGCTCTGCCGGCGGGGCGGGGCGGCGCGAGCCCCGGGTACTCAGAACGACGCGACGCCGCAGCGCCACGGGCGCTCGAGGTACCAGGCGAGCGCCCTCGTCAACGCCTTGTCTTGGTCGCTGAGGTCCTTCGACTCGTTGAGGTCCCGGTCGAACTGCTCCAGCGTGGTGTGGGGCTCGAGCTTCGTCGCCTTCGGCTTTCCTTCTCGTTCCCACGTCTCGACGGCCTCGACCAGCACCGCTTCCTCCGCGAGGCCGCGCGCGGCAGCGACCTTCCGGAGCCGCTCCGAGATGAAGTCCGGCAGCGGCACCTTCGTGCTCACGAGCGTGTTCGCGTCGGCCATGCGTTGCAGTGTAGATCGCCTCGTTCGATTGCGCCGACCTTGTAGAGCTGTGCCTCCTTGAGGAGCATTCCCCCGGTCGACGAGGCTGACCCTGCAGGAGGACGAGCGCTCGACCCTGACTACCCGGAATGGGGCTGTCCTACTCGCAGATGTCGCACGCGGAGACCCCGAGAGCGCGCGCAATGGCAATGACCGTCGTGTAGGGCGGATTCCGCCCGCCCCTTTCGATGAGGCTCACATACGCGATGGAGATGTCGAGTGACTCGGCGAGAGTCTGCTGGGTGAAGCCGCGCCCCTGCCTCACCGTCCGGATCTTCTCACCGAGCTGCCGCAGCACCTCGCGCCGCGGGTCATGCTGCTTTCGATCCTTGGTGGTCATGTCTGGAAGTCCTTGTAATGGATGACGTTTTCCGGACGAGCGCCATCTGGCTTCGACCATCCTGGGCATCGCGCGTTTCCAGCCTGCCTGTCATTGCCAGACAGTCTAGCGAGCGGAGATGAGACGGAGATGAGAGCCAGCGGGACCAGGCAGTCACCCGTCGCCAAGGCGGCGGGCTGCTGCGTCATCCGGCCTCCGCCGGACCTTCTTGAATGTGGAACGCACGATCACGAAGGCGAGTGACCCATAGGTGCCCAACGCCAAGATGATGACGGCTAGGTTGCTGGCGTTGCCGTTCATCGGAAGGGCTCCCCTGGGTGAGGGCGGAAGATTGTGGCCGCCATCAAGATGACCCCCGCCTTCGAGCGATCGGTCACACCGTACGAGACCCCTCCCAACGAGGACTACCTCGAAGCCAGAAGCGGGATTCGCCGCAGCGCGTCGTCGAATCCCGTTCAAGCCATGGCATCTCGACGGCTGGGCCACGGGGGCCACCTTGCTCCAGGACGCTTGATTCACGCGCTTGGCGGGGTAGCCGTCCGGGCATCACCATTGGTGCGTTGCGCACTTTCCTCGACACCGAGGAGCGTGGTACACAGGGTGCACCTATGCCCCTTTCCGACAACGTCTCGCAGAACATCTTCGCCGCGCGCAAAGCAAAGAAGCTAAGCCAGACCGCGCTCGCCAAGAAGTCGAAGATCTCGGTGAGCTACGTCTCCATGCTGGAGCGCGGCGCTCGAGTCCCTCCCCTCGACACGCTCGAGGTCATCGCGAAGGCGCTCGGCGTGCCTCCCCTGAACCTGCTCGAGAAGCCGGCGGGCAAGACCCGGCGTGGCCAGAAGTAGTCCCGTCGCGACGACGCACTCCCGGACTGGCGTCACCGCCGCGGGCTTCCTCGCGGCGCTGCTCGCCTGCGGCCAGCCCGGCCCCCCCGCCAGGCAACTCAAGGTGCCGGTAGCCGACTCGCCCCAGCGCGGCCCGAGCGACGCTTGGGTCACGGTGGTCGAGTTCGCCGACTTCGAGTGCGTCTTCTGCCGTGGCGAGGAACCCGTCTTGGCTGAAATCGAGGCCACCTACGGTCGGGACCTACGCCTCGTGTTCAAGAACTTCCCGCTCCATCCCCACGCGCAAGCTGCCGCGGTGGCCGCTTGCTGCGCGGGCGACCAAGGGAAGTTCTGGGAGATGCACGACCTCCTGTTCGGCGCGGCCCTCGATGAGGCCGCTCTCGTCGCCGCAGCGAAGCAGGTCCCCGGCCTCGTCCTTGACGCATGGCAGGCGTGCATCGTCACGCCCGATCCGGTGAACCGTATCGCCGCCGATGTGGCCCTCGCCACGGAGCTCGAGATCGGCGGCACGCCGACGTTCGTCGTGAACGGCGTGGAGGTCGTCGGGGCAGTCCCCGAGAGCGATCTCCGCGCGACCATCGACCACGCTCGAGATGTAGCGCTGGCGAGCGGGATCCCGCGGGCCGACTACTACGACAAGGCAGTGCTCGGGAAGTAGTCCTGCCCTGCGGAACGCCACAGCGGGTCAAGGATAACCCGACGGGCAAGGTCCAGGGTCGCCACGCACCCCGGGTCCGGCACTGTGCGGCGGCCCGCCACCGCACGGCGTGCGCTCCCTGCCTGATGCCGGGCCGAGGAGGACCTTCTCACGGCCTCGTTGAGCCGCCGGATCGGGCAGCGGCGGCGACAAGGTAGGAGGAGGCGGGCCGAGGTAGGCGGAGGTCGGGTTCTTCGCGCAAGGTGCCTACTCTCACCGTGAATAGCGCGCACTGCGCGTACCGCCCATGAGTGATTGTCACCGTTCCGGTTTTCGTCCATGATGTAGCAATCCACTCGCAGTGCATTGGTCACGGCTCATCTCAGCGCAGCGCGCTCGTTTCAACGCGCGAGGGGGTTCCATCATGACGCGTCGTCTCGCTGTCCATGTCATCCACGTCGCAATCGCCGCGGCGCTGTTGCGCGCCGGGGTAGCGAGCGCGTGTCCAACAGCGCCCGGTGGCACTGGGACCAACCAGTGCACCCTCCACCCACTCGGCGAGCAGGACTGCTCGCCCAGTGGAGCTCTGGACCTCGACTTGGCGATCCCGCAGGGCGTCAAGGACACGAGCACGGGCCACTGGGTGGTGAAGCTCAAGGCGACCAGGAACTACGGCTGGGCTCCCGGCGTGAACGGGGGAGTGAACGTCTGTGACGCGATGGTCCTGTTCCAGGTGAGCGATAACCCCGCGCTGGGCAACGTCAGGGTGAGCTTGCAGGAGAGCCCGAGCACCCAGCTGCGCAACGTGCGCGTCACGAAGGTGGAGCCGTTGAACACTCCCAACGCCTCGGGTGACCAGGCGCTGCGGTACGGCTCGGGTGCGTTTTGCCTCTGGACCACCGAGGACAAGGCCGTGGCCGGCTACGGCCCCGAGGTCTTCCAGGTGACGGTCGAGGCCTTCGATCCTCAGGGGAACGTTCACAAGGGGCAGGCCCAGATCGACATGACCTGTACGGTGAGCGCAACCGAGACGACGACCCAGACAGCGTACTATCAGTTTAACGCCAACCCCGGCGCGAGGGGGTCGTTGAACACTACTGACTACTGCAGTCACTTGGACGTTACCGGAGATGTTACCGGAGAGTGTATCGCCGACGCCACCCTGCCGGCGACGTGCAGCGCCGCTGATGTCTGCCAGTGCAGCGTCATCCCGCCCCCACCCGACGCGGGCACCCCCGCCACCCCTGGGAACGTTTGCGTCAACAATGGCGATCGCGTTGTCTGCGGCCCTGTGGTTCCCGTTGTGCCGGGCACTCCCCCGGGTGAGGTCTGCATCTCCGGGCGCGAGAGCACCGTGTGCGGCCCAGTCTCCGTCTGCGTCTCCGCAGCTGACGGGATCGTCTGCGGCCCCGCCAGCGGGCCCGGCACCACCCCTGGCGAGGTCTGCATCTCCGACCGCGAGAGCACCGTGTGTGGCAGCGTCGTCGGGAGCGGTTCCGGCCCTGGCAACAACAGCGGTGATGTGTGCGTCTCCAGCTCACGCGAGAGCACCGTGTGTGGTCCCGTCACCCCCGTCACCCCCGGCGGCACCGGTACCGGCTGCGTCTACGATCGCGAGGGGGGCGTCGTGTGTGACCCCGATAACGGCACGAACCCGCCGGGCAGCAACCCTGGCGACGTCTGTGTCGCTACCCGCGAGACCACCTGCGGTCAGGTCCCGTTGATCCCGGGCTCCTCCAGTGTCGGCAACTCCGCGTCGGACGGCTCCACCACGGACACCTCGGGCAGCACCAGCACCAGCACGAGCACCAAGCCCAAGGCCGGCTGCGCGGCGTTCCCAGGCGCGGATCTCGGCATGGGCCTGCTCGCCCTGATGGCCCTCGG
>JBGQLS010000501.1:0-4278 GCA_041500205.1 Anaeromyxobacteraceae bacterium | reverse complement strand
CGTGTCCACGCTCGATCTGCTGTCCGGCGGCCGCGTCGAGCTGGGGCTCGGCGAGGGGCAGGGGCCGATCGAGCTCCATCCGTTCGGGCGCCGCGTGCGGGACAAGCGTGAGGTCTGGGAGGAGGCGGTACGGGTGCTGATCCCGTGCTTCACCCAGCAGTCGGTCGAGTACCACGGCCAGTACTTCGATTTTCACGCCCGCAACGTCATTCCCAAGCCGCGCCAGAAGCCGCACCCGCCGCTCTGGGTGGCCTGCTCGAACATCGCCACCATCGCCAGCGCCGGGCAGTGGGGCATGGGCGCGCTCGGCTTCCAGTTCGTCTCGCCGGAGGCGGCGCGCGCCTGGGTGAATCGCTACTACACGAGCCTCACCTGCGACCTGAACCGGCTCGCCGACTACCCGGTCAATCCGAACATCGCGATGGTGAGCGCCTTCATGTGCGCCCCCACCGACGAGGAGGCGCGCGAGAAGGCGGCGGGCTGGACCTTCTTCGTCTTCTGTCTTTCTCACTACGGCCGCCACGGCATGGCCGAGCCGGGCACCGGCGACATGTGGAAGCTCTACCAGGAGTGGCGGAACACCCCGAAGGCCCGGGAGGCACTCGAGGCCGGCCTCATCGGCTCGCCGGAGACGATCCGGCGGCGCCTCGCCGAGTTCGAGGCGGCCAACGTGGACCAGGTGATCCTGCTCAACCAGACCGGGCGCACGAGCCACGAGGACATCTGCGGCAGCCTCGAGCTGTTCGCCCGCGAGGTCATGCCCGAGTTCCACGCCCGCGAGCCCGAGCACCAGCGCTGGAAGGAAGACGTCCTCGCCGGCCGTCTCGAGCTCGAGGAGCTCGATACCGAGGGCCACAAGCTCTACTCCCACCAGAACGAGGACATCGTGCGACTGACCCCCGAGGAGCTGAAGCGCAAGATGGCGGCCAAGGAAGCGGCCAGGGAATCGGCCAGGGAATCGGAACGTCGGTCATGAGCAGCCTGCGGATGCGGCAGATCTGCCTGGTGGCGCGGAGCCTCGCCCCGGTGGTGGAGGAGATGCGCTCGGTGCTGGGGCTCGAGGTGTGCCACCGCGACCCGGGCGTCGGCAAGTTCGGCCTCGAGAACGCGCTGTTCCCGGTGGGCGACAGCTATCTGGAGGTGGTCGCGCCCGTGCGCGACGGCACCACCGCCGGCCGCTACCTCGATCGCCGCGGGGGGGACGGCGGCTACATGGTGATCACGCAGTGCGACGACCTGGCCGCGCGGCGCAGGCGCTGCGAGGCGGTGGGGGTGCGCATCGCCAACGAGGTCGGCTACCCCGAGTACCGGGAGCTGCAGCTGCACCCGCGCGACGTCGGCGCGGCCATGCTCTCGTTCTCCTGGCAGGAGGGGGCCCGGGCGCCGGGCGGGCCCTGGCATCCCGCCGCGTTCGACGGAGTCCATCCCGTGAAGGGGTCGAGCCTGATCCGCGCCATGACCGCGGCCGAGCTGCAGACCGAGGATCCGGACCGCCTCGCGCGCCGCTGGAGCGACATCATCGAGCGCCCGGTCGAGATGCGGGACGGCCAGCGGACGATCGCCCTCGATGACGCGACGCTTCGCTTCACCGTGGCCAGCGACGGCCGCGGCGAGGGGCTGGCCGGCCTCGACCTGGCCTGCTCGGATCCGGCCCGCCGCGGGCTCGTCCTGATCTGCGGCATCCGCTTCCGCCTGATCGCATCGTGAGCGCGCCGACCGGTGTCCCGTCGATACCGGACCGCGCTCCGCCCGCTCGACGAAGCGGCAACAACAAGACGTACGAACTTCCGCGCCTTTCCGCTGATCCCCACCCCGCGACCTGACCCGGCCACTCAGCACCAGACGGGGCAAACGGGGCCTTTCGCGCCCGGCGAGTCCCCGCGAAATTCCCCCTCGATTCCTTTCGAGGGCATCGAGCACACCATCAACGATCGAGGAGTCGCCGGGTGACAGCCGAGACGCGCGGCCATCGCCACGCCGCTGACACTCCGAGCCCAACAAGCGCACCAGCTTGTTGATTTACAGAGACTCGTGGTGCTGGTATGTCATTTGCTCCATCACCCGAGCGACACAATCTGCTCGAGGGAGGGCGCAATGACGCGACTCGTCACCCTGACCGGTTCCCTGACAAGTCTTACTCAGCCGATGGACGGGGAGGCGATGGGCAGGCTTGTCCTGCAACTGGTCGGGCTCGTTCTCAACGCATTCCTGTTCTACGTGGCATTCCGAGACGTGAGGAGCAGACTCTCGTAGCTTCCCCCGCCCGCTAGTGTAAGTCCGCCCGCTGGCCCACCCCTGCACGTTCGGCTACCATAGCCGCGCCATGCTCTCCCGTGCCCAAGAGGCCCGGGTCCGCGACGTCCTCGCCAATCACCCGCCGGGGACCATGCAGACGTATTGCCTCGAGCATCTGGCCGCTGCCGTGAAGATCCCGCCCGGACATGTGGCCGACCTAGCGGCGTTCGTTCGGAGCCTGCGAGAGCGAGTAGTGGATCGGCGGCGGGTCCTCGCGATCATCGCTGGCGGCCTCCTCGCCGCGCCGCTTGCCGCCGAGGCGCAGCCGGCGAGGAGACTCCCGCAGCTCTGCTTCCTCACGTTCGACCCGGGGACGGCGCGGTCGCCCTCGCCACGCTTCGCTGCCTTCTTCCAGGGCCTGCAAGACCTCGGCTATGTGAATGAGCGGACCATTGCGGTCCACTACCTTTCCGCGAACGGTCGCAACGAACGGTTCCCCGAGCTCGTCGCGGAATGTCTGCGCCTCAAGCCGGACATCATTGCGGTGACCACCACCCCCGCCGCTCAGACCGCGAAGAACGCGACGTCCACAATTCCGATTGTCATGGTCGCACTCGGCGATCCACAAGGGACCGGGCTTGTCGACAGCCTCGCCCGACCTGGGGGGAACGTTACCGGCATGTCACAGCTGACTTCGGGCCTCGCGGCGAAGCGGCTCGCGCTGCTGAAGGAGGCCGTGCCCAGGCTCTCGCGGGTGCTCGTGCTGACCTTCCTCGTCGACCCGATCGCGCCGTTACAGGTGAAGGCACTGAAAGAGGTGGCCCCTTCGCTGGGCGTGTCGCTGCTAGTCCACGACATCCAGACCGCGGAGGACCTTCCGGCGGCGTTCGACGCCGGGAGCAAGGAGCGCGCTGAAGGACTCCTCACGACGGCGGAGAGCATTTTCCTTGTTCAACGCGCACGGGTGACCGAACTGGCGGCCCGCCACCGCCTGCCGGCGATCTACCCGTATTCGGCCTTCGTGACCGATGCCGATGGCCTGATGGCCTATTCCATAAACAATGCGGATCTCCATAGGCGTGCGGCGACCTATGTGGACAAGATCCTGAAGGGTGCCAAGCCTTCCGATCTTGCCGTCCAGCAGCCGACGAACTTCCAGTTGGTGATTAACGTGAAGACCGCCAAGGCCCTCGGCCTGACCATCCCGCCGTCGCTCCTGCAGCGGGCGGATCAGGTGATTGAGTAGTGAGGGGCAATCTTCCAGGGATCCTCTTGCTGCTCATGGCCGGAATCCTCCCGGGATGCTCGATATCGCCGGCTCAGCAGCAGGCGATCCGACAGGCATGGGAGGAAAGGGACGCCGAGCGGGCGCGTGAGTGCCAGCGGGCGGGCCGTGGGTTTGTGGCTGGTACCTGTGCCGGTGGCGGGGGGCCGTGATCCGTGATGAGCACCGGAAAGCCTCACTGGCCCGTGATCTGCTCGTGCGGCTGGAGCCGAGAGTGCACCTCACGATGGGCGGCGGAGAGCGTGGCGAAACTGCACCCGAGACTGAGCGGGTCAGAAACCAAGCACACCATCACGATCGAGGAGCCGCCGGCCGATACTCCGCCTGGGACGCAGCTCCCCCTGACCTAGCGCGGTACACTGGGCGAGCCGGGTGCGCGGTCGGGACGGGCAGGAACGATCGAGGTGTCGTGGAATCCTCCGAATCGCGTCTGGAAGGAGCGGAGCCATGAACTGGCAGGCCAGGGGGATTCGGGTGATAGCAGTCATTGGGCTCCTGGTAGGCTGTGCGAGCAGCGGCCTGGGCGTGTTCGACAAGCCCGGGGCGCCGGAGGTCGATGTGAAGCGGGACCGGTCTGCCTGCCTCCGCGCATCGACCAGCGACAGTGAGCCGTTTAGGTTCAGCGGGCCGACCGTCGATCGAGACGCCTTCGCGAGTTGCATGGAGGGCAAGGGCTATACGCTGCGGAAATAGGGGTACGATCGGCTCGCCTCGCCGAGGATCGTGCATCGCGGTTCTGCCTTCTGACCTCGAACGCT
>JBGQLS010000500.1:0-4286 GCA_041500205.1 Anaeromyxobacteraceae bacterium | reverse complement strand
CTGCCGGAACGTTCGGCGTCATGATCGCCCCTGCCTCGAGCGCGGTCCACCTCTCCTTCGCCCTCAACGCGCCGACCTTCCAGGGGTTCGCCAGCCGCCCGCTCATCGGCTGGATCTCCGGCGTCCACCTCTCCGAGCTGGGGACCAAGGCGGCCAAGGTCTACGACGGCACCACCGCCCAGGTCCTGGACCAGCAGGCCGTCGTGATGCACATCGCCCTGCCGCCCGGGAAGCTGGCGCGCCTGGGCATCCTGAACATCTTCAGGCCGGGAACCGGCCCCGCGATCACCTTCGCGTCGAGCGGATTCTCCGCGACCGACGTGGACATCGACGGAACCAAGCGCAATCTCGCCGAGTACATCGGCGCATCCAGCCTCGACACGCGCTTGCCGCTGGTCGCCGACTATTGCGGGCTCGACATCAACGTCAGCTTCCAGTCGGTCGACCCTGCCAAGGGCGAGGTGAAGTTCTACGCTCCGGTCTTCGCCAACGTGCCGTACCACCACGCTCTGCCGGTGGCCGACTACGTCACCGAGTTCGCCTCCAAGATCCCGAAGAACCTCAACGGGAACATCGCGTTCTCTTGCAACTGCATCCTCAACTACCTGCACTCGGGCCTGGAGGGCAAGAAGACGGGCGATGTTGCGTGCCCCATCACGTTCGGCGAGGTCGCCTACCAGCTCCTGAACCAGACGTTGGCCTACGTCACAGTCAGCTAGACGAGATGCCTGTCGGCGTATCCCGGCCCGGCGGCCCTTGATCGCCGGCCGGGAAAGGGTTTGCGGCGAGTGCTCGCGCCGGGCTCACGGTCGTCGTGGGACGATCGTTCGAGACCGCGCGGGCCTCCCGGCGCGACGAGCCATGACAGTGCTGTAGCTGGGCCGTTGCGGAAGTGCCCCCCCCGTGCTCCTCGAAGGGCTTCGAACCTGTAACTAGTTACAGGCGAAAGGCGGGCGCGTTCATGGGAGCATGCGCGCCGTCACTCTGGCCCATGCGGAACAACACCGATCCACGAAGGGGGACCTACCATGCGCAACCTGCTGGTGAGCGAACGGGATCAGAAGTTCGTGCTCCACGAGCAACTCCGGGTCGAGGAGCTGGCCAAGATCACGCGCTATGACCACATGTCGAGGGAGATCATCGACCTGTCCCTGGGCGCGGCAATCGACCTCGCTCTCAAGGAGTCCTATCCGATCATGGCGAAGGCCGATCGTGAGGGCTGCAGGCTGGAGAACGGCAGCGTCTCCGTGCCCCGTAGCTTCAAGCGGCTGAAGGAAGAATACGACAGGGGCGGGTGGCCGGGTGTCATCGCCCGCAAAGAGAATGGAGGCATGGGCTTCCCCATGTCGCTATGGGCCCCGCTCTTCGAGGGGTTCATGCACAATGCGGCCTTTGTCTGGAGCATGCCCAAGCCGTTCTGCCTTTCAGTCGTGCTGGAAGCAATCGGCAGCAGGGAGCAGAAGGAGAAGTACCTGAAGCACCTGGTCTCCGGCAGGTGGGGGCCCGCCAGCGCCCTCAACGAGGACGGCTCCGGCTGTGACCCCGGGCTCCAGACGGCGGTGGCGGTGAAACAGGCCGACGGATCCTACCGCATCAAGGGGACCAAAGGACCCGAGAGCGGGGGAGACTCGGACCTCTTCGAGAACATCATCCACCTGGTCCTGGCGCGGGTCGAAGGCGACCCAGCAAACGAGACCGGACTGTCGCTCTTCGTGGTGCCCAAGTACCTCGTCAATTCAGACGGCTCTCTGGGACGGCGGAACGATTATTCAATCGTGGGGCTGGAGCGGAAGCTGGGGCTCAACGCCAATCCCAGCTGCACGGTCAACTTCGGCGAGAACGGCGATTGCTACGCCGAGCTCATCGGCGAGCAGCGTCAGGCGATGGGGATGCTGATGCACGCCCTGAAGAGCGGCCACCTCTGCTGCGGAACCCTGGCGACCGGCATTGCCTCGGCCGCCTATCTCCACGCTCTCGAGCACTCCAAGAGCCGCATCCAGGGCGCCCACATCAGCCAGGCCGGGAATCCGGCAGCCCAGCGCGTACCCATCATCGAGCACCCGGATGTGCGGCGCATGCTCCTCTGGATGAAGTCGCACGTGGAGGGGATGCGGGCGTTCGTCTATTTCAGCGCCCTCTCCATGGACAAGGCCGCTGCCGCGACCGATCCCGTCGAGAGGGAGCGGTGGTCGGGGATGACGGAGCTCCTGCTCCCCATCCTCAGGATCTACAGCGCCGACAAGGGATTCCGGGTGGCGGAGACGGCGATCCAGGTGCACGGCCGTTACGGGCTCTTCAGCGACTACCCGGCCCAGCAGTTCCTCCGAGACGTCAAGGTCGCCTCCATCTGGGAGATCGCCACCGGAGTACACGCCCTCCTCTATGTCGCCCAGGCCATGGGCCGCAACGGAGGGAAGGACTTTGCAGCCCTCCTGGGCGAGATGGGGCGGATCACCGGAGAACACGCGCGGACCGCCGGCATCGAGGACCTCGCGGCCGCGGTAGGACAGAGGATCGGGCTCCTGGGAGAGACGGGAGCCTATTTCGCCAGGTGTGCCGGGGAAGGCAAGATGCTGGTGCCGATCGCCAACGCCACCCCCTTCGCCCATCTCATGGGTGAGGTCTGCACGGGATGGCTCCTCTTCTGGCAGGCCGGCGTCGCCGCGAAGGCGTTGAACACGCTCTACAAGGACAACCGCATCGACCCGCTGAATGGGGCACAGAGGGCGGAATTCCTGGGCCGCAACCAGGAGGCCGCCTTCTACGACGGCAAGGTGCAATCCGCCAGGTTCTTCATCAAGAACGTCCTGCCGCAGGCAGACGCCCTCGCCGCCGCGATCAGGAACGAGGACCTATCCATCATGGCCGTCCATAACGATGGCTTCTGACTCGGGGATCGCTTCACCTTCAGCCAAGTTAGCAGCGAATCCATAGGGTTGCCGACATCTCAAGACCTCCGCAGCCTTGCCGCCCCGCAAGCGCGGCGGAGGTCTCGTTCCAGGAGCCCGCTCGCGCACAAAAGGTTTGAACGGGCCGCGCAGACGTGGTCTTCTCGCCTCTGGCCATCCCCGATGGCCGAGGTGATCGCGATGCGCTCCTTCGAGCCCACGGAGTTCCGCTCCTGGCTCTCCGCCGCCGACGCGATGACGCTCCTGGAGATCCTCCACGGGTGCGTCTCCTGCCGGACCGAGAGCGACTTCCGGAGCCTCTTCCCGAGGATCAGGGAATTGGTGGCCTTCGATCATGCATTCGCGCATTCCGCTCGGTGCGGCCCACGGCACGGCGTCGTCTCGCTCCACAAGATCAATATCGATTACCCCGAGGCATTCACCCTCGAGTACCTGGCCCGCGACTACTTCCGGGTGGACACCATCGTGAAGGAGGCGCTCACGAGCTGCCGGGCCCAGTATTGCTCGGAAGCGACCGGCGGGCGCCCGAAGGAGATCACCGAGCTGTGCATGGACTTCGGGGTTGGGGAAGGCTACGTGGTGGGCAGCAGTGCCGCCTCGAACGCAAGCGGAAGCCTGTTCCACCTCAAGAGCTCGACGATGAGGCGCGACGAGCGCGCCGCTGCCGTGCTGGAGCTCGTCGCCCCCCATCTGCACCTCGCCCTCTCCCGGGTCCACGAGGAAGAGCGCCCGCAAGCAGCCCCCGTCGCTCTCTCGGGCCGCGAGCGGGAGATCATGAAGTGGCTGAGCGAGGGCAAGAGCTCCTGGGAGACGTCCGTCATCCTCGGCGTCAGCGAGCGCACGGTCAATTTCCACGTCTACAACGTCCTCACGAAGCTCGGGGCGGCGAACAGGCCACAGGCCCTCGCGATGGCGGCCCGAAGCGGCCTGCTCGATTGAACTGAGTCGCCGGGGGCGCAGGCCGCCCCCGCCCCGCCGGGCAAAGCCCATCGGGGCCCCACCCCGGCCACGCCGCAGAGCGATCGTATCTTTCGACAGGTCTTGAGTCGCCGGGGGCGCAGGCGACCCCCGCCCCGCCGGGCAAGCCCCTGGGCATTAGTCACAGCGCTGTCCAAGAACTTGGCACTGCTGGGGAATCACGGGACGTCCGGCACGTGAAAAGCGTGAGCGCGGCGGTCTTGTCCCAGGATGAGTCGCAGGGATGGTCGGACGAGACGGAGACGTCAAGGTCTGTTCGGTGGGGTGGAGTTGCAGGTGTGGTGAGGGGCCAGAGCATTACCCCCTCGCCCCCAGCGGGGGAGAGGGAGACGGGATCCCTTTGGCCTCCCCTCTCGTGGAGGCGTGCTTAGCCGACTGCCCGCGCGCTTGAGGCCCTCG
>JBGQLS010000499.1:0-4317 GCA_041500205.1 Anaeromyxobacteraceae bacterium | reverse complement strand
CGCGCGCACCCCGCTCTCCTCGTCGCCTCGAGCGACATGAGCCACTACGTGAGCGCCGAGGAGGCCCGCGAGAAGGACCATCGCGCGCTCGACCGCCTCATCGCGCTGGACGCGCGCGGGCTCCACGACACCGTCCGCCGCGAGGACATCTCGATGTGCGGCGTCGTCCCGGCCACGGTCATGCTGGCGGCGGCGCGAGCGCTCGGCGCCAGGAGCGCGGAGCTCGTTCGCTACGCGAACAGCGGCGACGTCACGGGCGACCGGGACAGCGTCGTCGGCTACGCCGGGGCGATCGTGCGGTGAGCGTCCCGCCGCGGTAGCGACGAGGGCTGTCGCGCACCGGCCGGCTCGGTCGCCCGGACCAGCGTCGTCGGCTACGCCGGCACGATCGTGCGGCGAGCTCGGCGCCGCCAGAGACCGAGGGCGAGGCCGGCGAGCGAGAGCGCTCCCCCACCGCCGGCGCTGCAGCCGCCGCTGCTCTTCGGCTGCACACCCGGCGCGAGACAGCCCGTCTTCAGATCGGAAGCCTCGCCTGGGCGATAGATCGAGCAGACTCCGTTGACGTCGTCCTGCGTGAGCTGGCGCTTGGTGGTCGTGCCGGCGGCGTACTGCGGCGCCATGACGGCGTCGGGCACACAGGTGGAGCTGGGCACGTTGGTAAAAGCGCAAGGATGGTCGAGGCCGAGCATGTGGCCTGCCTCGTGCGTCACCGTCACGCCCAGGTCGATGTACGCGCAACCGGGCTGGCCATAGGCGGTGCAGGGCTGCTGAACGGCCGAGGGGACGAAACACGTGTTGTACCAGCCATGTGCGGCAGCGGCTGTGGCTGCGACCTGCGGTATGGTCCCCGGGAACCCATCCCACCCGGCGAGCTCCATGTCCGCGTCCAAGATCTCGCCTGTGCTTGCGACGAAGGTGGCGGTGGTGAGCGCGAGCGTGCTGGGGGAGAGGCGGTCGGGGGCGCCGTTGTGCTCCCAGCAATTGAAATCCGCCGCGCACTTGCCCACGGTGTTGAAGCACGGGTCACCCGCGTGGAGCGCGCTGCAGATGCCCTTCCGGATGACGACCAGGTTGACCCCGTCCCTGCCTATGGCGGTCAGAGTGCTTGGGGTGGGGTCGGGCACGAAGGTGAAGTTCGTGCAGGGCTGGCTGCCGCCAGCATGCGTCGCCGTATTCCAGCTCGGGATGCTCTGGTTGATGAGCGTGGTGGCGATCTTCGCGCTGGAGCAGCTGCCCACCGAGATGGCTACATCATCGAATGCACCAGCATTGACGACATACGTGATCTGATGCGGAGTCCACGCAAGGCAGGCCCCCTGCGTCGGGTCCGGCGGGTTCGTGGTGGTCGAGCGGATGAAGGCCGCCGCCGGGCTCGCGGCGGCGAGCAGGGCGAGGGCAACAGCCAGTCGCGTCGATCCGCGGAGCGGCTCCCTCATCGGGTGCTCCGCACGCGCCGCTCCAGCTCCTGCACCTGCATCGCCTCGGCGTGCCTTTCACCCGAGGTGAGCGGAGCAGGAACCAGCGCCGTGTGCGAGAGATCGGGGCTCGCGACACCGCCCGACACCGAGAACTTCCCCTGTGCGAGGCCGCTCACGCGGTAGGTCCCGGCCTCTGCCCGATGGACGAAGACGACGACCTCCTCACCCTCGGCGAACGCGGCCACCCCGTCCACACGCTGGCCGATGTCGCCGACCACCCCGCCGGGCGTGATGACCGTCATCAGCCCGGGGGCCGTTCCGCGCAGGACGCTCGACGGGCGCACCTCGGCGTAGGTGAAGATGCGCCTCCCGTCCTCGGTCCAGCGCGCGGTGACGCGCTCGACGCGTCCGCGCACCACTGCGTCGGAACCGCGGGCGAGGTCTTCCACGCTCACGGGCACGGCGACGGAGGCCATCGCGGGTATCGCGACGGCGAGCAAGAGCAGGGAGAGGAGCGCTTTCATGGTGTTCATGGCCTCGCCATCCTAACTCCCGGACGGAGGGCGTGCGCGCGAATTCAACCCGGCCGCGGACAGGTCGTCGCCCGCCCGCGCACCGCTGCGGGGTGCGAGCCCCCGCGCTACGTTCCATCACCTGCTCAGCCTGGACGGCGACCCTTCCCGTCCGCTGCTTTCGTGTTAATTTCCGCCCGCCATGACGGACAAGCCTCGCCTTCGCTTCGCACCCTCCCCAACCGGCTACCTCCACATCGGCGGGGCGCGCACTGCGCTCTTCAACTGGCTCTGGGCCCGCCGGACCGGCGGGACGTTCGTGCTCCGCATCGAGGACACCGACCAGGGGCGCTCGACCAAGGAGGCGGAGGCCGCCATCTTCGACGCCTTGCGCTGGCTCGGCCTCGACTGGGACGAGGGGCCGGAGGTGGGCGGGCCGCACGGGCCCTACTTCCAGATGCAGCGCCTCGAGATCTACCAGGCGCACGCCGAGAAGCTCATCCGCGAAGGCAAGGCCTACGCTTGCTACTGCACGAAGGAAGAGCTCGACGTCCTGCGCAAGCAGGCCGAGGCGGAGAAGCGCCAGTTCAAGTACCCCGGCACCTGCCGCGAGAAGCCGTACGATCGTTCGAAGCGCCACGTCGTCCGCATCCGCATGCCGGAGACCGGGGCCACCGTCTACGACGACCTGGTGAAGGGCCCCATCTCGACGCCGCACGACACGCTCCAGGACGAGGTCATCCTGCGCGGGGACGGCGTCCCGCTCTACAACTTCGGCGCGCTCATCGACGACGTCACCATGAAGATCACGCTCGTCGCCCGCGGCGACGACCACGTGAACAACACGGCCCGGCAGATCCTCATGTACGAGGCCCTGGGCGCGCCGGTGCCCGTCTTCGCGCACCTCCCCATGATCCTGGGCTCGGACAAGGCGCGCCTTTCGAAGCGCCACGGCGCGACCAGCGTCACCGCCTATCGCGACATGGGCTACCAGCCGAACGCGGTGGTGAACTACCTGGCGCGCCTCGGCTGGTCGCACGGCGACGACGAGATCTTCTCGCTCGAGAAGCTCGTCGAGCTCTTCGACTTCAAGGACGTCGGCCAGGCGGCGGCCGTCTTCGACCTCGGCAAGATGCTGTGGGTGAACCACACCTGGATGCGCCAGCTCTCCGCGGAGGAGCTGGCGCGGGGCGCCGTCCCCTGCTTCGCCGCGGCCGGCCTCTCCGTGCAGGACGACGCCAAGCTCCGGCACGTGGTGGAGGTGGCGCGGGAGCGCGCCAAGAACTTCGCCGAGATGGTGGAGCAGTTCAGCTACTTCTACGCGCCCATCCGGCTCGACCCGAAGGCGAAGGCGAAGTTCCTCACCCCGGAGGCGAAGCCGCTCCTGGAAGCCGTCCGCGCCGGCGTCGCCGCGCTGTCCGGGCTCGAGACCGCCTCGCTCGAGAAGCTCTTCCACGAGGCAGCGGAGTCGCGCGGGCTCTCCATCGGGAAGGTGGCGCAGCCGGTGCGCGTCGCCCTCACCGGAGGCACCGCGTCGCCCGGTATCTACGACGTCGTCCAGATCCTCGGCCGCGACGAGACGCTGAAGCGGCTCGACGGCGCGCTCCGCCTCGTTACTTGATGGTAGATGATTCCGTAGCGCGGGGCCGCGCCCCCGCTGAGTCCGTGGGCGGGGCTCGTCTCCCGCCGCAGATAGACCCCATGAACGAAGCCGCACGCCCTCCCAACTTCCTCGCCCAGATCGTCGAGGCCGACCTCGCCGCCGGCAAGAACGGCGGCCGCGTCGTCACGCGCTTCCCTCCCGAGCCGAACGGCTTCCTCCACATCGGGCACGCCAAGTCGATCCTCCTCAACTTCGGCCTCGCCCGCCAGTTCGGGGGCCGGACCCACCTGCGCTTCGACGACACGAACCCCACCACCGAGGAGGCCTCGTACGTCGAGTCGATCGCCGCCGACGTGCGCTGGCTCGGGTGCGACTGGGGCGAGCACATCTACTACGCGTCCGACTTCTTCGAGCGGATGTACGAGTGCGCCGAGCGCCTCATCCGCGAGGGGAAGGCGTACGTCGACAGCCAGCCGCAGGAGACGATCCGCGGCCAGCGCGGCAGCTTCGAGCGGCCCGGGGCGAATAGCCCGTACCGCACCCGGCCCGCGGAGGAGAACCTCCGCCTCTTCGGCCGCATGCGGGCGGGTGAGCTCCCCGACGGCGCCTGCGTCCTCAGGGCCCGGATCGACATGGCGCACCGGAACGTGCTCATGCGCGATCCGCTCCTCTACCGGATCCGCCACGCGCACCACCACCGGACCGGGGACCGCTGGTGCATCTACCCGATGTACGACTACGCCCATCCGCTCGAGGACGCGTTCGAGGGCGTCACCCACTCCAT
>JBGQLS010000498.1:0-4335 GCA_041500205.1 Anaeromyxobacteraceae bacterium | reverse complement strand
TTGAGGACCCGGGGGCGCAGGCCGCCCCCGCCCCACCGGCAGAGCCGCCGGGGCCCCACCCGGGCCCCTGCGACCGCAGCTGATCTTTCGACAGGTCTTGAGGACCCGGGGGCGAAGGCGGCCCCCGCCCCGCCGGGCAAGCCCGTCGGGGCCCCACCCCCGCCAAGCAGCTGGGCGGTCCATTTTTCGACAGGTCTTGAGCTCGGTGGCGTGACATCTCCTCACCCACTCGGCGGACGGGGGAAGAGGGGTTTCGGGTAATCCACGCGGGCGAGCGTCAGCCCCCATCCCGGCGCTCTGACGCCGCGATAACGGCCGCGCGGCGCCGCGAGGATCTCGAAGATCCGCGTCGGCTCGAAGACGCCCACAGCGGCGGAGACCACCGCGCCGACGATGTTGCGCACCATCGCGCGCAGGAAGCCGGATCCTTCGAGCACGAAGGCGGTGAGTGGCGCTTCCGACGCCGCCACAACCTCGGCGCGCAGGACGGTTCGCACGGTCGCCCTCGGATCGATTCCGCGCCGAGCCGTCTGCTCACCCTGCCTGGCGAAGCCGCCGAAGTCGTGCTCGCCCACGATCGGTATCAGGGCGTTGCGCGCGCGAGAGACGTCGAGGTGCGGAGAACCCATACCGGGAAAGGCGCGCTGGTCGGGGAGGTTCCAGGCGTAGCCCGCCAGCTCAGGTGGCACCGGAGCGCCCACGAGGTAGACGTAAGTGCGCGAGAGGGCAGAGGCGCGCGCATGGACACGGGGCGGCACGCAGCTCGCGTCGAGGCAGAGAAGGGTCTGCGGCGTCCACGCGTTGATGGCGGCGCGCAGCTCGGCGGGCTCCAGCGCCGCGCGTGCAGTGAAGGTCACGACCTGTTCGAGTGCATGCACGCCGGCGTCGGTGCGGGCGGCGGCATCCAGGCGCACGAGGATGCCGATGTGCGCGAGCGCCCCCTCCAGACACTCCTGCACCGTCATCAGCCCCGGCTGGCGCTGAAATCCTCTGAAGGCGCCACCATGGTAGGCGAGGCGCAGGGCGTAGCGGCGCTTTTCCACGGCGTGCTAACTTGAGCACGCTTCCCTCACGCCCATCCAGCGCGAACCATTATCCGCATGATGCTCGAGACCACGGCTCGGCCGCGCGAGTGGCTCTTCAAGGACCAAGGACAGGTCTTTGGTCCCATCACTCAGGACCAGCTCGTGGAACTCGTCCTCCAGGGCAAGGTCGGTGCCGCGACGCAGGTGGCCGCCGAGGACGGCCAGTGGCGGCCGCTCGGGAGCGTGTCCGGCTTCCTCGTCCATCTGAAGAAGGCGGAGGCGCGCCTTCGGGTCGAGGCGGAGGTGACCGGTTCGCGCAAGCTGGCCCGGCGTCGAAGCGCGCTGCAGAGCGCAGGCGCGGCGCTCGCGCTGGTCGTGCTGGTCGGCGCCGCGGGAGGTGGCGCGTGGCTCCTCGCCACGAAGCGGCCGTGGGAGAGACGAAGCAAGCTGCTCGACGATTTCGGTGACGGCATCACCGTCGGGGCGGTGCGCGTGGGGAGCGGTCCGCGCGCGGTTGCCGCCTCCGAGGATGAGATCGCCATCCCGGATCTGACGGCGCCTCAGCACGAGGCGCCGGGCCGGTCTGCGAGGCGGACCGCGAGCGGGGCGCACAGCGCGCGACCAGGCGGCGCCGCGCAAGGCGGTGACCTCGTCCTCGCGCAGTACAATCCGGGAAGGATCCAGGAGGTCGTGGCGCGACGACAGGGCTCGCTCGCTCCTTGCCTTCGCGAGGAGGCGCAGCGATCCCCGGAATTCGCGGGCGAGATCCCTCTCGAGTTCGCCGTGGGCAACGACGGCAAGGTGGTGGCGCTCTGGATCGACGAACCACGCTTCAAGTCCGGTCCCTTGCGCGACTGCGTGCTCGCCAAGCTGCGCGAATGGTCCTTCGACCCGTTCCCCGGGCAACGGCCCGTGGTGTCGCTCGTGTTCAGGATCGGCAGGGGTGTCACCCCCGTGCGGTAGAAGTCGTCCGTGACCGCCGCAGCCGAGAAGATCCGAGCGCGCATCGAAGACCTGCCTGAGGAATCGATGCGGCGCCGCGTGCTCGAGTGCGCGCGGCAATTCAAGGCCTCCTGGGTGGACCTCGGACGGATGCTGTCCGAGGTCAAGCACGAGGAACTCTGGCGTGAATGGGGATTCGCGACCTTCGACGCCTACTGCGCGAAGGAGCTCTTCATCCGCAAGCCGACTGCCGACAAGCTCACCATGAGCTACGGTTTCCTCTCGCGGCACGAGCCCTCCATCGTACGTGGGAAGGAGCCACGACCCGCGCCGTCGTTCGAGCTCATCGAGGTGCTCTCGCGCGCCGAGGCGGCCGGTCGGTTGCCCGAGGGCGGTTGGCAGGAGCTGCGGGAGGACATCCTCGAGAGTCCTCCCACTCCTGCCGCCTTGAATCGGCAACTGAGCGAGCGCTACGGCCCCGCACCCCGACCGGAGGCTCGGCCCCATGGGTCCGAAGAGGAGAGGGTCCGGAGGCTCTTGGCGATGGCCCGCCGGCTCGAGAGGGCGTGCGCCGCAGAGGATGGAATCCCCCGCGCCGTGGCCGAACGTGCAAGGGCCTTGGCCGACGATATCGCCGAGCTCATCGAGGGTTGAGCATGTGTCCGCCTCCCGCTTGCGGCTTGCCTCGCGAGCCGTCGGGGCACATGCTGCATGTGTAAGCTACCCACCACGGGGTAGGAACCACGGGGTAGGATGCGTGAGCGGAGCTTACTTCCCCACGCGCCGCGTTCTAGGGCGGTCGCGACCGGGCCTCGCTATAGTGTGGGACGGCGTGTCGGCTGTGTGGGCGTCCAGGTTTGGTGTAAGATCAGGGCGTAACCTGAGAGGGATGCGTGAGCCGCAAAGAGCACCACCACGGGAATCTCAGCTGCTCCTTCTGCGGGAAAGGGCAGCGTGAGGTCCGCAAGCTCATCGCCGGGCCCACGGTCTACATCTGCGACGAGTGCATCCGGCTCTGTAACGACATCATCGCGGAAGAGGCCGAGCGCGACGAGGGCCGCCCCGCTGTCTCGCTGCCGACTCCCGCCGAGATCAAGAGCTTCCTCGACGACTACGTGGTGGGCCAGGACCGCGCGAAGAAGGTCCTCTCGGTAGCCGTCTACAATCACTACAAGCGCGTCTACTCGAAGAAGCCACCGCGGCCCGCGCGTCCAGGTCAGGGTCGGGCGGTTGCCGAGGAAGTGGAGCTACAGAAGTCGAACATCCTCCTCATCGGGCCGACCGGATCGGGCAAGACGCTCCTCGCCCAGTCACTGGCGCGCTTCCTCAACGTTCCCTTCACCATCGCCGACGCCACCAGCCTCACCGAGGCAGGCTACGTGGGGGAGGACGTCGAGAACATCATCCAGAACCTGCTCCACAACGCCGACTACGACGTGGAGAAGGCGTCTCGAGGCATCGTCTACATCGACGAGATCGACAAGATCGCGCGCAAGGGCGACACGCCGTCGCCCACCCGCGACGTCGGCGGCGAGGGTGTGCAGCAGGCGCTCCTCAAGATCATCGAGGGGACACGCGCCAACGTCACCCCGCGCGGCGGCAAGAAGTACAACCAGCAGGAGTACATCCAGGTCGACACGTCGAACATCCTCTTCGTGGTCGGCGGTGCGTTCTGCGGAGTCGAGCAGGCCATTCGACGCCGCGTGGGTGTGAAGGGGCTCGGCTTCGGCGCGCGCATCGACCGCAAGGAAGAGCAGTCCCTCGGTGAAATCCTCGCCAAGATCGAGCCGACCGATCTCGTGAAGTTCGGGATGATCCCGGAGTTCGTGGGTCGCGTTCCGATCATCGCCACGCTCTCCGACCTCAGCGAGGACGACCTCGTCACCATCCTCACCCAGCCGAAGAACGCGCTCACCAAGCAGTACGTGAAGCTCTTCGAGATGGAGAAGGTGAAGCTGTCTTTCACCCGCGAGGCGCTCCGCGCATGTTCGCGGGAGGCCATGCGCCGAAAGTCGGGCGCGCGCGGGCTGCGCGCCATCCTCGAGCAGTCGATGCTCGACATCATGTACGACGTGCCCTACCGGGAAGGCGTGAAGGAGTGCAAGATCACGGAGGGTGTCATCCTGAACAAGGAACCTCCGCTCCTCTCGTTCGAGAAGGAGAAGAAGCTCGCTTGAGAGGGTTGCCCAGAACACCGGTCCCGTCGCCGCGGCGAACGATCCGCGTCGCATCCCTTCGTTGCTCCTCCCTCACATAGCCAGTGGCTATGCTCGGTCGTCGCGCCTCGGCCTGCTTGCGTCTCGCTCGCCTGGCTCGGTCCCCGGTATTCTGAACAACCCTGTGAGAGGCGCCCAGAAAACCGGGCCCG
>JBGQLS010000497.1:0-4341 GCA_041500205.1 Anaeromyxobacteraceae bacterium | reverse complement strand
TCTTCAGCACCGCATTCACCAGGGCCGGATTGCCCTTCCCCTTCATCTCCTTCATCACCTGGCCGACGAAGAAGCCGACGAGGTTCTTCTTCCCGCTGCGGTGCTTCTCGACCTCTCCGAGGTTCGCGGCGAGCACCTTGTTCACCGCCGCCTCGATGGCCCCCTCGTCGGAGACCTGGGCCAGGCCCTTCGCCTTCACGACCGCGGCGGGGTCCCCGCCGCGGTGGAAGACCTCCTCGAAGAGCTGCTTCGCGCCCGGACCGCCGACCGTGCCCGCGTCGGCGAGCTTCAGGATCGCGGCCAGCTTCTCGGGGGTGACCTTCCATTCCGAGGGCTCGAGGCCCGTCTCGTTTGCGAGTCGCGCCGCTTCGCCGTTCATCCAGTTGGCCACCTTCTTGGCGGCATCCGGGCCGCTGCCATAGGCGGCGAGCGCCGCGTCGAAGAACTCCGCCACAGCCCGCTCCGCCGTGAGGAGCTGCGCGTCGAAGACCGACAGACCGAGCTGTCGCTGGTAACGGGAAGCGCGCGCGCCCGGCAGCTCCGGCAGCGACGCGCGCACCGCCGAAAGGAGCGCCTCGTCCACGATGAGCGGTGGCAAGTCGGGCTCCGGAAAGTAGCGGTAGTCGGGCGCGTCCTCCTTGGAACGCATGGCCCGCGTCTCGCCGCGCGCGGGATCGAAGAGGCGCGTCTCCTGCGCGACCTTGCCGCCCGCTTCCAGAACTTCCACCTGTCGGCGCACCTCGTACTCGACGGCCTGCCTGAGGAACCGGAACGAGTTCATGTTCTTGATCTCGCACCGCTGGCCCAGGGTCTTCGACCCGCGCGGCATGACGCTCACGTTCGCGTCGCAGCGGAAAGAACCCTCCTCCAGGTTCCCGTCGTTCACGCCGAGGTACATGAGGATGGCCCGCAGCGACTTCAAGTACTCGATCGCCTCGTCGACGCTGCGCAGGTCGGGCTCGGAGACGATCTCGAGGAGCGGCACGCCGGCGCGGTTGAGATCGACGCCCGAGCTGCCGTCCGGTGCCACCTCGTGCAGGTTCTTGCCAGCGTCCTCCTCCATGTGGATGCGGGTGAGCCGGATCGCCCTCTCCTCGCCGTCCAGAGTGATGGGCACGCGGCCACCTTGGCCGATGGGCAGCTCGTACTGTGAGATCTGGTAGCCCTTGGGCAGGTCCGGGTAGAAGTAGTTCTTGCGCGCCCAGACGCTCTTGCCTTTCACCTCACAGCCGAGGGCGAGCCCGGCGCGGACGGCGAACTCGACGACCCGCCGGTTGAGCGACGGGAGCACGCCGGGCATGGCGAGACATACCGGGCAGGTGTGGGTGTTCGGCTCGCCCCCGAAGGCGGTCGTGCAGCCGCAGAAGATCTTGCTCTGGGTGAGGAGCTGGGCGTGGACCTCGAGCCCGATCACCGTCTCGAAATCCGAAACCGGCATCAGCGCACCATCCGCATCGGGCGGCTCGCGCCCTCGGGTCCTAGCCCCGGAGGCGACGGCAGCGGCCCGAGCTCGCGCTCGAGCGCCCGCGCGGCCCGGAAGAGGGTGGCCTCGTCGAAGGAGCGCCCGATGAGCTGCAGGCCGACGGGCAGCTTCTCGGTGGGGTGGAGCCCGCACGGCAAGGCCAGGCCGGGCAGGGCGGCGAGGTTGCAGGTCACGGTGAACACGTCCGCGAGGTACATCTGGAGCGGGTCGTCCACCTTCTCTCCCAAGCGGAACGCCACGGTGGGCGTGACCGGCCCCGCCACCACGTCGCAGGTCTCGAAGGCGCGGTCGAAGTCGCGCCGGAGCAGGGTCCGGACCTTCTGCGCTTTCAGATAATACGCGTCGTAGTAGCCGGCGCTGAGCGCGTAGGTGCCGAGCATGATGCGGCGCTTCGGCTCGGGCCCGAAGCCCCGCCGGCGCGTCTCTCCGTACATCTCCCGCAGGCCGCTGCCCCCCTCCGCCCGCAGTCCGTAGCGGACGCCGTCGTAGCGCGCCAGGTTCGACGACGCCTCGGCCGGAGCAATGAGGTAGTAGGCGGCGATGCCGTACTTCGTGTGCGGCAGCGACACGTCGACGAGCCGCGCGCCCATTCTCTGGTACGCCGCCAGCGCCGACCGCACGCACGCCGCGACGCCCGGCTCGAGGCCCGACTCGAGCCACTCGCGCGGCACGCCGACGCGCAGCCCGCGGGCGCCCTCCTCCAGGGACCCGCTGTAGTCCTCCACCGGCCGCGCCGACGAGGTCATGTCGCGCTCGTCCCGTCCCGCGATGACCTGCAGGAGCGCCGCTGCGTCACCCACCGTGCGTGCAAGCGGGCCGACCTGGTCGAGCGAGGACGCGAAGGCGATGACGCCATAGCGCGAGACCCTGCCGTAAGTGGGCTTCATCCCCACGATCCCGCAGAAGGCGGCCGGCTCGCGGATGGAACCACCCGTGTCGGTCCCGAGCGCGCCGAAGACCTGCCGCGCTGACACGGCCGCGGCGCTGCCGCCGGAGGAGCCTCCGGGCGTGCGCGTGAGGTCCCACGGGTTGTGGCAGGGCTTGAACGCGCTGTTCTCGGTGGAGGAGCCCATCGCGAACTCGTCCATGTTGAGCTTGCCGAGCAGGACCGCGCCGGCCGCGTCGAGCCGCTCGACGACGGTGGCGTCGAAGGGCGGGACGAAGCCCTCCAGGATGCGGGAGCCGCAGGTGGTCTTGATACCGCGGGTGAGGAAGATGTCCTTCAGCGCGATGGGAACGCCGTCGAGCAGCCCCAGGCGTCTTCCACGCGCTGCGCGCTCGTCCGCGGCCAGCGCTTGCGCGCGCGCTCTCGCCGCGGTCACCTCGAGGAAGGCACCCAGGCGGAGATCGGTCTCCTCTATGCGCGCCAGCGCGGCGTCGGTCACTTCCCTGGACGAGATGCGCCTGGCGCCGAGGCCGCCGGCGAGCTCGAGGAGCGAGAGGTCGAGCAGATCGTCCGCGCTCACTCGATGATCCTCGGGACCTTGAAGCAGGTGCCCTCGCGTCCGGGGGCGTTGGCGAGCGCGTCCTCGGGCGGCAGGCTCGGACGGACCACGTCGTCACGCAACGGCGGCTGATCGCCGGCGAGGGCGTGGGTCATCGGCTCGACGCCCGAAACGTCGAGCTCCTCGAGCTGCTTGACGTACTCCAGTATCGCGGAGAGCTGGCCCTGGAACACCTGCTCTTCGTCGGGCGAAAGCTTCAGCCGTGCGAGCACGGCAATTCGCCGCACCTCGTCGAGCGAGAGCGACATGAGGCTTGTCCCTCACTTCACCGGATGTTCAGTCTCTTCCTTGAACCAGTTGAGGATGGCCGCCATGATGCCCTTCTGCTTCGGCTGCGCGATGACGTCGATCTCCCCCTTGTCGAGGAAGACGCCGCCGCACGCGAAGCAGGTTTCCACGTCGAGCTCCCCGAGGCGGATCTCCTGCATCTTCATTCCGCACTTCGGGCAGTGCATGTAGTGCAGCTCACGGAGCGCCTTCTGCTCGCCGGCCGCCGTCGCCTTCTTCATCTCGAGGGCGATGCGCCGCTTCTTCTCGGCATCCTCGCGCGCAAAGTACTCCTCTTCGGGGCTGGCCTTCGTGTTCATGGTCACTCCTTGAGTGCGTCGATGGCGTTCCGGGCGGCCGCCGCGTCTTCGCCGTCGGGGTGGGCGGCCAGGTATCTTTGGTAGTAGGTCACCGCTTCGGTTCGTCGTCCTTCATAACGGTACGTCTCCGCGAGGCCCATGAGCGCTTCCGCGTGGCGGGCGTCGGCTTCGAGTGCAGCATGGAAGCTAGCCTCGGCAGGCCCGTACTGCGACAGCTCGAGATAGCACAGCCCGCGCCCGGCCAGCGCATCCGCGTTCTTCGGCTCGACCTCGACCGCGCGGCCGTACATGTTCAACGCCGCCTCCGGCTTGCCGCGGGCGCGCAAGCGCCGCGCATCGGCGAGGATGCGCTTGAGACCGCCCGTCTTCTGAGACTCGGCAGCCGTCGCGGGTGGGCGCTTGGGTGAGACCTCGGCGACCTTCGGCGGCCGCTCGGCGACCTTCGGCGGCTGCTCGGGCGGCCGACGCTCCTGTGGTGGAGACGTCTCCACCGTCACCTTGGGGCTTGCCTGCTCTTCCGTCGAGGACTTGGGGGCAGCGGCGGCTGCCGAGCTCGGCGGTGCCGCGGGAGCCGGGACGGGCGAGGGCGGGTTCGCGGTCGGGCTCGACCCCTGGCCGCGCTCGTCGCCGCGGACGCCTGACCGCGCCTCGGCGCTGTCAGCGTGAGGCTGCGACGGCTCTGCCGGCGCAGCCGAAGACGGTGAACCCGGGGTTCCCGCTGGGGTGGGGGTCCCTGACGGCTGCTGGGGCGTCTGGGCCACAGGCG
>JBGQLS010000496.1:0-4377 GCA_041500205.1 Anaeromyxobacteraceae bacterium | reverse complement strand
GCCAGACGGCCTAGCTGCAAGCCGCGCGAGGCGCAAGCCCGAAGCTGTAGTTCGTGCTACTGCGAGGGCTTGCAACGATGCCCGGCGCCGCAGATCGGCCGTCGCGGCGACGGGAGGGGATAGATTCACAGGCTCTCAGGCTTCAGACCTCAGGCGAGGTACTGCAGGAACGGGTTCGGTCTTAGCCCCCACGCGCGGGGTCGTCGGGTGCCCGAAGCCTGAAGTCCGAGGCCTCACCATTGGAATGGCGTCTTCGCTTCAAGCCCACCCTGCTTCAGCGCGGCGCATGCGTCTCGCCGGGGCTGCCCTCGCCCTCGCCCTCTCGTTCGCCGGCTGCAAGCAAGAGCGTCAGCAGCCGCCGACGCGGCGAGCCTTCACCGGCTCCGATCTCGCCGCCGCCGCGGCCGTCGATGCGCGGCTGGCGCGCGTGACGCTCCTCGCGTCCACCCTGCAGCTCGCCACCGACGAAGCGCCGGCTGAGCTGCCGTCCCGGGCCGCCGCCCTCGAACCCCGCTTGGCCATGGCCGTCGCCGACGCCGAGAGAGCCCTCGCCGATGTGACGCACCCGGGCGATCGCGAGCTCGCCGAGCGGGCCGTCGAGGTGGCCCGCCGCTGGCCTGGGCTGGCTCATGAGCTCCGGCAGCCCGGCGCGGGTTCGGCAGCTTCGCTGCAGCGGCCGCGCGACGAATTGGGCCGTGCAGTCTTCGCGTACCGACGCGCCCGCTCGCAATACCCGCTCGAGGCCGCCGCCGAGGGCGGTCCCTCGCTCGCCTTCGCGCAGGCGCGCGCCGGGCTGGAACGCTCCGAGGCGGAGGCCGGACAGCGCCTCCCCGTCGCGCCGCGCGACAAGGGCCACGAGCTGGACCTCACGGCGACCCGCAGGTCGGCCCACTCCGCGGCCGACCACGCTCGGGAGGCCGCCGGACGCCTGGGAGCCGAGCTGAAGGGCCCGGCGCTGCGCTGGGTAGAAGCCGAATCAGAGGCAGTCCAGGCGCTCATCGCGCTGGCGGTGACACCGGCGGCGCGGCGAGGCACGCTCTCCCTGCAGTACCAGGAGGCGAAGGCGGACGCGCTGGACGCTCTCGCCGAGTACGAGCGCATACGGGCCCGCTGAAGGGACCACAAGCCCCTGTGCTGGCCCTAGGAAGCTCGCCGTCGCCTTCGCGCCGGACGCCGGGCGGCACGCCGTCCCGGCGCGGGAGCCGCCCCTGGGTGCACCCAACGTGCCCCATCGAAGATCTCGAGCACCTGCGTGAAGGACGAGATGGCGAGTGGCCATCGGGCGGACGTCTCTTCGGCGACGTGCCGGCGCGTGACCGCCTGAGCCGAGATGACGGCTAGCCGCTCCCGGTACTCCTGGGAGACGTACGTGCCGTACTCCGCCCAGACCCCGAGCGCACCGCAGGCCTGGGCAATGGGCATGTCCTTCTTCGGGTTGTCGCCCACGTACATGACCTCGGAGCCGGGAAGGCCGAGGTCGGCGAGCACGCGTCGCAGGCCTGCCGGATTGGGTTTCTCGGCACTGCGCGGCAGCTCGAGTACCTTCGTCTTCGCGGATCGGTAATGTCCGGCGGCGTCCCGGCGGCGAATCTCGGGGTCCACGTTCTCGGGCAGATCGTACCCTTTCAGCGCGTACACGGCGTGGAAGAGACCGTCGAGCTCCAGCATCTTCAGCCGCAGCTCCGCCGCGTTCCGGGGCGCGTCGCTCAGCGCGACGAGCTTCACGCCGCGTTCGCGCAGGCGCCCCAGCGTTTCACGGACGCCGGGATAGGCTCGGAGAAAACGCTTGCGAGCCTCCTTGAAGGCGCGGCGCGCCGGCGCGATGACGAGCGCGTCGAAGGAGGCGAAGTCGCGCTCGTAGGGCCGGAACAGGTCGGACTCCTGGATCGCGAAGGGATACTCGTTCGACTCGTGCTTCGCGTACACCGCCTTGAGCGACTGCACGATGCGGACGCGCGGCAGCCCGGTCGTCGCCACGAGCGAGTCGACCATCGCCTCCAGGCTCGGGACGATATAGTCGACCCAGGGATAGAGCGTGTTGTCGAGGTCCGTGACCACGGCGTGGAGCGGCATGGGCCGGTGATGTTACCCGCTATTCGGTGGTCTCGCAGGTGGCGTAGCCACAGGACGGGCAGGTCTCGCAACCTCCGCTCCGGGCGAGCGCTCCCGCGCACTGGGGACAGGCCCCGCCCTGCCCCGGCAAGCCCTGCGTCAGGACCTGCCCCTCGCGCGTGCCGTCGCGGTACACGGTGATGCCCTTGCAGCCCAGCTCGAAGGCCAGCTGGAAGGCGTCGCGCACGCTCGACGCGGCGGCGTCGCGCGGCAGGTTGATCGTCTTCGAGACGCCGTTGTCGACGTGGCGCTGGAAGACGGCCTGCATCCGGACGTGCAGCTCCGGTCGGACGTCGTGCGCGGTGGCGAAGAGGCTCTGGACGGAGGCCGGCACGCCCGGCACGCCGCGGGCCCGGCCGTTGGCGAGAATGCGCGGCAGCGACGACTCGGCGCCCAGGGCCCGCAGCTTCCGCAGGAGATCGGGGTTCTCCTCCTCCAGGTTCACGTCACCCAGGGCCCGGCGCACGTACGCGACCGCGAAGAGCGGCTCGATGCCGGACGAGCAGCCGGCGATGACGGAGAGCGTGCCCGTGGGCGCGATGGTGGTGACGGTGGCGTTGCGCCGCGGCCGCTCCCCTGCCGCGGCCGGCGCGCTCGTGGCCCAGCCCGGGAACGGCCCCCGCTCCACGGCGAGCGCCTGGCTGGCGGCGTGCGCTTCGCGCTGCACGAAGCCCATCAGCTCCTCGGCCAGGGCGAGCGCGGCCGGGTCGTCGTAGGGTACGCCCATGCGCACGAGGAGGTCGGCCCAGCCCATCACGCCCAGGCCGACCTTCCGGTTCCGGCGCGAGATCTCGGCGATCCGGGGTAGCGGCCATGTGTTCACGGTTAGTACGTCATCGAGCATGCGCACGCCGTCGCGGACGCAGGCGCCGAGCCCGTCCCAGTCCACGGCTCCTCCGCGCACGAAGAGGCCGACGTTCACCGATCCGAGCGTGCACGCCTCGAAGGGCAGGAGCGGCTGCTCTCCGCACGGGTTCACGGCCTCGAAGCGGGCCAGGTCAGGGGTGGGATTGCGGGCGTCCACCCGGTCGATGAAGACGAGGCCGGGTTCGCCCGACGCCCACGCGGCCTCGGCGATCCGATCGAGCAGTTCGCGCCCGTCGACGTGCGCGGCGGGAGCGCCCGTCCTGGGATGGCGCAGCACGAACGGCTCGCCCGCCCGCGCCGCGGCCATGAACCCGTCGGTCACGGCCACCGAGATGTTGAAGTTCGCGAGCCCGGGGCCCCGCTTGGCGTCGACGAACTCCAGCACGTCCGGGTGATCCACGCGTAGCACGGCCATGTTGGCGCCGCGCCGAACGCCGCCTTGCTTGATCGTCTCCGTGGCGGCGTCGAAGACTCGCATGAAGGAGACCGGGCCGCTCGCCACGCCGTGGGTCGTGCGCACCAGATCACCCTTCGGCCGCAGGCGCGAGAAGGAGAAGCCCGTGCCGCCACCGGACTGGTGTATGAGGGCGGCCCACTTCAGGCCGTCGAAGATGGACGCCAGGTCGTCGTCGATGGGCAGGACGAAGCAGGCGGCCAGCTGGCCGTGCTCCCGCCCGGCGTTCATGAGGGTGGGCGAGTTGGGGAGGAGCTCGAGCGCGGCCAGGCGAGACTCGAAGCGCTCGGCCCACCGGCCGCGCTGCGCCGGCTCCTCCGCCTGTGCGAGCGCGGTGGCGACGCGCCGCCAGAGCTCGGCGGGGCTCTCCACCAGCGCGCCCTCGTCGTCGCGCAACAGATAGCGCCGTTCGAGGACCGCGCGCGCGTTGTCGGAGAGGTTCGCCACGCGGTGATCTTAGCGCCGTTCAACGCCTTACGCCTCGCCCGCCGCCCGGCGGCCCGCCGTGCTGACGCTCGGTGCGTCGCGCCAGACGAGGACAGCGCGGCGCCCGGCGGCAGAGTGCGCCCTTGCTTCCTGCAGGGGATGCCCCAATGTTACGCTGGGTCGAGGGAGGAAGGAGAAGTTCGATGTCTCACAGGGAAAAGGGCCGCAGCAACATGACCGTGCGCGAGGCTGGCCGGCTGGGCGGCGAAGCGCGCAAGCAGCAGCTCGGCAGCGAAGGCTACTCGGCGCTGGGACACAAGGGCGGGCAGCGCGTGCGCGAGCTCATCGAGGAGGGGAAGAACGCCGGCCGCAATACCACCGGCCACCCCCACGAGAGCACGACCAAGCGGGAGTGATGGGAGCCGACGCGCTCGCGGGTCCGGCTGGCCCGGCTGGAGGCGCTACCGGAAGTTCCGCATCACCTCGTCCAGCGGCACTCGGATGGCGCTGAACCTCTC